>CAYRZF010000051.1:12559-15139 GCA_964428805.1 uncultured bacterium | reverse complement strand
CGGTGCTGAAGGCGAACGCCCGCCTCTTCGAGCAGCTGACGCTCGGCGGCGATCTGGTTCTGATCGCGGCCTGTTGGGTGCTGGCCTACTACCTGCGCTTCTACCTGGGCCCGATTCCCGTCTACCGCGGAGTGCCGCCGCTCGCGCCGTACCTCTATCTCCTCGTCCCGATCGTTCTCGTGTGGGCCGCGGCCTTCCGGGCCTTCGACCTCTACCGCCCGCGCCGCCTGGGAACCCGGCTCTCCGAATGGGTGGATGTCGCCAAGGCCTCCACCCTGGGCAGCCTGGTCCTCGTCGCCATCATGACGTTTTTCTTCCGCTCGTTCGAATTCTCCCGCCTCGTCATCGTCTACTTCTGGGTTCTCTCGATCGTCACCGTGAGTTTCTCGCGGGCCGTCTTCCGCGAGGCCTTGCGGGTCGCCCGGCGCCGGGGCTACAACCTCCGCCACGCGGTCATTGTGGGCTCCGGGGAGCTTGCCGAGACCGTGATCGGGCGCCTGCGCCTCCGGCCGGATGTCGGGATTCAGGTGCTCGGTGTGGTCGGCGACGACAAGGAGGGGTTGGGCCATCAGACGAAGTGGCTGGGCGGCTACGCCGATCTCAGAACGGTCCTGGACGGCCACGCCGTGGATCATGTGATCCTGGCAATCCCTCACGAAGATCTCCCGAGGCTCGCGATGCTCCTCGGCGAGATCGGAGATGACCCCGTGGCGATCCATGTGGTCCCCGACATCATCCGCTTCGCCTCGCTCCGGGGCGGCATCGAGGAGTTCGAGGGGGTGCCGTTCATCCACCTTCGCGAATCGCCCCTCCAGGGCTGGAATCGGGTCCTCAAGCGCGGCTTCGATTTTCTCTTCGGCGGGCTGGCCCTCGTCACCGCGGCCCCGCTCATGGCCCTCATCGCCCTCGGGATCAGGCTCACCTCCCCGGGGCCGGTCCTCTACCGCCAGGAGCGGATGGGGCTCGACGGCCGGCGGTTCTGGATGCTGAAGTTCCGGACCATGCCGACCGACGCCGAGGCCCGGACGGGCCCCGTCTGGGCCAGGCCCGATGATCCGAGGCGGACGAGGCTGGGAGCGGCCCTCCGCCGCCTGAGCCTCGATGAGCTTCCCCAGCTCATCAACGTCCTACGGGGGGAGATGAGCCTGGTCGGGCCCCGCCCGGAGCGGCCGGTCTTCGTCGAGGAATTCCGCCGGAACATCCCTGGCTATATGCTCCGCCACAAGGTCAAGGCCGGGATCACCGGCTGGGCCCAGGTCAACGGCTGGCGCGGTAACACCTCCCTCGATCGGCGGATCGAGTTCGATCTCGACTACATCGAGCGCTGGTCGCTCGGGCTCGACCTCAAAATCCTCTGGCTCACCCTGGTGCGGATCTTCCGGGGCCAGAACGCCTATTGAGCGACGCGCGCTCTGTTCATCAGTGGGTCCTCGCCCTGTTCCTGGTGGGGCTCGCGTTTTCGATCACGCTCTCCGAGTCGGTCCTGGCGCTCCTGGCACTCCTCGGGCTCTGGAGGCTTCGGAACGCCTCAGTGCGCGCGGCGCTGGGCTTCCCCCTGGCCGGGCCGGTCTTGGCGTTTGCCGCGGCGACTCTGCTCTCAGCCTTCCGCTCAGAGAATCCGGCGGCGAGCCTGGTGGATGCCAGGGGCCTGCTCCTTTTTGCCGTTCTCTACGTGCTCCTCGAGGCCCTCCCGGACGTTGACGCTGCCGACAAGTTCCTCACCCGGCTGTTCCTTCTGCTCGCGATCCACGCCGGGCTCAGCGTCATCCAGGTGGCTCTGTGTCCCCGTGAGCCGGTGCGCCTGGCGGTGCTCGCTCGCTTCTTTCATCGGTGCGATCGTGCCCACGGCTTCTTCAGCATCTACATGACCCTCGCCGGGGTCCTGACCCTGGTGTTGCTGGCAACTCTGCCCCGGCTCATCGGGCGAACGGGGGAACGGCAGCGGTGGATGCTCCCGGCATGGGCGATCTCGGGGCTGGGGCTCGTCCTGACCCTGACGCGCGGAGCCTGGCTCGGATTCGTGGCGGGGGCGATCGCACTCTCCCTCTTCCTCCGGCGGTTCTCGGTGCTCGTGGCGATCGCGGCCGTGCTCCTGGGGATCCTGCTGCTTCCGGCGGGCCCGCTGGAGCATCGGATCCGGAGCTTCGCGGACCCGTCGGATCCGACGATGCGGGAGCGACTCCTCATGTGGCAGAGCGGGCTGGCGATCATCCGGGATCACCCGCTCACAGGCGTCGGCCCCGGCCAGGTCAAGGCCGTGTTTCCCCGGTACGCGCTGCCCGAGGCCCACCGGAAGACCACCAGCCACGTTCACAACACGCCGCTCCAGATCACGGCCGAGCGCGGACTTCTCGGGCTCGCCGCGTGGCTCTGGATCTGGAGTGCGTTCTTCCTTCGCGGCGCGCGGCTCCTCAGGCGAATCGGGCCGGCTCAGGCGCGGGAGTGGAGGTTGGTGGCGGGGAGCCTTGTGGCCATTGTCGGATTTCTGGTGGCGGGGCTCTTCGAGCACAACTTCGGGGACTCCGAGGTGGTGATGGTGGCCTACGCGGTGATGGTGCTGCCGTTCGTCGTGGAGCGATC
>CAYRZF010000051.1:0-12459 GCA_964428805.1 uncultured bacterium | reverse complement strand
AGGTGGTGATGGTGGCCTACGCGGTGATGGTGCTGCCGTTCGTCGTGGAGCGATCCCTGGGAGGAGAGGATAGAAGGTGAGGGGGGTTAGCTGTTCGGCACCACCTCCGTGGCGCTCCGAACTTTCAGGAAGACCTCCTTGAAGCGCGAGAGGTCTTGCTCGGAGACCAGATCGGAGATCAGGAAGCAGGCCAGGTCCTGCTGCTTCCAGACGAAAAGCGAGAAGCCATCCACTTTGGTGAGAAGCGGTCGGAATCCGTCGATCTGGACGCGTCCCTGCTTTGGCAGGGAGACTCCCGCGCCGCGGACAAGCAGGTAGGTCAGCCAGTGCCCCTCGGAGTCCCTGTAGGTGAGGGCGAGGGCCCGCCGCCCTTCTAGGATCATCGGCTCCACGTTGATGAGCTGGACCTCGGCGTCGCCCTGGAAAAACCAAGAGAGGCCGATTCCCGTTTCCTCCATGACGCGGGGGGCTGCAACCCACACCGCCTCCGGGCGCGGCTCCCCCCAGAGCAGGCTCTGCATGTGCGCGGAGAGCACGGCGTTCACAATGGGCTGGAGCGAGTCGGGCTGGGGCGCGTGAGGCAGGAACGGCAGCCCCACGAGCGCCATGACCAAAGCGGTGGCCAGGGCGCTGAGGGCGGGAGCCCACCACGGCGATCTCCGGGGCGGGGTGGTTGTCGCGACAATCGCCTCCCGCAGCCGGGCAGGGGCCGCATGGCGTGGAAGCCGCTCGGCCAGGAGGCGCCGAAACCGCGCCCCCTCTCCCGGGTCTTCCCTGAACTCTTCGCCCCTCATCGTCTAGCTCCTGAACTCCTCGCCGTAATCCGAGAGAAATCCCCGCAACCGCTCCTTGGCGCGGAAGATGCGAGACTTCACCGTCCCCACCGGGCACCCCATGATTTGCGCCACCTCCTCGAGCGAAAGCTCTTCGACCTCCGCCAACAGGAGGATGGTCCGAAACTCCTCGGGCAGCTGGGCCAACGCCCGGCCCAGATCCGCGTGGACCTCAACGGATGCGCCGTCTCGCGGGGGGGCGTCGTGGAACATGGTTTCTCGTGCGGTGTCGAGGTCCTCCTCGTCCAGGAAAGCCGGCTCCCGCTCCCGGTGGCGGTAGAAGGTGAGGAACGTATTCCTCAGTATTTGAAACATCCAGGCCCGCAGATGGGTTCCCGGCTGGAAGCGGTGGGAAAAGCGAAACGCGCGGAGGTAGGTCTCCTGGACCAGGTCCTCGGCCTCGGAGCCGTTCCGGGTCAGGTAGACGGCCAGGTTGTAGAGGGCGTTGAGGTGTTCGAGGGCCTGGCGCTGGAACTCGGGGTCGGGCATTCAGGGCTCAAACCACCGCCTGGGATGTTCGGCGGGCATCACCTGGTGCTCGTCCTCCAGCTCTAGGAGGAGCTCGCGGACGGTCCGGTAGAGGACGGGGTGTTCCAGCTCGGGCTCGAGGTCAGCCAGGGGCTTGAGGACGAATCCCCGCTCGTGCATCAGGAGGTGGGGGATGTGGAGGTCGTCGGGGGCGCTGATCACCTGCTCCCCGTAGAGCAGGATGTCCATATCCAGGGTGCGGGGCTCATACCGTGTGGCCTCCGGGGAGCCTCCCAAGCGGACCCGCCCCAGGGCGTTCTCGATTTGATGGACCCGCTTGAGCAGGGCGGCAGGGGAAAGCGTCGTCTCGATGGCCACGACGCAATTCAGGAACCAGCCGGCTCGCTGCACGGTCTGCCCCGGCACGCTCTCCCAGGGTTCGGTTTCGTAGAGGCGGGAGGCGTCCAGGAGCCTGACGCCCTCGGTCGCCGTTAGCAGGCCGACCGCCTTTTGCAGCAACTCGAGACGATCGCCCAGGTTCGAACCGAGGCTCAGGAACACGCGCGTCATGGTGACCGCCGCTACCGTCTCCGCGTGATCTCGACTCCGGGGATTCCGTGGAGCCCCTCCATGGGCGGTGTGAGCTTCCGGACGCGCAGCCGGACCTGCCGCGCTGGAAAGTCCCGGAGGAGCGCGTTGGCCAGCAGCCCTGCGAGCCGCTCCAGCAGGTTTACCCGCTCCTTCGTACCGATCTCGACAATCCGCCGGGCGACCACGCCGTAGTCCACGGTCGCCCCCAGGTCGTCGGAGAGGGAAGCCGGGGTCAGATCCAGCGACAGCTCCACATCCACAGAGAACCAGGCGCCGACGGTCTGCTGAGCCTTCGTGACCCCGTGATGGCCGAAGAAGGTCACGTTTTCCAGGAATATTGTATCAGGGCCTCCGCGGGGCGTGGGCATCACGCTCACAAGCGGAATCCTTTGAGGCGGGCCATCGCCTCGGCCAGCCGCGCCTCGGCCACCGTGAGGGCGATCCGGTAGAACCCTTCGCCGGACGGGCCAAAGCCCACGCCGGGGGTCACGACGACGCCGACCTCTTCGAGGAGCCGGGTCGCAAAGCTGCGCGAGTCCAGCCCTCCGGGCACCGGGGCCCAGACGAAGAAAGTGCCCTTGGGTACGTCCACGTCCCACCCGAGCGCTTTGAGCCCCCCGACCGCGACGTCGCGCCGCTTCTGGTAGGTCCTCCGGTACTGCTCGGGCAGCTCCTGGGGTCCCGTCAGGGCGGCAATGCCCGCGTATTGAACGGCCTGGAAGACCCCGGAGTCCACGTTGGTCTTGACCTTGCCGAGGCCGGCCAGCGCCGCCCCGTTCCCCACGCAGAAGCCCAGCCGCCAGCCTGTCATCGAATACGTCTTGGAGAGCGAGTGGAACTCGACTGCCACCTCCCGCGCTCCCTCGATCTCGAGAAAGCTCGGCGGCTCGTAGCCGTCGAACTTGAGCTCGGAGTACATGAGGTCGTGGCAGACGAGAATCCCGTGGCTGCGGGCGAACGAGACGACACGGGCGAAGAACTCGCGCGTCGCCACGGCCGCGGTGGGGTTATTGGGGTAGTTGAGATACATCAGTTTTGCGCGGCGCGCGACGTCGGCGGGAATCGCGTCGAGGTCGGGAAGAAACCCGTGCTGCCGCCGGAGGGCCATCCAGTGCACCTCACCGCCGGCGAACCACGTCCCTGCGGCGTACACCGGATACCCGGGATCGGGAACCAGCACGACCTCGCCGGGGTTCACGAACGCGAGCGGCATGTGGGCCGTCCCCTCCTTGGAGCCGACGAGGGTCAACACCTCCTGCTCGGGGTCGAGGCGCACGTTGAAGCGTTTGGCGTACCAATCCGCCACCGCCTGACGAAAGGCGGGCATTCCCTCGTAGGAAGGATAGCGATGGTTTTCTGGATCCTCTGCCGCTCTCTGGAGGGCCTGGATGATATGGGGGGGTGTGGGGAGATCGGGGTCCCCGATCCCCAGGTCGATCACATCGACGCCCCTGGCGAGGACCTCGCGCTTCTTCCGGTCGATCTCGGCGAAGAGATACGGGGGCAGGCGCTTCAGGCGGTCCGCGGGATCCCGCATCAGAGGCGCACCACGGAGTTCCGCAGACTGCCGATCCCCTCGATCCTCACCTCGACCTTGTCGCCCGGCTGCATGGGGCCGATGCCCGAGGGCGTCCCGGTAGCGATGAGGTCGCCCGGCAGCAGGGTCATCACCTGCGAGATCCGGGCGACGACGTCCTCCACGGGGAAGATGAAATGCTTGGTGTTGGAAGCCTGCCTCCGCTCCCCGTTCAGGTAGGTCTCGATGTCCGCGGCATTGGGGTCGATGTCCGTGGCGATGCACGGTCCCACGGGGCAGAAGGTGTCGAAGGACTTGCCGCGGGTCCACTGGCCGTCCTTTCGCTGGAGATCCCGCGCTGTCACGTCGTTCACGCAGGTATAACCGAGGATGTACTCGCGCGCCCGCTCGGGGGGGACGTTCCGGCAGCGCTTTTTGATCACGACGCCGAGCTCCGCCTCGTAGTCCACGCGCTGGGAGAGGGGCGGGTAGACGATAGGGTCATCGGGACCGATCAGCGCGCTGGTCGGCTTGATGAAGAGGATCGGCTCCTCGGGGATGGGGTGGTTCACCTCCTGGGCGTGGTCTCGATAGTTGAGTCCCACAGCCACGATCTTGGAGGGGACCACGGGAGCCAGCAGCACCACCTGTTTGACGGGGAACTTCTTCCGGCCCCGCTTGAAAGTGCCGAACGGGGTTCCCGAATACTCCACCACATGGGTGCCCTCGAGAGCTCCGTAGCGGGTCTTGCCGCCGGCCTTGAACCTGACGATCTTCATGGGGCATCTCCTTGCCTTCCCCGGCGCGGGCCGAGTATTACTTGAGGCCGAGGACGTCCTGCATCGAGTAGAGCCCGGGGGAGGCGCTCGCGATGAAGCGTGCGGCGCGGATCGCGCCCCGGGCGAAGGTGTCGCGGCTGTGGGCCCGGTGGGTCAGCTCGAGTCGCTCGCCGAGATTGCCGAAGGTGACCGTGTGCTCGCCCACCACGTCGCCCGAGCGCAGCGACAGGAGGCCGATCTCCTTCTGTGTGCGCTCTCCCGGTGTCCCCTGCCGGCCGTAGACCGCGACGCGGTCGAGGTCGCGTCCCAGGGCATCGGCGATCACCTCGGCCATGCGGAGCGCGGTGCCACTGGGGGCATCCTTCTTGAAGCGGTGATGAGTCTCGGTGATCTCCACGTCGTAGTCGTCCCCCAACACGTGGGCCATCTGCGCCAGGAGCTTGAAGGCGAGGTTGACCCCGACGCTCATGTTGGGCGAGACGAGAATCGGCACCTTCTCGGCCAGCCGCGCGATCTCCTCGCGCTGGGACGCCGTGAGACCGGTGGTCCCGACCACCGCCCGGCTGCTGACGCGAGCGATGATGCGGAGATGTTCCACCGTGGCTTCGGGGACCGAGAACTCGATGAGGATCCGGTCGCGTGTCAGAGTGGCGGCCGCGTCGGCCCCGATCGGGACGCCGAGCGGCCCCACGCCGGCCACCTCGCCGGCATCGCGGCCGAGCGCGGGATGCCCCGACGCCTCGAGGGCTCCCACCAGCCTGAGTTCCGGCGTGTCTCGGAGGCAGGCGACGACACGGCTTCCCATCCGGCCGGCAGCGCCGGCCACAACTACGTCAGGCATGGCTCACCTGGAGTTACTCCCCCTCACCCCGCCCTCTCCCCCAGCGGGGGAGAGGATAAAGGTGAGGGGGCGAGGTTAGGCCTTCAAGAGGCCAAACTGCTGGAGGACCGTCCGGAGGCGCTCGCGATTCCCGTCAGCCATCCGGCAGAGCGGAAGCCTGAACTCCGGTGCGATCATTCCCATCATCGCCATGGCTTCCTTCACCGGGATCGGGTTGGTCTCGATGAACATGGCCCGGCAGAGCGGGAAGAGGCGGTGGAAGAGCTCGCGGGCTCGCTTCCAGTCGCCCTCCAGCGCGGCGTGGGTTATGTCGGCGGTCTCCCTCGGCACGATATTGGCGACCACCGAGATCACCCCGCGCCCTCCCACGGCCATGAGGGGGAGCGTGAGGGTGTCATCGCCCGAGAGAACCGTGAAGTCGGGGCCGCAGGCGAGGATCACCTGGGTCATCTGGTCCAGCGAGCCCGAGGCCTCCTTGACCCCGACGATATTCGGGATTTTGGCAAGCCGGGTCATGGTCTCGGTTTCCACGTTGACCGCGGTCCGGCCCTGGATATTGTAAACCAGGATCGGGATGTCCACGGATTCCGCGATCGCCTTGAAATGGCGGTACAAGCCCTCCTGAGTGGGCTTGTTGTAGTACGGGTTCACGACGAGCGCCCCCGCGGCGCCGGCTTTCTTGGCGTGGGCTGTGAGGTCGATGGCCTCGGCGGTGGAGTTGGAGCCGGTTCCCGCCACCACCGGCACGCGCCCGCGCGCCGCTTCGATCACGATCTCCACGACGCGTTTGTGCTCGTCGTGGGTCAGGGTAGGGGACTCGCCCGTGGTTCCGCAGGGAACGAGGACATCGGTTCCGTTGGCGATGTGGAACTCCACGAGCTCGCGCAGCTTCGGCTCGTCCACCTTGCCGTCCCGGAATGGCGTGACCAGCGCGACCAGTGATCCCTGAAACGTCGGTTTCATGTGCCTACTCCTCCTTCACCCCGATCCCCTCACCTTTATCCTCTCCCCCTGTGGGGGGAGAGGGGAGGGTGAGGGGGCCTTCAAATGGACTCTCCGGCTATCAGGTCCTCGTAACTTTCGCGGCGCCTGACGATGGAGTACCGGCTCCCGTCCACGAGCACCTCGGCGGCTCGCGGGCGGGCGTTGTAGTTGGAGGCCATGGCAAACCCGTAGGCGCCCGCGCTCATCACCGCCAGGAGGTCGCCCTCGTCCACTTCGGGGAGGGCGCGGTCCTTGGCCAGGAAGTCCCCCGACTCGCAAATAGGGCCCACCACGTCCACCGTGCGCTGTGGCCGGCCCCGGAGATTCCGGACGGGCAGGATTTCGTGATACGCGTCGTAGAGGCTGGGGCGGATCAGGTCGTTCATGGCCGCGTCCACGACCACGAACCGCTTGTCCCCCGTCTCTTTATTGTGGAGGACGCGCGTCAGCAGGAGACCGGCGTCGCCTACCAACGAGCGCCCCGGCTCCAGGATCAGCGTCACCCCGAGCGGTCTGGCGGCGGGCAGGATAGCCTCGGCCAGCTCGCGCGGGCTCGCGGGTTCCTCGTCCCGGTAGCGGATCCCGAGCCCGCCTCCCACGTCCAGGTAGCGAATGGAGATTCCCTTTGATCGGAGGATCGCCACCAGATCCACAACGCGCGCCAGGGCGTCGGCAATGGGCGCCACGCTGGTGAGCTGGGAGCCGATGTGCATGTGAACGCCCACCACCTCGATGCCGGCGAGCCGGTGGGCGTGCTCATACTCGGACAGCGCCCGGGAAATCGGGATCCCGAACTTGGAAGACCTGAGCCCCGTCGAGATATAGGGATGGGTTTTGGGATCGACGTCGGGGTTGACCCTGAGCGCCACCGGAGCGCGGATCCCCAACTCCTGGGCCACGCGGTCCAGCAGGGCGAGCTCCGCCGCCGATTCTACGTTGAACATCAGGATGTCGGCCTTCAGGGCATCCCGCATCTCCTCGCGATTTTTCCCCACGCCGGCGAAGACGATCTTTTTGGGAGGGACGCCGGCCTTGAGGGCGCGGAACAGCTCGCCCCCGGAGACGACGTCGGTGCCTGCTCCCTCGCGAGCAAGGACCGTGAGGATGCCGAGGTTCGCGTTGGCCTTCATCGCGTAGGCGATGACGTGCGGGTGGCCCGCGAAGGCGGTCGCGTAGGCGCGGTAATTCCCGAGGAGCGTCGTGCGCGAATAGACGTAGGTGGGTGTACCCACGGCATCGGCGATCGTCCGAAGCGGAATGGACTCGCAGTGAAGCTCTCCGCTTCGGTATTCAAAATGCGGCATGGCTCGGTTGCTCCTGCGGGTTCGCGGTGACCGTAACACGCACGAGGGGGGAAGTCAAGGCACGGTCGCGCTGGCAGGCGCGGATCGGGCGCTCTCGTTGGGACGGGTGGCCCGATCGACAGCGGTGACGACGTACGAGTAGGTCCTGCCGCGCTCCACAGAGCGGTCGGTGTAGGTGGTCCTGGTGATCGGGGTCGGGGTCAGGCGGACGAAGTCGGCGCCGGGCGCAGATGCCCGATAGATGACATAGCCCGCCACGTCTGGTTCCGGGCTCGCCTGCCAGGCCAGGCGGACCGCGGTCTCCGACGGGACTGCCACGAGGTTTGTCGGCGGGAATGGGGGCGTGAGCTTCACGGGGGTGGCGGCAACAACCTGGGACGGTTCGCTCCGGGCTCTGCCGCTCGGGTCCACCCTCACGGCGCGCACCGCATAGTAGTAGGTCTGCTCGTTCGTGAGCCCGTGATCGGTGAACCCGGTGGTGGCGATGGGATCGGGGGTGACCGGCGCGAACGGCCCCTCCGCGCTGGAGCCACGCAGGAGCTCGTAGCCGAGCGGTCCCGGCGGCGTTGAGCCGTCCACGAGGAGGGCGGGCGGCGACCATGCCAGGCGCACCTCGCCTTCGCTGGCCTTCGCGGTCAGCCCGTCGGGCGGACGGGGGGCGGCCAGGAATCCCACGACCAGCCGGGCGGAGGGCGCGCTCGAACGTTCGATCGAGTCCACGGCGGTGAGCACGTACGTGTAGCGGCGCCCCACGGTGAGCTTGTCCTGGTCGGTCCAGGTCACGCGGGACCCCTCGACTTTGGCGGGGGCCGGGCTGGCGAGCCGAATGGCCGTGATCTCGTCGTAGCCGACCACCTTTCCCCAGGACAGGATCGCGGGCTTGGGCTCCCCATCCCCCGTGTCCTCCCGCCGGTAGATCCGGATCGCGGCGAGGTCCTTCAGGCGGCTGCCGTCCACGCGCGCGGCGGGGTTGGTCCAGGTCAGGATGAGAGCATTCCCCTCGATGACGCCGGAGAGGTCGGACACGGTGGCGGGGAGTCGCCGCTCGGGCGCCACGGGTGGGCCGGTCTTCCCGCAGCCCAGAAGGGTCAACGCCACTAGGAGGGCGATCCCGGCCCGCAGCATCAGAGTCCCTCGGCCGCGAGAGCCTTGGCCTCCGACAGCGCTCGCCTGACGGCGTCAGGCGAGGTTCCGCCGACTACCGATCGCGCCCGGAGCGCCGCCTCCACGCTGATCACGCCGAAGACGTCGGCGGCGAAGAGGGGGGAGAAGCGCCCGAACTCCTCGAGCGGCAGCCCATCGAGCGGCCGTTTCGTCTCCATCGCGTGACGCACCACCCGCCCCACCACCTCGTGGGCCTGTCGGAAGGGGAGACCCTTCCGCACGAGGTAGTCGGCGAGGTCGGTAGCAGTGGAATAATCAGCCCCCGCAGCCTGGCGCATTCGCTCAGTGTTGAAGGCGAGGCTGGCCAGCATCGGCGGGAGCACGCTGAGGATGGCCTCAAGGGCGTCCACGCTGTCGAAGAGGGGCTCCTTGTCCTCCTGCATGTCGGAGTTGTAGGCGAGCGGGAGGCCTTTCATGGTGGTCAGGACCGCGAGCAGGTTGCCGTAGAGTCGGCCGCTCTTGCCGCGGATCAGCTCGGCCACGTCCGGGTTCTTCTTCTGTGGCATGAGGGACGAGCCGGTGGCGAACTGGTCGGTGAACTCCACGAACCCGAACTCCGCCGTGGCCCAGAGGGTGAGGTCCGCCGCGAGGCGGCTCCCGTGCATCCCGAGGATCGCGCTGGCGGCCAGAAACTCCAGGAGAAAATCCCGGTCGCTCACGGCGTCCAGGCTGTTCGACGAGGCGCGCTGAAAGCCGAGGTCCTTTGCCAGCGTCTCACGGTCTATCGCAAAGGCGGTACCCGCCAGTGCTCCCGATCCGAGCGGGAGGATGTTCACCCGCCCCAGGCAATCCCGGTAGCGCTCCCGGTCGCGCTGGAGCATGAACACATACGCGAGGAGGTGATGAGAGAGGAGGACCGGCTGGGCCCGCTGGAGGTGAGTATAACCGGGCATGGGCGCCCCCAGATGTTCCTCCGCCCGGCGGATCAACGCTGACTGGACGTCCCTGAGCCCCCGGTCGATCCGCCCGATCACGTCTCCGAGGTACAGCCGTTCGTCGAGCGCGATCTGGTCGTTCCGCGAGCGGCCGGTGTGGAGCTTCCCGCCGACGGCCCCGATTTTCTCCGTGAGCCGTTGTTCGATGTTCATGTGGATGTCTTCCAGGTCGGTCCTGAACGGGAAGGTCCCGCCGGCCAGCTCCTGCCCCACCTCGTCCAGCCCCCTGAGAATTTGGGCGAGTTCCTCCGCGGTGAGCAGGCCAGCTCGGTTCAGGGCTCGCGCCCACGCCCGGCTCCCCTCGAGATCGTAGGGCCAGAGCCGGCGGTCGAATGAGAGCGAGGCGGTGAAGCCTTCGGCGGCGGGGTGAGGCGATCCGGCGAAGCGACCCCCCCAGGGCTTGCCGTGCGGATTCTGGTCGGCCATCTCAGGCTCGAGTGGCTGTCGAGGGGGAACCGGCGTCGAACAGGAGGACGGCAATCTCCTCCATGATCCGGGAGGGTGCCTCACGAGGCAGCATGCAAGGTGTTTTAGCACTACGCCGGGGCGCTGGCAAGGCGACGGCGCTACTTATTCCGCGCCAGCCGGTATCGCGCCACAGCGGAATTGTGCTCTTCCAGCGTAAGGGAGAAGTGGTGAAGGCGCTCATCACCGGCAGAGACGAAATAGAGGTACTTGACCTGGGCTGGTTCCAGCGCCGCCTGGATCGCCGCCTTTCCCGGGCTGGCGATGGGCGCGGGGGGAAGGCCGACGAAGCGATACGTGTTGAAGGGTGAGTTCACCTGGAGGTCCGCCCGTGAGAGTGTGCGGCGCTCCTTGCCCACGGCGTACTGGACTGTGGGGTCGGCCTGGAGCGCCATGCCCCGTCGAAGACGATTCCAGAAGACGGCTGAGATGAGCCGAAGCTCCTGGGGAGCGACCGCTTCCTTCTCGATGATCGAGGCCAGCGTCAGGAGCTGGTGCAGGGTCAGACCCATGGCCTCGGCCCGGGCCAGGACCTCGGGAGTCACCTGCTCTCGGAGGCGTTGGGCCATCCGGACAAGCATTTCCTCGGTGGTCATCCCCTTGATGAACTGGTAGGTATCCGGGAAGAGGTACCCCTCGAGGCTCTCCGCCTCAAGGCCGAGCGAGCGGAGGAAGTTCGGGTCCCTGGCAAGCCGCAGCACCTCCTTGGCGCTCGCCAGCTGCTCGGCCTCGAGCAGGCGCCCCAGCTCCTGCACCGTGCCCCCCTCGGAGAAGACGACCAGGTGCTTGCGGACCTTGCCGGCCTCGAGGAGAGAGAGGATGAAAAGGGTGGTGGCGTTTTGGGGGATCTCGTACTCCCCTGGCTTCAGGCTCCTAGCGCTTCCGCGCAGCGCGCTCACCAGGACAAAGCCCAGCGGGCTCCGGATCACTCCCGCCCGCTCCAGCTCGTGCGCCACCTGGAAGGCGCCCAGGTGCGGGGGGATCTCTACCACCTGGGGACCGGATCGCACAGCCGGGGCCGGCACGAGGACCCACCAGCCCTGGAGGGCCAGGAAAAGGATCCCGGCCAGGACACCGGCGCCCAGGATGGTCTTTCCCCTGAGGCCCGGCCCCTGGTTCGGATCCGCCCAAATCTTGAGGAGGCGCGGCCGTTCCATCATAATTTGTTTTATTTTATAGGGAGTTGACCTCGAAGTCAACCATTCACATTGTTTGCCCTTCTGGATTGGTTATAATGGGCCCTCGGGGCTTCGCCCCCTCATTGCTTACTGGAGGGATCATATGCTGGAACTTCAGCTCCCCACCCGCCACGAGTGGCAAGTCCGGGAGCGCGTCTACGGGCGGCTCGCCCTGGAGCCCTTTGAGCCCGGCTTCGCCCTTACCGCGGGCAACGCCTTCCGCCGGGTGCTCCTCTCCTCGATCCACGGGGCTGCGCCGACCTGGGTCAAGATCGAGGGCGTCCTCCACGAGTTCTCCTATCTGCCGGGGGTGACGGAGGACACCCTCGACATCCTCATGAACCTCCGGAAAGTGGTCTTCGCGCTCCACGTCAACCGCCCCAAGATCCTCCGCTTCAAGGCCCAGGGGCCTAAGCTCCTCAAGTCGGGGGACCTGGAGCCCGATGCCGACGTGGAGATCCTGACCCCCGACATCCCGCTCGCCACCCTGGACAAGGATGGCGTCCTGGAGATGGAAGTCTGCATCGAGCGGGGACGGGGCTACGTCCCGGCCGAGAAGCGAGAGCCGGAGGCGCTCCCCATCAACGCGATTCTCATGGACGCGGACTTCTCTTCGGTCGAGCGGGTGAACTTCCACGTGGAGCCGATCAAGGGGGCGCCGGTGGGGCAGGAGCGGTTGATCCTGGAGGTCTGGACCAACGGGAGCGTCGCCCCGGAGACCGCGGTGGCCGAGGCCTCGAGGATCCTGGAGGACCATTTCGAGCTCCTGATCGACTTCCCCCACGGTTTGCCGGTGGAGGAGGAGGTGGAGCAGGAGGTCGTCCCGCGCCCTGAGCTCAACGAGAATCTTTTTCGGAGCGTGGATGAGCTGGAGCTGTCGGTTCGCGCCTCCAACTGCCTCAAGACCGCCAACATCCGCACCATCGCGGACCTGGTCCAGAGGACTGAGCCCGAGCTCCTGAAGACCAAGAACTTCGGCAAGAAATCGCTGAACGAGATCAAGACGATCCTGGGCGAGATGGGCCTCCGGCTGGGGTTGCAACTGGACCCGGAGGAGCTGGAGCGGCTGCGCGCTCAGTACGAGCGCTCCCTCGAAACTTAGTGCCGGGTCGATAGCCGTCGCATCCCGTCGTTCTCGGTCGTCGCCGATCCTCACGTACAACCGCATACGCTCCGGTCGGCTCCTCTCTCGGGCCTTGGGCTGCTCGGCTCTCGCCCCGGCACGAGCGGGCTGCAGAGGGAGCCTTGCCGGGGCTGTCGGGACGAACCAGCGAGCTTAGGGGTCCGAGTCCAGTCGAAGAGTGTCCGTCGTCCGCGTCGCCCAGCGGGTGACGCGGAGTTCGAGCCCGTCGGTCTCCACGACGACGGCCCCGTCACGGTCAGTCCGGTAAATCCTCGCCC
>CAYRZF010000050.1:0-15380 GCA_964428805.1 uncultured bacterium | reverse complement strand
GGAGGCGAGCAGCCCTACCGCGAGGAGGCCGAGAGCGATCCGCCACGCCATCATGCCGGGCGACCGCCTTTGGCCATCAGGCCCCCCAAGGCCCCCAGGAGGGCGCCGCCGCTCAAGAGCAGCACGATCTCGGTCGGCGAGAAGAACGCGGCCCGGGGCAGCCCCAGCGTCACGGCGAGCAGCGGCTCCAGCGTCGGCAGCGCAAAGCGATAAGCGAGGAACAGACCCCCCACCGCCACGGCGGCGCCCACCAGCCCCTGGGCCAGCCCTTGCAGAAACAGCGGCAGGCGGATCACCATCTCGGAGGCCCCCACCAGCCGCATGATTTCCATCTCCTCGCGCCGCGCGTGAAGCACGAGCGTCGTCGCCGTTGTCACCGTCAGGATCGCCGCGAGGGCCAGGACGGCGCCCACCGCGAGGCCGATCACCTGCAATAGCCCCTGCAACTGAGCCAGCCACTCCACCCACTCGGTTCCCCCCTGCACTTCCTCCACCTCGGCGAGGGCCGAGAGCCGCTGAATCAACTCCCGCGTTCCCTCGGGAGTGGATGCTTCGGGCGTCGGCGTGACCTCAACCGAGGGCGGCAGCGGATTAGTCGGCAACTGCTCCACCTCGCTTGCCTGGCCGCCGAGCTGCCGTTTCAGGGTCCGGAGCGCCTCGGCCTTGGAGACGTAGCGCAGGCGCTGGATCCCGCCGACGGCTTCGAACTTTCTGAGCAGGCCGTCCACCGAGTCGGCGGGCGGCTCCTCGCGAAGATACACCACGACGCGGAGGCGGTCGCGCCACTGCGCCACCGCCCGGCCGATGTTCAGCGAGAGCACCCAGAACGCGCCGAGGGCGGCCAGCGACAGCGTGATCAGGAGGATCGCGCTCACGGCCACCCGCCCGCCCCGCTTCAGATTGCGAAAGGCCTCGCCGATCAGGAAGGGGAGCACGCTCAGTCCTCGTCCTTCAGCAACCGCCCGCCGTCCAGGACGAGAGTCCGCCGTTTCAACTGGTCCGCTAACGTCGCCCGGTGAGTCGCCAGGAGAATCGTGGTGCCGCGGCTCCAGATCTCCCTCAAGAGATCCAGGATCTCCTCCGAAATCGCCTCATCCAGATTTCCCGTGGGCTCGTCCGCCAGCAGCAGGGCCGGCTCCTTGACCAGCGCCCGGGCCAACGCCACCCGTTGCCGCTCGCCCAGCGAAAGCTGCGCCGGCAGCGCCTGCGTCTTTGCGGAGAGCCCCACCGCCTTGAGGGCCTGAATCACCCGGGGCGCGATTTCCCTCCTGGGAGCCCCGAGCACCCGGAGGATGAAGGCCACGTTTTCGTACACGGTGCGGCCGGGGAGGAGCTTGGCGTCCTGGAAGACGACCCCGATGGCCCGTCGGAGCTGAGGGACCTGCGAGCGGCGGAGGCCCGTGACCTTGTAGCCGGCAACCCGGATCTCCCCTTCCGTGGGCACCTCGTCCCGGTAGATGAGCCGAAGGAGCGTGGTTTTCCCTGAGCCGCTCGGCCCCGCCAGGACCGTGAACTCGCCCTTGTCTATACGGAACGAGACATCGGAGAGAGCCGTAACCTTCACCGGCCCCACCCGGTACTCTTTCGACACGCCGTCGAGATGAATCATCTAACGTTTACGCCATTATATGACGCAGGGCAGGGGACGCCAAGGATTGTCGCCAGGCTCGGAGGGGGCTCACCCACGCCTCCGACGCGGGTACCCGCCCCTTCCGATTCCTACTGTTTGGGGAGCCGCTCCAGGAGGAGCTGGTTGACGAGGGCGGGGTTGGCCTTGCCCTGGGTGGCCTTCATCACCTGGCCAACCAGGAAACCGAGACTCTGCTTCTTGCCCTTCTTCCAGTCCTCCACGGCTGCGAGGTTGGCCGCGAGGACCTGGTCCACGACGGCCCCGAGGGTGCCGGCGTCGGCCACCTGGACGAGCCCCTCGCGCCGCACAATGGCAAGCGCGTCCTCGCCCGAACGGTACATCTTCTCGAAAACCTCTTTGGCGAGCTTCCCGCTGATGGTCCCGTCCTCGATCAGGGCCAGGAGCCCGGCCAGATTCCGCGGCGGGATCGGACACTTCGAGATGGCAGCCTCGTCATCCCCGGGCAATTCCCGAAGGAGCTCAGACATCACCCAGTTGGAGACGACCTTGGGCTTGGGATGCTCGCGCACCACCGCCTCGTAATAATCCGCCAGGGCGCGGCTCTGGGTGAGAAGGTCGGCGTCGTAGGTCGGCAGCCCGTACCGGGAGACGAAGCGCTGCCGGCGCTCGACGGGCAGCTCGGGGAGCGTCGTCCGGAGCTGATCCACCCAGCGCCGCTCCACCCGGAGCGGCACCAGGTCCGGCTCGGGGAAGTAGCGGTAGTCGTGGGCGTACTCCTTCGAGCGCATCGACAGCGTGTAGCCCTTGTCCGCCTCCCAGAGCCGCGTCTCCTGGACGACGCGCTCCCCCGCAGCGAGGGCCTTGGCCTGGCGGCGCGCTTCAAACTCCAGGGCGTGCTGGACGTTCTTGAAGGAGTTCATGTTCTTGATCTCGACCTTCACCCCGTACTGCGTCGCGCCCCTGGGGCGGAGGGAGATGTTGGCGTCGCAGCGAAGCGAGCCCTCCTCCATGTTGCCGTCGCACACGCCCAGGTAGATCAGGATGGCGCGGAGAGCTTTCAAGTACGCCGCGGCTTCCTCGGGGGAGCGCACGTCCGGCTTCGAGACGATCTCCATCAGCGGCACCCCCGAGCGGTTGAAGTCCACCAGGCTGGCCCGCGCGGTTTCCAGCGTCCCCTCGTGGATCAGTTTCCCCACATCCTCCTCCATGTGCAGGCGCTGGATGCCGATCCGCCTGGTCGCGCCGTTGGTGCCCACCTCGAGCCGGCCTTCGACCGACAGCGGCTCCTCGTACTGGCTGATCTGGTAGTTCTTCGGCATGTCCGGATAAAAATAGTGCTTGCGGGCGAAGCGGCAGCCGGCGTTGATCGTGCAGTGGAGCGCCAGCGCCGTCCTGATCGCGAATTCGATCGCCCGCCGGTTGATGACCGGCAGGACGCCCGGCATCCCCTGGCAGACCGGGCAGGTCTGGGAGTTGGGCGCCCCGCCGAAAGCCGTGGGGCAGCCGCAGAACATCTTCGACCGGGTCAGGAGCTGGGCGTGCACCTCCAGCCCGATGATCACCTCGTAGTCGGTCGGCGCCGTCATCCCAGGGCGGGGGCGCGCGAGCGCCAGGGGGTGACCTGCTCGTAGGCGTACGCCACGCGCAGGAGTGTCGTCTCATCAAACGGTTTGCCGATCAACTGGAGCCCGATGGGGAGCCCGCTCAGCGTGAAACCGCCCGACAGCGAGAGGCCGGGGAGCCCGGCCAGGTTGACCGGGATCGTGAAGATGTCGCAAAGGTACATCTGGAGCGGGTCCTTCTTCTCGCCGAGCTTGAAGGCGACGTTGGGCGCGGTCGGGCAGACGAGGACGTCCACCCGTTCGAAGGCCTGCTGGAAGTCCCGCCGGACCAGCGTCCGGACCCGCTGGGCCTTGCCGTAGTAGGCTTCGTAGTACCCGGCGCTGAGGGCGTAGGTCCCCAGCATGATCCGGCGCTTCACCTCCGGGCCGAATCCCTCCGCCCGCGTGCGCCCGTACATCTGGATCAGGTCCTTGCCCCCGACGGCGCGGTAGCCGTACTTGACGCCGTCGTAGCGCGCCAGATTGGAGGAGGCCTCGGCGGGCGCGATCAGGTAATACGCCGCCAGGGCATAGGCGGTGTGGGGGAGCGAGACCTTCTCTGTTTTCGCTCCGAGACCCTTCAGCACTTCGATGGCGTCCCAGACCGCCTTCTCGACCTCGGGATCCATGCCCTCGATGAAGTACTCGCCCGGGATCCCGACGCGGAGCCCCTCGATCCCCTGCCCGAGCGCCGCCACGTAGTCGGGCACCGGGACGTCGGTGGACGTGGAGTCGAGAGGATCGTGGCCGGCGATGGCCCGGAGCAGCAGCGCCGCGCCGCGCACGTCCCGGGCGAACGGACCGATCTGGTCCAGCGAGGACGCGAACGCCACCAGCCCGTACCGGGAGACCCGGCCGTAGGTGGGTTTCACCCCCACCGTGCCGCAGAACGCGGCCGGCTGACGAATCGAGCCGCCCGTATCGCTGCCGAGGGCGCCGGCCGCCAGGTCGGCGGCCACCGCGGCGGCGGAACCACCCGAGGAGCCGCCGGGGACGCGGGTGAGGTCCCAGGGATTACGCGTCGGAAAGAACGCCGAGTTCTCGGTGGACGAGCCCATGGCAAACTCATCCATGTTGGTCTTGCCAAGCATGATCGCGCCGGCAGCATTGAGCCGCATCATCACCGTGGCGTCGTAGGGCGGGACGAAGGGTTCCAGGATCTTCGAGGCGCACGTGGTCCGCACGCCCTTCGTGCAGATCACGTCCTTGATGGCCAGCGGGATGCCGTCGAGAGGGCCCAAAGGCTTGCCCGCCTGGAAGCGCTTGTCCGCGGCTGCCGCCTGCGCCAGCGCCGACTCCCGTGTCACCGTCAGGTAGGCGCGCATCTTGGGGTCCAGCACCTCGATCCGGCGGAGATACGTTTGGACCACCTCGGACGGCGTCGTCTCGCCGCTCCGGTACCGAGCCGCCAGCTCCCCGACCGTCGGCATGGCTACTCCTCGATGATCCTGGGAACGCGGACGAAGTCGCCCTCGCGCTCCGGCGCGTTGGCGAGCATGTCCCCGGTCGGCCAGCACGGCCGGACCTCGTCCTCGCGCATCACGTTCACCATCGGGATCGCGTGGGAGGTCGGCTCGACGTTGTCGGTGTTGAGCTGTCGGAGCTTGTCGATGTAGGTGAGGATGGCGTCGAGCTGCGAGCGCATCCGCTCCTTCTCGGGGTCGGAGAGCTCAAGCCGGGCGAGCCTGGCGACATGCTCCACCTCAGCGAGTGTGATCTTGGGCTCGGCCATCGCCTACCTTCTCCGTTTATCCCTGAGCCAGAGCGCGATCAAGAGCCACCGCCGAAGCCGCTTCCAAAGCATCGCTACCGGCACCACCGAGCTCCCTAATCTCCCGTCCCGCCGTGGTTAGATTTCCTCGAGGTGGGCATACGCGAGCGACAGGCGCTTGCGGCCGACGCTGGCGAAATGCACGGTCACAATCACATCCTCGCCCTGGCGCTCAATCCCGACCAGGAGCCCCTCGCCCCAGCGCGCGTGGCGGAGCCTGGCCCCAACCCGGTAGGGCAGATCCTCGCCCGCGTCATTGCCCCTCACCTCTTCTCCTCTCCCCCTCACCCTACCCTCTCCCCCCAGGGGGAGAGGATGAAGGTGAGGGGGAGTGCCGGCCGCCTGATTCATCAGCGTGAGCTCGTCCTCGGGGATCTCCAGGAGAAAGCGCGACGGCTCGCCGAGGCCGTACCCGTGAAGCCGGCGGTGGAGCGCGTAGGACAGATAGAGCTGCCGCTTCGCCCGCGTGAGCCCCACGTAGCAGAGCCGGCGCTCTTCCTCCAGCTCCTCGGTGTCCTCCATCGACCGGACGTGTGGAAAGACGCCCTCCTCCATCCCCGTGATGAAGACCACGGGGAACTCGAGCCCCTTGGCGGAATGAAGCGTCATGAGGGTGACGCCACCCCGCTCGGCGCTCCACTCGTCCACGTCGGAAAGGAGCGCCACCGTGTCGAGGAATTCCTCCAGCGTGGCGGACTCGCGGGAGTGGTGGAATTCTTCCGCGGCGGAAACCAGCTCTTCGAGGTTTTCGAGACGCCCCTCGGCCTCCGCCGTCCGCTCCCCTCGAAGCGCCTCCCGGTAGCCGGAGCGGCTCAGCACCTCGTCGGTCAGCGCGGGAAGCGGGAGTCGGGCCTTAAGCTCCCGCAGATCCGCGATCACGGCGGCGAACTCCTCCAGGGTCCGTCGCGGCTTGGCAGCGACCGCGTCGCCAAGCCGACCGCACGCCTCGAGCAGCGACACCTTCTCCCGCCGGGCCACCTCCTCGAGTCGAGCCAGCGTGGCCCGGCCGATTCCGCGGGAGGGCGCAACGATCGCCCGCTTGAAGGCGACGTCGTCAGCCGGGTTGATCGTCAGGCGCAGATACACGAGGACATCCTTGATCTCCCGCCGCTCGTAGAACCGGACACCCCCGACAATCACGTACGGGATCGTGTTCCGCCGGAACGCATCCTCCAGGACCCGCGACTGGGCGTTGGTCCGGTAGAAGACCGCCACCTCGCTCGGATTCACGCCCTCGGCCCGGAGGCGCCCGACCGTCGCGCCGACGAACGCCGCCTCCTCGTGCTCGTCCCAGGCGCGGTACACGCGAGCCTGCTCCCCGTCGGCGTTTTCGGTCCAGAGGGTCTTGCCCTTGCGCCCGGCGTTATTGGCGATGACCGTGGAGGCGATGGTAAGGATTCGCTTCGTGGAGCGGTAGTTCTGCTCGAGGCGGATCACGCGGGTGCCCTCAAAGTCACCCTCGAAATCCAGGATGTTCCGGAGCGTGGCGCCCCGGAAGCGGTAGATGGACTGGTCGTCATCGCCCACCACACAGAGGTTCCGGTGCTCCTGGGTCAGGAGCTGAATGATCCGGTACTGGGCGCGGTTCGTGTCCTGGTACTCATCCACGAGGACGTACTTCCAGAGCCCCCGATACCAGGCAAGGACCTCCGGGACCTTCTCCCAGAGGCGCACCGTCAGCAGGAGGAGGTCATCGAAGTCCAGGGCTCCTGACTGGGCCAGCCGCTCCTGGTAGCGGCGGTACACCGCCGCGATCCGGTCCTCGCGCGGGCCCCGCGCCAGTCGCTCCACCTCATCGGGGGAAAGCATCTGGTTCTTCGCGTGGCTGATCCGGCGGACCACGGCCGGCGGCGGCAGGGCCCGCTCGTCCACCTCCTCCTCGCGCAGGCACTCCTTCACGAGGCTCAGCCGGTCGTCCTCGTCGTAGATGACAAAATGGGGCGAGACGCCCAAGTGCCGGACGTGCTGGCGGAGGATCCTGACACAGGCCGAGTGGAAGGTGGAGATGAGCGGTGGACGGATTCCGACAGGAAGCAAGAGGTCCTGCACCCGCCGCAGCATCTCCTCCGCGGCCTTGTTGGTGAACGTGACGGCGAGGACGTTCCGCGGATCGATTCCCCTGACCCCGAGCAGATAGGCGATGCGGTGAGCGATGACGCGGGTCTTCCCGCTCCCCGCTCCTGCCAGCACCAGCAGCGGCCCCTCGGTGTGGGTCACGGCTTCCCGCTGCGGTGGATTGAGGTCGCACAGGAACAGATCGACAGGCAGACGGGCGGACAGCATGGGATTCTACGATACCACAGCGGAAACGAGCGAACTGGCTACTTGCGCGTGAACGCCTGAGGGAAGACCCGCCACTGATAGACGCCGTAGGTCACCTGCTCGAGGCTCCAGCGCTCGGGATAGAGGTACCCCGTCGTGGTCTCCGTGACAACGTATCCGGGAATCTCCACGACCTGCGGGTCATATCCTCCGGAAAGGCTCCCCGGCCCCGGCACGTACACCGGAACTACCACTTGCTGGGGCGGCACCTGGATGTACCTAACCGCGTTGCCCTGGGTGCCCATGTTCGGATTGGTGATCCCCGACCACGGCATGGTCGGGTACGGGTTCCGGGTGAAATCAGCCGGGTTGCTAGGGTTCCCCTGGGCGAAGACTGTCACCGGGAGGAGGAGCAGCAGGAACACACCAAGCGTCAAAACCCTCATTACGGCCTCCTACTCCACCGTCACGCTCTTGGCCAGGTTGCGCGGCTGGTCCACGTCGCAGCCGCGGCGGACTGCTACATGATACGCCAGGAGCTGGAGCGGAACAACCATCAAAATCGGCGACAGGAGGTCCACCGTGGAAGGGACGCTGATCACGTGATCCGCCTTGGCGGCGATCTCGCGGTCTCCCGCGTGCGCGACGGCAATGACCTTGCCATCCCGCGCCCGCACCTCCTCGATGTTCCCGAGCATCCGGTCATAGGTCCCGTCGCGGGGCGCCAGGGCCACCACGGGCATCCCCTCGTCGATCAGCGCGATGGGGCCGTGCTTCATCTCCCCGGCCGCGTAGCCTTCGGCATGGATATACGAGAGTTCCTTCAGCTTGAGCGCGCCCTCGAGAGCGATCGGGTAGTGGATGCCGCGCCCGAGATAGAGGAAGTTCCGGTAGTGGAAGAGTTGGCGGGCCAGCTCGGCCACCTGCGCGTCCAGGTCCAGGGTGACCTCCATGAGGCGCGGGATCTCGAGGAGGTCCTGCATGCGCTTCCGCCCTTCTTCCGCGGTAAGCGCGCCCCGCTGACGCCCGAGGTAGAGCGCCAGCAGGTAGCAGGCGGTCATGGTGGCGGTGAAGGTCTTGCTCGAAGCCACGCCGATCTCGGGGCCCGCATGCGTGTACAGCACCCCGGTGGCCTCGCGCGAGAGCGCCGAGCCCACGACGTTCGTGATGGCCAGGAGCGGCGTCCCTTTGGCCCGCGCCGCCTTCACGGCGCCGAGGGTGTCGGCAGTTTCTCCCGACTGCGACAGCGCCACCACCAGGGTTTCGGGGCCAACCACTGCATCGCGATACCGGAACTCGGAGCCCAGGTCCACCTCGCACGGGATCCCCGCGAGGCGCTCGAGCATGAACCGCCCCACGATGGCCGCGTGGTAGGAGGTGCCGCAGGCGATGAGCACGATCCGCCGGATCTCCCGCACCGCGGCCGGGTCCAGGTTGACGTCGGGGAGGATGGCGTTGCCGCTTTCCGGAACGATCCGGCCGCGAAAGGTATCCGTCACCGCGCGCGGCTGCTCGTAGATCTCCTTGAGCATGAAGTGGCGGTACCCGCCCTTCTCCGCGAGGATCGGATCCCAGAGGATCCGGGTCGGCTCCCGCTGGACCGGCTGGTCGTCCAGGGTGGAAAGCTCGACCCCGTCGCGCCGCACCACGGCGACCTCTTCGTCCTCCAGCACGACCACGTCCCGCGTGTGGGGGAGGAGCGCAGGAATGTCGGAGGCGACGAACGTTTCTCCCTCACCCAGGCCCACGACCACCGCGCCCGCCCCGTGCTTGGCGACCACGAGGCGGTCCGGCGCCGAGACTGAAACGACCCCGATCGCGTATGAGCCGCGCAGTTCCCGGAGAGCGCGCTTGACCGCACCCTCCAAGCGCGGAACGTCCTTCAGGTGACGCTCGATCAGGTGCGCCAGGACCTCGGTGTCGGTTTCGGACTTGAAGGTATGCCCCTCGGCGGCAAGCTGCTCCTTGATCGGGAGGTAGTTCTCGAGGATCCCGTTGTGCACGACCACAAGCGAGCCGGTGCAGTCGGTGTGCGGATGGGCGTTCTCCTCGGAGGGGCGGCCGTGGGTGGCCCAGCGCGTGTGCCCGAGCCCCACGCTCCCCTTCACCGGTTGCTCCCTCAGGATTGCCTCGAGGTGCTTGATGCGCCCGGCGCTCCGCCTCACCTGAAGCCCGTCCGCCCCCAGGACGGCCACGCCCGCGGAATCATAGCCTCGATACTCGAGCCGCTTGAGCCCTTCCAGGATGATCCCGACGGCCCCTCGCTCCCCGATGTAGCCGACGATCCCGCACATTACTCGTGACCCGTGCTCTTCGACTCCTTGCGTCGGGCGGCCCAACCCTCTTTGTTCACCTGCTTGCTCCGGCCCAGGGCCAGAGCCCCGGGGGGGACATCCTCGGTAACCGTGGAGCCGGCGGCCACGTAGGCCCCTTCGCCGATCGTGATGGGGGCCACCAGGCTCGAGTTGGTTCCGACGAACGCCCCCTTGCCGATGCGGGTCTCGTGCTTGGCCACCCCGTCGTAGTTGCACGTGATCGTCCCGGCGCCGATGTTCACGTCCTCCGCCACGATCGCGTCCCCCACGTAGGAGAGGTGCGGGACCTTGGAGCCGCGGCCGATCCGGGACTTTTTCAGCTCGACGAAGTTGCCGATCTTCGCCCGCACCCCCACATGAGACAGAGGGCGGAGGTGACAGAAGGGGCCGAGCATGGCGTCGTCCTCAACGATCGCTTGCGTCAGGACGCAATATGGCTTGAGCGTCACCCGATCGCCCAGCCGGCTGTCGGCGATGTGGGAGCCGAGACCGATCGTGCACTCGGCGCCAATCGTTGTCGCGCCCTCCAGAACGACCCCCGGCGCGAGCACGCTGTCGGGCCCCACACTGGCCGTGTCATCAACGTAGGTCGTGGCAGGATCCAGAATGGTGACCCCCTCGACCATGAGCCGCTCCAACGTCCGTGCGCGGAGCAGGGCTCCCACGCGAGCGAGCTGCTTCCGGTCGTTGATTCCCAGGCATTCCTGAGGGTCGTCGGTCACGAGCGCCTCGATCGGTCGGCCCTCGCGCCTGAGAATGGCGATGATGTCGGTGAGGTAGTACTCTCCCTGGCTATTGTCCGGGCGCACCTGGTCGAGGGCCGGCCAGAGGCGGCGAGCGTCGAAGGCATAGATGCTCGTGTTGATCTCCCGGATCTGCCTCTGCCGGGCAGAGGCGTCGCGGTCCTCGACGATGGCTGTCACCCGGCCCGCCTTGCGCACGATGCGGCCGTAACCGGCCGCGTCGTCCACGACCGCGGTCAGGAGCGTCGCTGCCGCGCCGCTGGTCCGGTGCCGATCCACGAGCCGTTTGAGCGTCGCCTCGGAGAGGAGCGGCGTGTCCGCCGGGAGGACCACCACTGTCCCCGAACCGTTGCCGCAGGCGCTCCGGGCCTCCTTGAGCGCGTGGCCGGTCCCGAGCCGGTCCTTCTGCTCGACGAAGTGTAGGTCGGGGGCGTCGCCCACCGCGCGCCGGACCTCCTCGCTGCCCCGCCCCACCACGACCACGAGCCTCCCGCCCAGACGCCGGGCGAGGGTCACCGGATACGCCACGAGGGGGCGCCCGCCGAGGAGGTGAAGCGCCTTGGGGTGGCGCGAGCGCATGCGCTTCCCTTCGCCCGCAGCCAGAACGACCAAGGTCAGACCGACAGCCATTGTGCCCCCAATAATATCACGTTGTTCACCGCCCCCTGGGTCCTCTCCCCCTCGGGGGGGGAGGGTGGGGTGAGGGGGCCAAAGCTCCCCGCAGATGGGCCAGCAGGCGCTCCATCCTCTCGGGCGGGGGGATGCTGAACTCCAAGCGCTGCCCAGTCACCGGATGAGTGAACGCGAGCACTGCGGCGTGAAGCGCGATCCCGTCCAGCCCTTCGATGAGCCCCGCCAGAGCGGGGTCGGTGATCTGCGGCGTGCCCCGCCGTCGGTAGGTGGAGTCCCCCACCAGTGGATGCCCGATAGAAGTCAGGTGGACGCGAATCTGATGCGTGCGGCCGGTCTCGAGCTGAGCTTCGAGGTACGTGTACCCTTTGAACCGCTCCAGGACCCTGAAGCGCGTGACGGCGCGCTTGCCACGGCCGGGAGGCAGAACCGCCATCCGGGTCCGCTGATGTGGGTGGCGGCCGACGGGCGCATCAATGGTCCCTGCCGCCCGCTGGACAAGGCCGTGGGCGAGCACCAGATAGCGCCGGAGAACCTTTCGGGCCGCGAGCTCGGCGGTCAGGCCTGAGTACGCCCGCGCGCTTTTGGCGACGACGAGGAGTCCCGACGTCCCCTTGTCAAGGCGATGGACGATGCCGGGCCGCCGCGGCCCGCCCACCCCTCCGGTGGACGGCGCATGGGCCAAGAGCGCATTGGCGAGAGTGCCGCTCTTCTGCCCGGCGCCCGGGTGGACGACCATCCGGGCGGGCTTGTCCACGACCAGGACGTCGGCATCCTCGTAGATCACTCGGAGGGGGATCGGCTCGGCGCCAAGCGTTTCGGCGGGCGCCGGAGGCACGGTGACCACAACCTCTTGACCGGCCTTGAGCCGGACCGACGGCTTCACCGCCCGGCCGTCCACGCTCACACGCCCCTCCTCCACGAGCGCCCTGAGACGCGTCCGCGAGAGATCGGGCAACTTCCCCGCCAGCCACAGATCGAGGCGGCGCCCCGCCGCGCCGGGCTCGACTGAAAACCTCTCGAGGCGGGACACGCGAATCAGGCTGGGTGAGGCGCCTGCCGGGTGAGGAGCCGGAGGGCCAGGAGCGCAACCCCGACGCTGATCGCCGAGTCGGCCACGTTGAAGGCGGGCCAGTGATAGGCCCGCCAGTACACGTCGATGAAGTCCACCACGGCACCGAACCGCCAGCGGTCGATGAGGTTGCCCAGGGCGCCGCCGAAGATGAGCCCCAGAGCGAACGCCGCGGGCCAGCCGCCTCCGGGCAGGAGTTGGATCGCGAGGAAACCGAGCGCGCAGAGGGCGACCACCGACAGGAGGGCGACGACCCAGCGCCAGCCCGGCGGGACGGCGCCGAGTATGCCGAAGGCGAGGCCGGGGTTCAGCACCAGGGTGAGTGCCAGGACGCCGTCCACTACCGACACGGGATGGCCGGGGGAAAGCCGAGCCAACGCCAGCAGCTTGGTCGCCTGGTCGAGCACCAGGACGGCCGCCCCCACCGCGAGCGTGCGTCTCATCCCAGAGCGCGAACGACGGGGGCGCAGCGCTCGCAGAGCGCCGGATGCTCGGGATCCTCCCCCACCCGCTCGCTGTACTTCCAGCAGCGTACGCACTTTTTCCCGGGGGCGTGGTCGATGGCAATCACAAGGCCGGGAATCTCGGTGCTCTCGCTCGGCGGAAGCAAGGAGGCGACAGGCGGCTGCTCGAACAGCCTGACCTGCGACACGATGAACAACGTCGGCAGAAGGTCGCGCTTTCTACGGAGAAGCTCGGGCAGATCCTCAGGAGCGGCGGTGATCCACACCGTCGCCTCGAGACCGCTCCCGATGCTCGGAGCCTCCTTTACAGCCCTGCCGACCCTCGCGGCTTCGAGTCGCTTCGCCACCTCGCGGCGCACCTCGAGGAGCCGCTCCCAGTCGCGCTCCAGCTTCTCGTTCAGCCATTCGGTCCGAGCCTCGGGGAAGAGGACGAGATGGACGCTCTCGGCCTTGCTGGGCCCGGGAAGGTACCCCCAGACCTCCTCGGCTGTGAACGTGAGGATCGGCGCCATCAGCTGAGTCAGTGCCTGGAGGATCTCATAGCACACCGTCTGAGCGGCTCGGCGGGCAGGGTCCGCCGAGGCAGAGGTGTAAAGGCGGTCCTTGAGGATATCGAGGTAGAGCGCGGAGAGGTCCACCGCGCAGAAGTTGTGGAGCGAGTGAAAGACGGTGTGAAACTGGTAATCGTCGTACGCCTTCCGGACACGGGCGATCAGCCGACCGAGGCGCCCGAGCGCCCAACGATCCACCTCGTCGAGCCTCGCGTACGGGATCGAGTCTCGGGCTGGGTCGAAATCGTTGAGATTGCCGAGGAGGAACCGGCAGGTGTTCCGGATGCGCCGGTACGCCTCCGTGAGCTGCCCCATGATCTCGGGCTCGGGCACCCGGATGTCCTCGGTGTAATCCTCCGCCGCCACCCACAGCCGGAGGATTTCTGCCCCGTGCTTCGGGATCACGTCCTGCGGCGCGATGACGTTCCCCAGCGACTTGGACATCTTGCGTCCCTCGCCGTCCACGAGGAAGCCGTGGGTGAGCACCTGGCGGTAGGGCGCGGCGCCCCGCGTCCCCACCGCCTCGAGGAGCGAGGAGTGAAACCAGCCGCGGTGCTGGTCCGAGCCCTCCAGGTACATCTCGGCGGGCCAGGCGAGTTCGGGTCGGACTTCGAGCACTGCCGCGTGACTGCACCCGGAATCGAACCACACATCCAGGATGTCCGTCTCCTTCCTGAACTCGCTCCCGCCGCAACGGGGACAGCGGCTGCCCGGCGGCAGCAGTTCCCCGGCCTCACGCCGATACCAGAGATCTGCCCCCTCGCCCTCCCGCATCCGGGCCGCCACATGCTCGATGAGGCGCTCCTCCAGCAAGAACGCCTCGCACCCGCGGCAGTAGAACGCGACGATGGGGACCCCCCACACGCGCTGGCGGGAGACGCACCAGTCTGGGCGCGTTGCCACCATGTTGGCGATCCGCTCCTGCCCCCAGGCCGGGATCCAGCGGACGTGCTGCCGAATCGCCTCAAGGGCGCGCCGACGGAGCCCATCCTGATCCATCGAGATGAACCACTGCTCCGTGGCGCGAAAGAGGGTCGGGTTTTTGCAGCGCCAGCAGTGGGGATAGGTATGGGTCAGGGGACGCTCCGCGACCAGCATGCCGGCGGCGCGGAGGTGCGCGATGATCTTCGGGTTGGCCTCCCACACCGTCATCCCCGCGAAGTGCGCGACCTCAGCGCTGAACTTCCCGTCATCGTCCACGGGGTTGTAGGTCCGGAGGCCGAGCTGCTTCCCCAGCTCGTAGTCCTCCTCGCCGTGGCCCGGCGCAATGTGCACAAGGCCGGTGCCCTGGTTAATCGCCACGAACTCGGCGGTGGCGATCGGCCCCTCGCGGTCGATCCACGGATGCCGGAACGTGTGACCCTTCAGGGCCGAGCCGGGGAGTGACGCGACTTCGCGCGCCGTGTGAGACCCGAATAGCCGCAAGAAATCGTCCTTCAGAGCCTCCGCAACGACGTAAACTTCCCCCGCCGCTTCAAGC
This sequence comes from uncultured bacterium, assembly GCA_964428805.1. Classification (GTDB taxonomy): domain Bacteria; phylum Methylomirabilota; class Methylomirabilia; order Rokubacteriales; family CSP1-6; genus CAYRZF01. Next base: position 900 of record CAYRZF010000050.1, on the reverse strand, counting down.
GGTTCAATCGCGACGTAACTCTGCGTCGGGTGAACGGCGACGGCGAGGTTCGCCGGCAACGTCCAGGGGGTCGTCGTCCAGATGACGGCAAACGCCCGGCGGCCCGCGAGCTTCGCCTCGAGTTCGGCGGGCACCGACTTCAGGGGGAACTTCACCCAGACCGAGGGCGCCGTCTCCTCGTCGTACTCCACCTCGGCCTGGGCCAGGGCGGTCTTGCAGTGCATGCACCAGTGGACCGGCTTGAGCCCCTTGTAGACGATGCCGCGGCCAACGAAGCGCCCGAACTCCCGAACGATCACTGCCTGGTAGGCGGGCGCCATGGTCAGATACGGGTTCTTCCAGTCGCCAAACACGCCTAGGCGCTTGAATTCCTCGCGCTGGATCTCGACAAACCGGAGCGCGTACTCGCGACAGCGGCGCCGCTTCTCCAGCGGATCCATGGCCCGGCGCACATCGCCCGTGGCCCTGTCGAGCCCCAGCTCTTTGTCCACCTGGTGCTCGATGGGCAGGCCGTGGCAGTCCCACCCCGGGACGAAGACGGCGTTGGCGCCGAGCATGGAGCGAGACTTGACGATGATGTCCTTCAGGATCTTGTTCAGCGCGGTGCCCATGTGGATGTGGCCGTTGGCGTAGGGAGGGCCGTCGTGGAGGATCCAGAGCGGGCGGGCGGCCGAGGCCTGGCGGAGCCGGGCGTAGATGTCCATGGCCTCCCAGCGGCGGAGCATCTCGAGCTCCATCCGGGTGAGGGAGGCCTTCATCGGAAAATCAGTCTTCGGAAGATTCAGGGTGGCCTTGTAGTCCATAAAGCGAACCTTGATGCTAACACCCGACAACGTGGAGCGTCAAGGAACCGGGCCCCCATTGCGGGGAACCCGCGAGGAGGGGTGAGGGCGATCAGCG
>CAYRZF010000049.1:0-15429 GCA_964428805.1 uncultured bacterium | reverse complement strand
TGCTGGAACTCCCCGAGTTGGCAGGGCCGGCCTGTGGCCGTTCGACAATTCGCGTTGCCCCGGACGGCCGGATCCTTCCCTGCACCTACTGGCCGAACAGCCGGCTGACGGTTGCCGACCTCGAAAGCCTCGGTGACGCGATCGTTCACACCCCCGAGTTCAGCGAGGCCCGGGAGCTGCCGGCGGCCTGCGAGGGCTGTCCCTGTCGGGGCGGCTGCGCGGGCCGACGCGCCCTGGTCGGTGGTCTCGGTGAGTCGGACCCGTACTGCCCTTTTGCGAAGGGCGACAGAATCGTGCTGGACTGGGAGCGGGCGAAGGAGCGAGATCTCCCCAAGGTGGGGAGCGCCTGCACCACCGTCGTTTCGGCTCGGTAACGTCATGAACCGTCCTCCCATCGTTGACGCGCTGCCGCGGTCCCTCTACCTCGAGACGACCAATCGGTGCGACTCGAAGTGCCAGACCTGCGCCCGCACCTTCAACACCGTGGAGCCCCCCAAGGACCTCACGCTGGCGGAACTCAAGAAGATCGTGGATCAGTTTCCCGTCCTGGACCGGGTGGTGCTCCACGGGATCGGCGAGCCGCTCCTCAACCGGGAGCTGTTCGCCATGATCGCGTACCTGAAAGCGAGAGGGACCACTGTCCTCTTCAACTCCGACGCGATCACCCTCACCCTGCCCCGGGCCCGCCAGCTGATCGAGAGCGGCCTCGATGAGTTCCGGGTCTCGATGGATGCCGCCACGCCGGAGACCTACCTCAGAATCCGCGGGGTGGACCGATTCGATCGGGTGGTTGGCAACGTCCAAACGCTCGTGGGACTTCAACGGGCTTTGGAACGATCGACCCCCCGGGTGTCACTCTGGTTCACCGCCATGAGGGCCAATCTGGACGAGTTGCCCGCATTTGTCCGCCTGGCTCAGAAGATCGGGGTCCCGGAGGTCTATGTCCAGCGCCTGGTCTTTTACGGCCAAGGGTTGGCGGTTGAGGAGCAATCGCTCCACGACTCGCTCCAGGACCGTGAACAGCGCCTGATCGAGGAGGCTGAGCGGGTGGCGGAGACCTCGGGCCTGACCTTGAAGGCATCAGGCCTGACCACGCCGCTTCAAAGCCTCAAGGGGACGGCGGAGGACCGGCGCCCGTGGTCGGGCTGCCAGCGTCCGTGGACCCTCAGCTATGTCACGGCCAACGGCAACGTGCTGCCCTGCTGTATTTCGCCCTGGGTGGCGAAAAATTATTCGGGGACCATCCTGGGGAACGCCTTCGAGCAGCGTTTTTCCGACATCTGGAACGGAGAACGGTACCAGCAATTCCGCACGGCCTTCGAGTCCGATACCCCGCCCGATCCCTGCCGGGGGTGCGGGCGGCTCTGGAGTATCTAACGGCGATGCAGACCCAACCTCAGATGACGATACTCCCGGCGGCAGGCCGCGTGCTGGCCCGGCCGTCCACCTCGCTGGCTCCGCGCATCGTGATCCTGGGAGGAGGCTTCGCCGGTGTCAACACCGCGCTGGAGCTGGCCAAGCGGTGCGCCGGGGTGCTGCCGGTCCAGGTGACGCTGGTCAGCGAGCACAACTTCTTTCTCTTCACTCCCATGCTGGCCGAGGCCGCCACCGGCGCGGTGGAAACCCGCCACGTGCTCTATCCGATCCGCCCCCTGTGCGGCCCCTGGGGGATCGAGTTCGGCGAGATGTCGGTGGAATCCGTCGACCTCGAGCGGCGTCGGCTCATCGCGCGGCATAGCCGGTCCCCGGTGCGCCAGCAGGTGCACTACGACAAGCTGGTGCTGGCGCTCGGGGCGGCGCCCAACGTGGCCATGGCGCCCGGTGCCGCCGAGCACGCGCTGACGTTCAAGGGCGTCGGGGACGCCGTCAAGATCCGGAACCGGGTGATCGACCTCTTCGAGGCGGCCGCCCTCACCGACGACCCGTGGACGCGGCGGCGCTTGCTCACCTTCGTCGTGGTGGGGGCGGGGCACGCGGGCACGGAGCTGATGGCCGCCCTGGAAGAGCTGGCCCGGGGCATTCTCCTCCGTCACTACCCGACGATCCCGCCGGACAGCATTCGCCTCGTTCTCGTCGGCAGCGCCATCCTCCCCCAGACGGCGACGAATCTGGCGCAGTACACGAAGGAGCGGCTCCTGAGCCGAGGAATCGAGCTCGAGACGACCCGCGCCGCCAAGGTCTCCGCCGACGGCCTCGCGTTGCAGGACGGCCGGCTGATCGAGAGCCACTGCGTCATCTGGACCGCGGGAAACCGGGTGAGCCCGGTAGTCGCCGACCTGCCGCTCGCCAAGGCACGAGATGGCCGCCTTCTCGTCAATGAATTCTTCGAGGTCCAGGGAGTCCGGCACGTGTACGCGCTGGGAGACAACGCGGCCCAGACCGATCCGCACACGGGGCAGCCCTACGTGGCCACGGCCCAGGTGGCCCTCCGCCAGGCCCGGGCGCTCGCTCGGCAGTTGGAGGCGGAGCTGACGGGACGCGAGCGGCCACCGTTCAAGTTCAAGGTGCTGGGGGAGATGGTGCCCCTCAGCCGTCATACCGCTGTCGCCGACCTCAGCGGCATGAAGCTCGTGGGCTTCCCGGCGTGGTGGATCTGGAAGACGGTGTACATGCTCAAGCTCCCCACGCTCGCCTCCCGCCTGCGGGTGGTGCTGGATTGGACGGTGGAGCTTTTCTTCGAGCGCGACGTATCTGAGCTGAAGGTGGATGAATGAGGAGGAGCATGATGAAAACTTCTCGCTTGCCGATCTGGCGGCGGCTCGGTTGGCGTCTGGGCGCGAGCTTTCTGCTCCTGACGGCGCTGGCCGTCTTCATCAGCGGCTTCCTCCAGTATCGGGCCCAGGATCAGTGGGTGCGTCAGTCCCTCGGGTCCCTCCTGCTGAATATCGCGCGGACTGGCGTGCTACTCGTGGATCCGCAGCTCCACGCCCGGGTCGAGGCTACGCTGTCCCAGGAGTCCGATGCCTACCGCCGCCTGCGCGTCGCCCTTCAGGCCATTCAGGACGAAAACCGCATCGAAACCCCCATCTACACGCTGACGGGCTTCGATGCCACCCGCCGCGAGGCGCGCTTCATGGTGACGAGCCGCGGACCGGGGATCCCCGGAGAGCCGTACCCCTTGGCTCCCGCCTTGCTCGAGCCACTCCGTCGGGCGTTCAGCGAGGGAATTGCCACGCACACCGACATCTACCAGAACCAGTCGGGGACGTGGATCACCGCGTTTGCGCCGATCCGGGCCGTGGGCGGCCGGGTCTTCGCCGTTCTCGACGTGGACTACCCCGTGGGCGTTTACCTCGCTGAGCTGGCTGCCGTGAGGCGCAAGTTCTACCTGCACTCGCTGGCGGGCGCTGTCCTCGCCCTGGTCGCCGGGCTGTTGATCGCCCGTCAGATTACCCGCCCGGTGACCCAGCTGTCGGCGCTCGTCCGTAGGGTCGTCGAGGGGGATCTGACGACCCGGGTCCGCATCGCCGCGCGCGACGAGATCGGGATGCTCGGGAACGTCTTTCACCTCATGGTCGAGCGCCTCCACGTTTCGTACCGGAGCATGGTCAGTGTCCTGGTCCGCGCCCTGGAGGCGCGGGAGGGCCAGCCCGGATCGCTCTCACGGCTGGCCGGAGCGGCGCGTGCTGTGGCCGATCGCCTCGAGGTCTCCCCCACGCAACGCGAGGCCCTCGAGCTGGGCGCGCAACTGCACGACATCGGCGACATCCGCATTCCGGAGGCGGTGCTCCGGAAGCCCGGGCCTCTGACGCCCGAGGAGCGCTCCCTCGTGGAGCGACACCCGGCGTGGGGGGCGGAAATTCTGGAAGTGGTCCCGCTGTTGACGCCGGCATTGGATGTGGTGGGCGGGCATCACGAGCGCTACGACGGCAAAGGCTACCCGCAGGGGTTGCGCGCGGAGGAGATTCCGCTGACGGCCCGGATCTTCTCCGTGGTGGACGCGCTCGACGCCATCACCCATGACCGCCCGTACCGAAAGGCGCGCCCGCTGTCGGAGGCGTTGGAGGTGCTTCGCCAGGAGGCGGGCATGCAGTTCGACCCGCGGGTGGTTGAAGCGGCGCTGGCCATCCCCGCGGAGCGTTGGCAGGAGCTCCTGGCATTGTCGGAGGTGCCCCGATCCGGTTGAGGGAACGCTGGGGGATCCGGGCGAGCCTGGCTGGACTCGGCCTCCTGAGTCTCGTGGGCTATACTGCCGGTCTGCGCCGGATCCCCGGGCCGGGCTATGAGCCGCTGGTCCGCTACGTTGCTCTGTACATCGGGTTGTTCGCCCTCTACGCGCTGGCGGCCTGGCTGGTTCTCAGGAACCGGTCCGGTGACCGGGTCGCGCTCGGCATCATCCTGGGGTTCGGACTGCTCTTCCGCCTGGCGGTCCTTCCCAGCCCGGTGGTGCTGTCGTCGGACCTGTACCGGTACCTCTGGGACGGGCGGGTCCAGCTGGCGGGAATCAACCCATACCGTTATGCCCCGTCGGCTCCGGAACTCGGGTCGCTCAGTGACCCCGTCATTCACCCCGAGATCAACCGGCCCAGCAAGCGGACCGTCTATCCGCCGGGGGCTCAAACCACCTTTGCCCTGGTGGCGGCGATCGCGCCCAACAGCATCCTCGCCTGGCGCCTCTTCCTGCTCGGTTGTGAGATTGCGACGGGGATCTTGCTCCTCCGTCTTCTCCGACGGATGGCAGTTCCCCCCCCCGCCATCCTGCTCTACGCCTGGGCGCCGCTGGCCGTCTTCGAGGGTGTCCAGGCCGGCCACCTGGATTTCGCGATGCTGGTGCCCCTCCTCCTGGCTCTCGCCTGGCGTCAGGAAGGGCGGATGGCGCGAGCCGGAGCCGCCCTCGGTGTCGCCGTCCTCCTGAAGCTCTATCCCGCGGTTCTGCTTCTGGTCTGGAGACGACGTGGGGAATGGCGATTTCCTGCGGCCTGCGCCGCCGTCGTGGCGGCGGGCTACCTGCCGTACGCCATCGGCGCGGGGCCGCAGGTGCTCGGCTTCCTTCCCGAGTATTTCGGCAGCGCCGAGGACTTCAACATCGGCCTCCGCTTCTTCGTGACCGAGGGGATCGGCCTCGGCGGCGAGGTGGCGCGCGGCGCGGCCATGCTCCTCTTGTTTGGCGTGCTGCTCCTTGTCCTCCTCAAGATCGGACGCGGACGGACAGAGGATGCGCGGGGAGTTTTCCAGGCAGGAATGGCGACGGTGGCAGCGTATCTGATCCTCGTCCCGACGGCCATGCATCCGTGGTACGCGGTGTGGATCCTGCCGTTCCTGACTGTCCGGCCCTCCCTGGCCTGGCTCTGGTTCACCGGGGCCGTGACCCTCTCGTACCTCAAGTACGCGTGGGATCCGACGGGCTTCCCCTTCTGGATACGGGCGGTGGAGTTCCTTCCGCTCTACGCTCTCCTGGCGTGGGAGTGGTGGAGCGGCCGCACCGGCATCGCCGCTTCCGGCCAGGGGCGGGAGTGGCAGGCCGGTTTCGCTCCTCCCACCACCTGACCGACGTCCGGGAGTCGCGCCATGCCCTTTCCCATCCAAGTCGTCGTCGGTCTCCTCTACCGGGTCACCCGATGATGGCACGCATCGCCGTGTTCATCATGGCCAAGACGCCCCGGCCGGGCGAGGTGAAGACACGGTTGTGTCCTCCTCTGAGCGCCGCGCAAGCGGCAGAGGTCTACCGCTGCTTCCTGCTCGACAAGATCGAACAGGTCAGAGCGCTCAAGGAAGCGACCCCAGCCATCGCCTACGCGCCGGCCGACGGCAGGATCGTGTTCGAGGAGCTCGCCCCGGGCTTTTTCCTCCTGCCCCAGCGCGGTCCTGACCTGGGAGCGCGGCTCGCCAACAGCTTCGAGGAGTTTTTGAAAAATGGGTGTGCGGCGGCGCTGGCCATTGACAGCGACACTCCTACCTTGCCCCTCGCCTTTTTGCAGCAGGCGCTCGATCTGATCCGGACGCCTTCAATTGATGTGGTGCTCGGGCCGACGGAGGACGGCGGCTACTACCTGATCGGGCTCCGCACCCTTCACCGGGAGCTGTTCGAGAACATCGCCTGGAGCACCTCCGAAGTCTTACCCGAGACCGTTAAGCGGGCTGAAACGAAGGGACTGAGGGTGGCGCACCTTCCGTCCTGGTACGATGTTGACACTCCCGGCGATCTCGAGCGATTGAGGGCGACGCTGACCGGGAGCGAGGGGATCGAGGCCTACCACACGCGCCGATTCTTCATGGAGCACAGAGGATGACCAAGCTCTCGGAGACTCCTTGGAACACCCTTTCGACGAAACCGATTTACACGAACCGCTGGCTCTCCCTCCGAGAGGACCTGGTCGAGCTGCCGGACGGCCGGACCACCATCTACGGCGTGGTCAGCTGCGGGCAGTGCGTGGGCATCCTCCCCTTCCTCGACCCCGACACGGTCCTGCTGGTGCGCCAGTACCGCTACATCGCCCGCCGGCCGACGTGGGAGATGCCCACGGGGGGCGTGCACGCGGGGGAGTCGATCGAGGACGCGGCCCAACGGGAGTTGTCGGAGGAGGTTGGCTACCGGGCCGGCCGGCTGATCCGCGTGTGCACCTACCACACCAGCAAGAGTGTCGTGGACGAGACGGCCCACCTGTTCCTGGGGGAGAGGATAGAGAAACTGGCCCTTCCGCCCGATGACACGGAGTTCATCGAGGTCCGCCCGTTTCGGTTTCAAGAGGCTCTCGCGATGGTGCTCTCGGGCGAGATCGTGGACGGCATGACAATCATCGCCGTTCTTCATGCCGCGCGTATGAAAGGCCGGCGGGCGGGGCGACCGGCACCGAATCGATCGGGGCGAAGGCGGCGTCTAAGCACGTGAAGGCGCCCATCCGATGCTCGACGCGATCAGAGGCCATTGGCCCGAGTACCTGATGGAGGCCGCGGGGCTCGGCCTTTTCATGCTGTCGGCCTGCGTGTTCACCACCCTTCTGGAGCACCCGGGCTCGCCCGCCCATCAGGCCATTGCCGACCCCTTCCTTCGGCGCGTGCTGATCGGCATCGCGATGGGGCTGACCGCGGTCGGCCTCATCTATTCGCCGTGGGGGCAGCGATCGGGGGCGCACCTGAATCCTTCGGTCACGCTGGCCTTCTGGCGGCTCGGCAAGGTCCAGCCCTGGGACGCGTTCTTCTACGTGGTCGCGCAGTTCGCCGGTGGCCTGGCCGGGGTGCTGCTCTCGGCGTGGGCGCTCCGGGATGCTCTCGCACACGACTCGGTACGCTACGCAGCCACGGTTCCCGGCTCGGGCGGACCCGGCCTGGCATTCCTGGCCGAGGTGGCCATATCCTTCGTTCTCATGTGCGTGGTCCTGGCCGTGTCAAACGCAGGAGGCCTGGCGCGCTTTACCGGGCTCTGCGCCGGGGCTCTCGTGGCGATCTACATTACGTTCGAAGCGCCGCTTTCGGGAATGAGCATGAACCCGGCCCGGACACTGGGGTCCGCCCTCCCCGCTCAGACGTGGACGGCGCTCTGGGTGTACTTCACGGCGCCGCCGCTGGGGATGCTGATGGCTGCGGGGCTCTATCTCCGAATCCGGGGGGCCCAACGGGTCATCTGCGCGAAGCTGAACCACACGAATCGGGCCCGCTGCATCTTCCGGTGCGGCTACGCGGAGGCTTGAGATGGCCAGCCAGAACCACTACGACGTGATCATCATCGGGACCGGAGCCGGGGGCGGGACGCTTGGGTACAGGCTCGCTCCGTCGGGCAAGCGCATCCTCCTCCTGGAGCGCGGCGACTACGTGCCGCGTGAGAAGGAGAACTGGGACCCGCGCGTGGTCAACGTGGAGGGCAGGTACAATACCAAGGAGGTCTGGCGCGACAAGGACGGCAAGGACCTCCACCCGCACACGAACTACTACGTCGGCGGCAACACGAAGTTCTACGGCGCGGCGCTGTTCCGTCTCCGCCGGGAGGATTTCGACGAGATCAAGCATCATGGCGGCATCTCCCCCGCCTGGCCGATCCGGTACGAGGACCTGGAGCCCCACTACACCCAGGCCGAGCAGCTCTACCACGTGCACGGCCTGCGCGGGGAAGACCCGACCGACCCGCCCGCCAATGCGCCGTACCCGCATCCGCCCGTCAGCCACGAGCCCCGCATCCAGCAGTTGCACGACGACTTCGCGCGGCTCGGGTTGAGGCCCTTCCACGTGCCGATCGGCGTCATGCTGGATGAGGCGAACCGCGGCACGAGCACCTGCATCCGCTGCAACACGTGCGACGGGTTCCCGTGCCTGGTCAACGCCAAGTCGGACGCCCAGGTCTGCGCGGTCGATCCTGCCCTCAAGCACTCGAACGTCACGCTGCTCACCAACGCGAAAGCCGAGCGGCTTCTGACCGACGCCTCGGGTCGCACGGTGACGAAAGTCGTCGTCCAGCTCAACGGCGGCGTCCAGGAATTTTCAGGGGACTTGGTCGTCGTCTCGTGCGGAGCGATCAACTCCGCTGCGCTGCTCCTGCGCTCGGCCAGCGACAAGCACCCGCGCGGCCTCGCCAACAGCTCCGACGTCGTCGGCCGTCACTACATGGGCCACGTGAACTCGGTGCTGATGGCGATCTCGAAGTGCCCCAACCCGACGGTCTTCCAGAAGACCCTCGGGGTGAACGATTTCTACTTCGGCTCCAAGGACTGGCCGTACCCGATGGGGCACATCTCGTTCGTCGGGAAGCTCGACGGCGAGACGCTGAAGGCCGGCGCGCCCGCGATCGCGCCGGGGTGGACGCTCGACCTGATGGCCAGGCACTCGCTGGACTTCTGGCTGACCTCCGAGGATCTGCCCGACCCGGACAACCGCGTAACCCTCGACCGAGACGGTCGCGTCGTGCTCACGTACAAGCCGAACAACGAAGAAGCCCACAAGCGCCTCATCGCGACTCTTCGGGATCTGATGAAGCAGCAGACCAAGTGCCGGGTCCACGGCCACGAGTGCCACGAGGGCCTGTTCGCGCGCAGTCTGTTCGTCGGCCAGCGCATCCCGCTCGCGGGCGTCGCCCATCAGAACGGGACAATCCGCTTCGGGCGGGATCCGAAGACCTCGGCCCTGGACGCGAACTGCAAGGCCCACGACGTGGACAACCTCTACGTCGTCGATGGCAGCTTCTTCGTCTCCAGCACGGCCGTGAATCCGGCGTTGACCATCATGGCGAATGCGTTGCGCGTGGGAGATCACCTGCTGGATCGGTTGGGAGGAAAAGCATGAAAGCCATTGCCGTTATTCCCGGGAAGGCGAACAGCATCCACCTGCGGGAGGTGCCCAAGCCGACATTGGTCCAGGTTCCTGATGGCCGTGGCGTCCTGGTGAAAACCTTGCGGGTGGGTGTGGACGGGACCGACAAGGAGATCAATGCCGCCGAGTACGGGGCGCCGCCGCCCGGCGACGAGTACCTCATCCTCGGCCACGAGAGCTTCGGGAGGGTCGAAGCCGTTGGCCCGGCAGTGCGCGAGTTCAGACCGGGCGATTACGTTGTCGCCTCGGTGAGGCGCCCTGGCTCGAGCATCTACGACCGCATCGGCTTGCAGGACATGACCACGGACGACACATATTTCGAGCGTGGCATCAACCTGCTCCACGGGTTCCTCGCGGAGTACTACGTGGACGCGGCCGACTTTCTGGTCAAGGTTCCGGAACGGTTGAAGGCGGTCGGCGTGCTGATGGAGCCGACGAGCGTGGCGGAGAAAGCCATTGGGCAGGCGTACGAGATCCAGCGACGGCTCCGCGTCTGGCGGCCGCGCCGCGCCGCGGTGCTGGGGACCGGGACGCTGGGTTTGCTGGCGTCCTTGTTTCTGCGTTTGCGGGGGCTCGAAGTGGTGGCCCTGGGACGCGTCATCCCGCCGTTCCTGAATTCCCGGCTGCTCGAGGAGATCGGCGTCCGCTACCTGAGCACCCAGCAAAAGACTTTGAAGCAGGCGTCGGAGGAGCACGGCCCCTTTGACTTGATTCTCGAGGGGACGGGGTTTTCGCCCCTGGTGTTTGAGGCCATGGAGGTGCTGGGGAAGAACGGGGTGCTGGCCATGCTCAGCGTCACGGGCGGTGAGCGAAAGCTGGAGATTCCTGCCGACCAGATCAACCAGGGCTTCGTCTTGGGGAACAAGGTCGCGTTTGGCAGTGTCAACGCGAGCGGGGAAGATTTTGAGCGTGGGGTGCAGGACCTCGCCCAGGCGGAGCTCTCTTACCTCGGCTGGCTCTCGAAGCTCCTCACGCACCCGGTCAAAGGCCTGGAGAATTACGAGGAGTTGATGCGGACGCTCACGGAGGCCAAGGGCACGATCAAGGTGTATTGCGAAGTGGCGCCGCTCGACTAAGGGACGCGCGCTTGAAGCCTGCAAAGTTTCTGGCTGCTCTCTCGCTCCTGGTCGCTCTCGCCTTCGGGGCCGCGACAGGGCTCGCCCAGTCTCCAACCGCGCCGCCGCTGGTCAGCGCCGTGGAGGCCGTCGGAATGACCGTGGCGGACATGGACCGCTCGGTGGACTTCTACTCCAGGGTCCTGTCCTTCGAGAAGGTCTCCGACGTCGAGGTGGTGGGCGCCGAATACGAGCGCCTGCAGGGGGTTTTCGGCCTCAGGATGCGGGTTGTCCGCCTGAAGCTGGGCGACGAGGTCATCGAGCTGACCGAATACCTGGCGCCCCGGGGCCGGCCGATCCCCCCGGACTCCCGGAGCAACGACCGCTGGTTTCAGCACATCGCGATCATCGTGAGCGACATGGACCGGGCCTACCGGCGGCTGCGCGAGCACAAGGTCGAGCATGCGTCCACCGGTCCCCAGCGCCTTCCCGATTGGAACAAGAACGCGGGCGGCATCAGGGCCTTCTATTTCAAGGATCCCGACGGTCACCCGCTGGAGATATTGGAATTCCCCCCGGGGAAAGGCGATCCCAAATGGCATCGAGCGACCGGCAGGCTCTTCCTGGGGATTGATCACACGGCGATCGTCGTCGCCGATACCGATACGAGCCTCAGGTTCTACCGGGACGTCCTCGGCCTGAGGATCGCGGGGGAGAGCGAAAACTATGACACGGAGCAGGAGCACCTGAACAACGTCTTCGGTGCCCGCCTCAGGATCACCGCGCTCCGGGCCCCCGCTGGGCCCGGCATTGAGCTCCTCGAGTATCTGGCGCCGCGGGACGGCCGCCCCATGCCCCTGGACGCGAAGGCCAACGATCTCCTCCACTGGCAAACCCAGCTCGTGACCGGAGACATCACCGTGCTCGCCCAGAGTGTCCGCGCGGCAAGGGCGCAATTCGTGTCCCCCGGCGTGATCGTCATCCCGGATCGAGGGCTGGGCTTCGGCAGAGGGTTTCTCGTCCGGGACCCGGACGGCCACGTCATGCAGGTAATCGAGCGATGAGGGAGGCAGCAATGGAAATGGATCAACCGGATCGTCCTGGGTGGTTCCGGGCGGTGGCACCGCTCTGGCCCCTGGGACTCGCGCGTATCGTCTACGGCGTGCTCTGGTGGCAGCAGTCGAAGTGGAAGGTCCCGTCGGACGACTTCGGCCGGAAATCGGGGGGCGGGCTCTGGTACTGGGTCCAGCAGGAGATCCAGCATCCGACAGTCAACGCCTACAAGGACTTTCTCGTCAACGTGCTGATTCCGAACTGGACGTTTTTCGGATGGATGACGCTGATCACCGAGACCTTCATCGGCGTCACGTTGATCCTCGGCCTCTTCACCCGATTCGGCGCGCTCGTGGCGATCGGGATGGCCACGAACATCACCATCGGCATCCTGAGCGTGCCCCACGAATGGGTTTGGACGTATACGATGCTCATCATGCTGCCGGTGATATTTCTATTGACCGATGCCGGGCGGAGCTTCGGCCTGGACGCGTTTGTCGCCCCGATCCTCGATCGCCGGGCAGCGGCCGGCAGCCGGATCGCCCGACTGGCGAGGTGGCTCGTGTAATGATGCTCCTCTCCGTGAACGTCTCCCTCCCCAGAGACGTCCCTCACATGAAGAAAACGGTGAGCACGGGCATCTTCAAAGAGCCCGTGACCGGTCGGGTCATGCTGCGGACGCTGAACCTGGACGGGGACGGGCAGGCGGATCGCGAAAACCACGGGGGCATCTACAAGGCGGTCTACGCCTACTCGATCGAGCATTACGAGCACTGGAAGCGGGAGCTGGGGCGGAGTGATTTCACCCCCGGCCAGTTCGGCGAGAATTTCACCGTCCAGGGGATGGCCGAGGATGGCGTGCACATCGGCGACGTTTTTCGGGTGGGTGGCGCTCTTGTGCAGGTGACCCAGCCGCGCGCCCCCTGCTACAAGCTCGGTCTCAGGATGGGGATGCCCCAGTTCCCCAAGCTGTTTCTGGCCAGTGGCCGCGTCGGCTTTTACCTGCGCGTCCTGGAAGAGGGCGAGGTCGGGGCCGGGGATGTGGTGGAGCGTGTCAGGGTTGACCCCGAGCGCATGGCGGTGTCGGAGATGAATCGCCTGCTCTACGTCAAGCCGGCTGACCGGAAAGCACTCGAGCGGGCGCTTCGCATCGAGGCGCTCTCACCCAGACGGCGCAGGGCCTTTGAAGAACTCCTGGCGAAGGACTGCCAATGATCGAGTGGGGGCGGGAGACCTGCGGCCGCCTCGCGACGGCGGAGTCGCGGGAGTGGCTCTGCGCCAACGGCATCGGTGGGTTCGCCTCGGGCACGGTGGCGGGCCTCCTGACGCGCCGGTATCACGGCCTGCTCGTCGCGGCACTCAAGCCGCCGCTGGGGCGGACACTGCTGGTCGCGAAAGTGGACGACAGCGTCGAGTACGCTGGGCTCAGACGCCCGCTCTTCGCCAACCGCTGGGGGGACGGCACGGTCGATCCTCACGGCTATCGCGAGATCGAGGGCTTCAGGCTGGAGGGGACGACGCCGGTCTGGACCTATGTCTGCGCGGATGCGCTGCTGGAAAAGCGCGTCTGGATGGAGCACGGCCAGAACACGACGTACGTCCAGTACCAAGTGCTCCGGGCAGGAGGTTCCCTCAGGCTCGAACTGAAGGCGCTGGTCAACTATCGCGACTACCACTCGACCACCCGGGGCGACGGCTGGCGGATGAAGGTCGAAGCGGTGCCGGACGGCATCAGAGTGGCGGCCTTCGACGGCGCCCGGCCGTTCGTCCTGCTGGCTCCCGGTGCCGAGGTCGAAGTGGCTCACGACTGGTACCAGGGCTTCCACCTGGCGCTGGAGCAGGAGCGCGGCCTCGACTCCCGCGAGGACCACCTGCACGCGGGGACCTTCAAGGCGGTGCTCACTCCGGGCGCGACGCTGACGCTCGTGCTCTCCGCGGAGGAAGCCCCGTCGCTGGACGGCGACGCGGCCTGGCAGCGGCGGCGGCGTCACGAGGACGGGCTTTTGTCCGGCTGGCGGCGAGACCAACCAGCGGCCGAGCGAGCGCCTGCGTGGATCGAACACCTGGCCCTGGCAGCCGACCAGTTCGTGGTTCGCCGCCCGCTCCCCGACGACCCGGACGGGATGTCGGTGATCGCGGGGTATCACTGGTTCGGGGACTGGGGGCGCGACACCATGATCAGCCTGCCCGGGCTGGCGATCTCCACGGGGCGACCCGAGGTGGCCGCGAGAATCCTCACGACGTTCGCCCGTTTCGTGGATCGGGGAATGCTCCCGAACCGCTTTCCCGACGCGGGCGAGGCGCCCGAGTACAACACCGTGGACGCGACTCTCTGGTACTTCGAGGCGATCCGGGCGTACCACGCGGACACGGGCGACGATGCCTTGCTCAAGCAACTCTTCCCCGTCCTGGAGGACATCGTCCAGTGGCACAGGGACGGCACGCGCTACGGGATCGGGGAAGACTCGGTCGACGGCCTGCTCCGATCCGGAGAGCCGGGCGTCCAGCTTACCTGGATGGACGCCAAGGTCGGCGACTGGGTGGTGACGCCTCGAACCGGCAAGGCGGTGGAGGTCAACGCCCTCTGGTACAACGCCCTCCGCTCGATGGCGGCGTTCGCGCGTCGTCTGGGCAAGCCGGTGGACCGCTGGGACAGGCTCGCGGAACGCGTGAAGGTGGGATTCGAGCGCTTCTGGAACGAGGCCGCGGGCTACTGCTACGACGTCGTGGATGGTCCGGGGGCGAACGACGACGCGCTCCGCCCGAACCAGATCTTCGCCGTGTCGCTCCCCGAGAGTCCGCTCAGCCCGGAGCGCCAGCGACAGGTGGTGGACGCCTGCGCCCGCCACCTCCTGACCTCTTTCGGCCTGAGAAGCCTGGCGCCGGGACATCCCGATTACAAGGGACGCTATGGCGGCGGGCCATGGGATCGCGACGGCGCCTACCACCAGGGTACGGTGTGGGGTTGGCTCCTCGGGCCCTTCGCTCTGGCTCATTTCCGCGTCTACAGGGATGGGCCTGCGGCTCGAGCGTTTCTCCTGCCCATGGCCCATCATCTGAATGACTACGGGGTGGGAAGCATCGCGGAGATCTTCGATGGCGATCCGCCGTTCGCTCCGCGCGGCTGCATCGCGCAGGCCTGGAGCGTCTCCGAAACGCTCAGGGCCTGGCTCGAGATCGCCGGCGCGTCCCGACCGGTCGCGCGCCGCGCTCCCTGATGCTTCCGCGTTTCTCAGTCGTCATCCCGGTGAGGAACGACGCCGCCGCCCTGGGCCGCACCCTCGACTACCTGGGGGGCCTCGTCGGCATCGAAAGGGCGGAGGTCATCGTGGCGGCCTCAGGCGACCCCGAGGGCACGGAGCGTGCCGTCGCGGGGCGAGCCCGCCTCCTCCGGCCTCCTGGCTCCACCCGGGCCGCCCTCATGAACGGGGGGGCGGCCGCCGCGGGCGGGGACATCCTGTTCTTCCTCCACGCCGACTCCTTCCCGCCGGTGAACGCCTTTGAGCTGATCGACCACGTCCTGTCCGACTCCCGCGTCGTGGGTGGGGCGTTTGAGCATCTCTTCCTTGAGCCCGGGGCGAGCCTGCGCGCGATCACCTGGATCAACCGGATCCGGTACCGGCTCACCCGCAACTACTATGGCGACCAGGGGATGTTCGTCCGCGCCTCCGTCTTCCGGCAGCTGGGCGGGTACCGGGACCTCAGGCTGATGGAAGACCTGGACTTCTCCCAGCGCCTGAAGCGGGCGGGCCGCCCCGCGCTCATCCGGGTGCCGCTCCTGACATCGGGCCGGCGCTTCCTCGCTCGCGGGCCATGGCGGACCTTCTTCTTCATCGTCTGGCTGTTGTTTCTGTATACTCTCGGGTTTGACACGGAGCGGTACGCCGAGCGCTGGCGCGGTCCGGCCCACCAGCCCCCCGGCACCCCGTGGGCCCGGGAGCGAACCGACGGCGGATCGCCCGGTGTCTAAGCAGATGGAGGGCGTCCCCTGCCATGACCAGTGAGGAGCTGAGACTCAAGGAAGCCCGCGAGCAGACGGCCCACTGGAAGCGCTGGGGGCCGTACCTCTCCGAGCGCCAGTGGG
>CAYRZF010000048.1:0-17202 GCA_964428805.1 uncultured bacterium | reverse complement strand
GACCAACTCGCGGTTGACAAGCCCGATGCCGGGTGGGGATAATGGCCCCGCACCCGCACCCGGAGGCCGATCGTGCCCCAACGACTGCGAATTCTGTTCATCTCTCCGGAAGTGGAGCCCTTCGCCAAGACGGGTGGGCTTGCCGACGTGGCCGGCGCCCTTCCCAAGGCTCTGGCGCGGCTCGGCCATGACGTCCGCGTGTTGATGCCGAAGTTCCGGGGCGTGGAGCGTCACGCGGGGGCGCTCACTCCCGTCATCGCCCGCCTTCGAGTCCCGATCGGTGATCGGACCCAGGAGGGTGCGCTCCTCGAGGGGCGGATGGGCCAGGTTCCGATGTATTTCCTGGCCCAGGATCACTACTACGACCGCGATGGCCTCTACGGCACCCCCGAGGGAGACTTCTGGGACAACTGCGAGCGCTTCGTCTTTTTCTGCCGGGCGGCCGTGGAGGCGCTCCGCGTCCTCGGCTGGACGCCCCAGGTGATCCACGCCAACGACTGGCAGTCGGGGCTGGTGCCCGTGTACCTGGAAACGCTCTATCGTGACGACCCAGCACTCACCAAGATCGCGACTCTCTTCACGATCCACAATCTGGCCTACCAGGGCGTCTTCTGGCATTACGACATGCCGATGACCGGTCTGGGCTGGGATCTCTTGACGCCGGCGGGGATCGAGTTCTACGGGAAGATCAATTTCCTGAAGGGCGGACTCGCCTTCTCGGATCTCCTGAGCACCGTGAGCCGGACGTATGCCCGGGAGATCCAGACCCCGGAGTTCGGCTGCGGGCTCGAGGGCGTTCTCCAGGAGCGCAGCCCGGTTCTCCACGGCGTGGTCAACGGGATTGACTACGACGTCTGGAATCCGGCGAGCGATCCGGCGATTCCGAAGGGATACACGGCTCAGGACCTCCAGGGGAAGCGCGCGTGCAAGCTGGCCCTTCAGGGGGAGCTCGGGCTCGCCCAGGAGCCCGTCCCGCTCCTGGGCATGGTCACGCGCCTCGTGGAGCAGAAGGGACTCAACCTCGTCCTCGATGCCCTCCCCGGGCTCCTGGCCGAGGGAGTTCAGCTGGCACTGCTGGGCACCGGCGATCCGGCTCTGGAGCAGGCGTTCAGCCAGGCGGCCAGGGAGCACGCGGGGCGCGTCGCGGTGAGCCTCGGCTACGACGCGGCGCTGGCGCACCGGATCTACGCCGGTGCGGACTTTTTCCTCATGCCCTCCCGCTACGAGCCGTGTGGCCTCGGCCAGCTCATTAGCCTCCGGTACGGGACGATCCCCGTCGTGCGCTGGACCGGCGGCTTGGCGGATACCGTCATCGAATTCGATTCCGGGAAGCAGACCGGGACCGGCTTCGGCTTCGCCCCCTTTAGCCACGGCGCGCTCTTGGAGTGCGCCCGTCGGGCGCTCACGGTGTACCGCCAGCCGGGGCTCTGGACGCGGCTCATCCGGAACGCGATGGCGGCGGATTTCTCCTGGGAGGCCTCGGCGCGCGAGTACGTCTCGCTGTACCGGAAAGCCCTCAAGGCCGCCGCCCCATAAACGAGGATGAAGTCATGAAGAAAGTCGAAGCCATTATCAAACCGTTCAAGCTGGACGACGTCAAGGAAGCCCTCACCGAACTGGGCATCGTCGGGATGACGATCACCGAGGTCCGCGGCTTCGGCCGGCAGAAGGGGCATACCGAGCTCTACCGGGGGTCCGAGTACACCATCGACTTCCTCCCCAAGGTGAAGATCGAAGTGGTGGTGCCCGACAGCCTCGTGGACAAGGTCGTAAACACCATCTGCGCCGCGGCCAAGACCGGCTCCATCGGCGACGGGAAGGTCTTCGTCCTGCCGATCGCCGAGAGCTTGCGCATCCGGACCGGCGAACGCGGAGAGGCAGCTATCTGAAAAAGCGGCGCGAGGATGCCGTCGAGTCGGCGCTGCGCCGCGTTGGGAGTGGCGGCTGGTTCCTCGAGGCGCTGCCCGACGACCGCGAGGCGCTCGGTTTGCTCGCCTCGCTCGGCTTCAGCGACCCAACTACCGCCTTTGCCAACCTGCACAGCCTGACTCCCACCCCGCGTGACGCCGAACTTCTGGCGCCGGGCTTGCCTCGCCTCCTCCGAGCGCTGGCCGGGGCGCCCGACCCCGACATGGCGCTGAACAACCTGGAGCGCCTGGGGGCGGTGCTGGATCGGTCCACGTTCCTCAC
This sequence comes from uncultured bacterium, assembly GCA_964428805.1. Lineage (GTDB taxonomy): Bacteria > Methylomirabilota > Methylomirabilia > Rokubacteriales > CSP1-6 > CAYRZF01. Next base: position 15,012 of record CAYRZF010000048.1, on the reverse strand, counting down.
CACGCTCACCAGCCATCCGGGGGCCGCTCATCTCCTCGCAACGCTGGGAGGCGGGAGCCAGTTCCTGTCCGACACCCTCCGACGACACCCGACGTTCCTCCCGTGGTTGTTGGAACCGTCGGCAATGAGGCAGTGGGCGAAGGACGAGCTGGCTCAGGAGCTCGACCGGGACCTGGCTCCCTTCTCCCGTCCCCAGGCGCGCTGGAATGCGCTCCGCCGCTTCAAGTACCGCCACCTCCTGCGGATCGGGAGCCGCGACCTCCTGGGGGACGCTGGCCTCACGGTCACCACCGAGGAGCTGTCGCGGCTCGCCGATGTCTGCCTCGATGCTGCCTGGCGGTTGGCCGACTCAACATTGCGCTCCCAGCATGGCGTCCCACGAACGGCGACAGGCGACGACGCGGGCCTCGCGGTTGTCGGGATGGGCAAGCTGGGCGGGGAGGAGCTCAACTACTCCTCCGATATTGATCTCATCTTTGTTTACTCGGAGGACGGCGAGACGTCCGGCGGCCCCGGTGGGACGCTCCCAAACGGCGAGTACTTCAGGCGGCTCGCCCGCGAGATCGTCGCCGCCCTCGAGGGCGTGACCGACGAGGGCTACGCGTTTCGCGTGGATCTCAGGCTCCGTCCCGAGGGACGGGTGGGGGCGCTGATCCTGTCGCTGGACGGCTATCGCGACTACTATGCCCGGCGCGCGGAGTTCTGGGAGCGTCAGGCGCTGATTAAAGCCCGCGCCTGTGCTGGCGATGAGGCTGTCGGCCGCAGGTTCCTCGAACTGATCCGTCCCTATGTCTATCAGCCGGGGATTGACCGGCGGATCCTCACCAAGGTTCGCGCCATGAAGAGCGAGATTGATCGCTCGCTCCGCGCCCGGGGACCCGGGAGGCGGGTGCACGAGCGCCTGAACGTCAAGCTGGGGACGGGCGGGATCCGGGAGGTGGAATTTCTGGTGCAAGCCCTCCAGCTGCTCTACGGCGGCGACGACCCCTGGCTTCGGGAGCGGAACACCCTCCGGGCGATCTTCCGCCTCGTCGAGCGCGGCTATCTGCCCCCCGCGCTGGGGCGCGTCCTGGGCCACGGCTACACCTATCTCCGCACCGCCGAGCACCGGCTCCAGATCCTTCACGAGTTTCAGACCCACACGCTCCCGGAGGAGCCCGGCGCCCTGGGCCAGCTCGCCCGGCGCATGGGGATCGCGTTGCCGGTTGGCCGCGCGGCCAAGCGCTTTCTCGCGGAGTACCGCGCCGTCACCCGCGACGTGCACCAGGCCTTCACCGCCTTTTTCCAGTCACCCGCGGGGGAAGAGCAGGCCCGGGTCCGCATCCCCTCGACCCAGGCTCTCCACGCCACGGGCTTCGCCGATCCGGAGCGGGCGCGGCAGAATCTCCGCCTGATCCTGGAGGGCCGCCCGCTCGTCCCCTATCCCGAGCCCATGGGCATGTCGCTCCGCCGGCTCTTCCCCGTCCTGCTGGACGCCCTGTGGCAGAGCCCGGACCCGGACGAAGGGCTCAACCAGTTCGAGCGGTTCGTCTCCGCCATGGGCCCGCGTGCCGGTTACCTGGAGCTCCTTGCCGACCGTCCCGACCTACTGCTGAACCTCGTCAAGCTCTGCTCCCGGGGCGAGCTGCTGACCCAGCTCCTGATCACGCAGCCCGAACTCCTCACGGGACTGGCGGATCCCACGCAGTTCAGGACGCCCAAGCGCGAGCCCGACTTTCGCCGCGCGCTGGCCCCGGTCCTGGCCCGGGCACTCGGCGCCGCGGATCGCAAGGACCGGCTGCGCCGCTTGAAACAGGCTGAAGAGCTCGGGATCACGTGGCGCTGGCTCCTGGGCGTGACGGACGTGGAGGGCTTCTCGCGTGAGCTGACGGCCTTGGCCGAGGCGGCGCTGACCGCCGCGTGGCTGTTGGCCGTCAACGCCGACGTGGAAAAATATGGTGTGCCGCGCGACTCTCAGGGCGGCTACATACCTGCCGTCATCGTGGCTCTTGGTAAACTCGGCGGCCGTGAGCTGACCGTCGGGTCGGATCTCGACCTCTTCGTCGTGTACGCTCCTGACGGGACCACCGACGGGGAAAAACGTATCGACGCCCACGTCTTCTACGACCGGGCGGTGGAGAGACTGTCAAGCCTTCTTGGTGACATCACCTCGGCCGGCACGGTCTTTCCCGTTGACCTGCGCCTCAGGCCGGGAAGCAAGGGCAGCGGCTTCGCCGCCAGCCTGGCAGCCTTCGAGCAGTACTATCGCGAGTGGTCGGACCTCTGGGAGCGTCAGACGCTGACGAAGGCTCGTCTGGTCGGGGGCGATCCCGTTCTCGGCGGACGGGTCCGGCGCCTGCTGAGGACACTCGTGTACGACCGCGGGCTCTCGTCCCCCGAGCTCAAGGAGATCAGGGAAGTCCGCCAGCGGATGGAGGTCGAGTTGGGGAAGGAGGCCCCGGGGCGGCAGCACGTGAAGTTCGGCCGCGGCGGGTTGGTGGACGTGGAGTTCCTCGCGCAGGCGCTCCAGCTGGCCCACGGAGGCGCCAAACCTGGGGTTCGCCGGGCCAATACCGTCTCAGCGCTCCGGGCTCTCTGCCGCGAGGGCATCCTCCCTGAACCGGAAGGCAACGCTCTGCTCGACAACTACGACTGGCTCCGGCGAGTGGCGGCGGCGCTCCGGCTTTTCGGTGGGCGTCCTGCCGACACGCTCGAAGCGGCTGGTCCAATGCCATCACGCGTCGCCAAGGCCCTCGACTATCCGGGGCGAGCCGAGCTGCTGGCCGATTATACCCGGCGTACTCAGGAGGTCCGCGCTATCTACGAGCGCGTGTTCTCGACATGACGGAGCGGTTGTTTGTCATCGACGGCCCGTCCCACCTCTACCGCGCCTACCACGCCATCGGCTACCTCTCCACCTCGCGGGGCGTGCCCAGCCACGCCGTCTTCGGCATGAGCACGATGCTCTGGAAGCTCCTGCGCGAGGAGCAGCCCGACTACATCGCCGTGGCCTGGGATGCCCCGGGCCCCACGTTCCGCCACGAGGCCTTCGAAGCGTACAAGATCCAGCGGCCCGGCATGCCGGCAGACCTGGCGCAGCAAATCCCCCACGTGAAGGCGCTCTTCGAGGCGCTCAGGATCCCATTTCTGGAAGTGCCCGGCTACGAGGCCGACGACATCTTCGGGACCCTGGTGGATCGCATGCGGGAGCTGCCCCTGGAGCTGGTCCTGGTCACGGGGGACAAGGACATGCTCCAGCTCGTCGGGCCCAAGGTGCAGGTGCTCTCGACGAATTCGAAGGGAGAGCGGGTGCTCTTCGGAGAAGACCAGGTGAGGGAGAAGTGGGAGGTCGAGCCGGCGCAGATCCCCGACCTCCTGGCGCTGATGGGCGACGCCATCGACAACATCCCGGGCGTGCCGGGCGTCGGGGAAAAGACGGCGGTCAAGCTGATCAGGCAGTTCGGCAGCGTGGAGCGCCTTTACCAGAACCTCCCGCTGGTGGCGGGCAAGCTGCGCGAAGCTCTCGCAACGAACCGGAAGCAACTGCTGCTGTCGCGTGAGCTGGCCACGGTAAGTACCCGCGTGCCATTGGCCCTGGACCTCGAGACCCTGCGCCGCCAGGAACCCGACTGGGAGCAGTTGCGCGCGCTCTGGACGGAGATGGAATTCTCAACCCTCCTCAAGCAGCTCCCCCAGCCCGTCGTTCAGGTCGAACGCGAACCCGTCCCCGTCCTCTCTTCACCGGAAGCGTTCGGTGCGTATTGTGGGTCCCTCTCCGCCACGACAGCGCTCGCCGTCGAATGGTGCGGGGCGGGAGGACCTCCCGATCCAATGCTGCGTGGTCTTGCCTTCTTCCACCCCGAAGTCGGCCCCGCCTTCTTCCCGTTGGTAGACCGGCTCCCGCCTCTCGACGGCCGCCTCATCATCGGCCATGACGTGAAGCTGGTCCTCGAGTGGGCGCTCCGCCGCAAGGAGGGTCCCATTCGCTTCGAGGACGGGGCCGTCGCCGCCTATCTCCTGAACCCGGCGCGCACCAGCTACCGGCTGGAGGAGCTCTGTCTCGAGGCGTTCGGCGAGGGCCCCCCTGCGGCGGGGGGAGTTGATGGCCCCGACCAGGCGATGGCCGCGCTTGCCGGGGAGCGGGCGCGCTGGATCTGGCGCTACTGGAAGCATGTTGGGGCACTCCTTGAAGAGGCCGCGCTCCGGTCGCTCTATGAGGAGGTCGAGCGGCCGCTGGCGTCGGTTCTGGCCCGCATGGAGCTCGCCGGCATCCGCGTCGCTCCCGAGGGCCTCCTAGCCTTCGCCAAGGAACTCGAGCGTGAGCTCGACAATCTCACTCGGGAGATCCACCGTCTTGCGGGTGAACCTTTCAACATCGGCTCTCCCAAGCAGCTGGCTCAGATCCTGTTTGAAAAGCTCAAGCTGCCGCCCGTGAAGCGCACGAAGACCGGCTACTCGACCGACGCCGACGTGCTCGCCGAGCTCGCCCTCGGCCACCCGCTCCCCGCCAAGATCCTCGAGTACCGGACCCTGGCCAAGCTCAAGTCCACGTACGCCGACACTCTTCCCGGGCTCATCCATCCCGCCACAGGCAGAATCCACACCTCCTTCAACCAGCTCGTGACCGCCACGGGGAGACTTTCGTCGTCTGAACCAAATTTGCAAAACATTCCGATCCGCAGCGAGCTGGGGCGGCGAATCCGTGAGGCCTTCGTTCCCGAGCCCGGATGGCGCTTCCTCGCCGCCGACTATTCGCAAATCGAACTCAGATTCCTCGCCCACCTTTCAGGCGAGGAGGCCTTGATCGAGGCCTTCCGGCGCGGCGAGGACATCCACACGCTGACGGCAATGGAGGTGTTCAAGGTTACGGTGGATGCTGTCACGCCTGAGATGCGGCGCGTGGCCAAAGGAATCGGATTCGGAATCATCTACGGGATTTCGGCCTTCGGCCTCTCCCGGGCCGCGGGGGTGGACCAGCGGGCGGCGCAGAGGTATCTGGATGACTACTTCACCCGCCATCCCAAGGTGAAGGCCTACCTGGACGCCACATTGGCCGAGGGCAGGGAAAAGGGCTACGTCACCACGCTCCTCGGCCGACGCCGTTATCTGCCCGAACTCATGTCAACCAACCCGAACGCGCGTGGCATGGCCGAGCGCATGGCCATGAACGCTCCCGTGCAGGGCTCGGCGGCGGACCTCATCAAGATCGCGATGGTGAGGATGGCCGAGGCGCTCACGACGAGGGGGCTCGGAAGCCGGATGCTTCTCCAGGTGCACGACGAGCTGCTCTTCGAGGCGCCCCAGGACGAACTCGCCACCCTGGAGCGGCTGGCGCGCGAGATCATGGAGGGGGCGATGGCCCTTGCCGTGCCGCTGAAGGTGGACATCAAAACCGGCCTCACCTGGGCGGAGGTATGACCCTTATCCTTCCGCTCATTTTTGTAGCCACGGCATTCGTTGCAGAAGGGGAGACGGGCATTATCGAAGGATCTCTGAGCTATCCCGGCGAGGAAATTCCCGGAGAAATGCGGGTGTGCGCCGAGGATCTTATAACGAAGGAGCAGTACTGCACGGGGAAGCACATCAAGGGCAAGCAGTACAGGTACGGCCTGGGCTACCAGATCGAAGTCCCGGCGGGGCGGTATCATGTCTTTGCCACGACGGCCAGCCTGAAAGGCCACAAGGCTTACTATTCTGAATTTGTCAGATGCGGTTTGAGGGTTGACTGCGCGTCTCATGACCCGATTGTGGTAACGGTGGTCCGCGGCCACACCGTGGTCGGCATCGACCCGCATGATTGGTACAAGTGACAAGCGAACGTTCGCCAGTCGTCTTCAATGAAGGAACGAGAGGGTGAAGCTGAAAGGCCCCGGGAGCGGGTTGTGAGCGTTCGTAGATGAAGCCGCGGTTCCTCCTGGTGGGGCTGACCGGTGGCGTTGGGACCGGGAAGAGCATGGTCTCCCGGATGCTCCGCGATCTCGGCTGCCTGATCATTGACGCCGACCTGCTGGCACGGGAGGTCGTGGAGCCCGGCGAGCCGGCCTACGACAAGATCGTGGCCGAGTTCGGCAAGCAGATCCTCGAGACCGACGGCCGGATCGACCGGAAGAAGCTTGGGGCGCTGGTCTTCGCCGACCCCGCCAAGCGCAAGCGTCTGGAGGAGTTCACCCATCCGGAGATCCGGCAGCGTCAGGCCGGGATCCTGGCGGAGCTCTTGACGGAGGGGTTCGAGGGGCTCGTCATCTTCGACGCCGCGCTCCTCTTGGAGACGGGCGGAGCCAAGAATATGGACCGCGTTATCGTGGTGTACGCCAGCGAGGCGACCCAGTTGAGACGCCTCATGCTCCGGGACAACCTTTCCGAGGCGGAGGCGCGCGAAAAGATCCGGAGCCAGATGTCGCTATCCCTTAAGGTGAAGCAGGCCCACTACGTAGTGGACAACTCCGGGACCCGCGAGGAGACCGACCGCCGGGTCCGGGAAGTCCACCAGGCGCTGCTCGCCGATCTCGCCGCCCTCCAAGCAACCTCCTCGTGACCACCACCGGCCGCCGCCGGGCCTTCGGGCAACACTTCCTCCGAGATGCCAGCATTGCCCGGGCCATTGCGGACTTGGCGCGCCTGACCCGTGAAGACCTCTGCGTCGAGATCGGGCCGGGCGAGGGCGCGCTGACCTTCCTCCTGGCTGAGCGGGCCGGCCGGCTCCTCGGCCTCGAGGTTGACGGGGCCCTCTTCGAGGAACTTCGGCCCCGCCTGGCACCTCTTCCTCACGTCGAGATCCGCCAGGCTGACGCCCGCCGCTTTGATTATTCGACGCTGCCCGCCCTCAGGCCCTCGCCCGAGGGTCGGGTCGTGGTCGTCGGGAACCTTCCGTACAGCGCCTCTAAGGCGATCCTCGAGCGGCTCGTCGAGGCCCGCACCGCGGTCTCGGAGATGGTTCTGACGCTTCAGAAGGAAGTCGCCGAGCGGGTCGCGGCAGCGCCGGGCTCGAAACGCTACGGGTCGCTTTCGGTTCTGACCCAACTCTACTGCGCTGTCCGCCTCGCGCTGACGATCCCGCCCGGCGCCTTCAGGCCGCCGCCCAAGGTTGACTCCGCCGTCCTTCACCTCCGGGTTCTGGCGGCCCCGCGCGTGCCCGTGACGGATGAGCGAGGCTTTCAGCGGACTGTCAAGGCCGCGTTCGGACAGAGGCGGAAGACCCTGGCCAACGCCCTGGCGGGGGGGCTCCACTCGAGCGTCGCGGCGGCAAGGCAGTGGCTCGCCGCCGCCGGCATCGACCCGGCGCGTCGCGCCGAGACGCTTTCGCTTGAGGAGTTTTCCCGGCTAAATTCCTTCGCCCCTTGACACGCGGATGGTAAGATTGAGGCGCTCGAAACCGTAGGAGTTTAGCCCGCGTGAACGCCGCCTTGGACCCCGATCCCATCGCCCCCGCGACCGAGCCGTCAGTTCGCCTGATCCCCCTGGGCGGGCTGGGTGAAATCGGGCTGAACATGATGGTGGTGGAATCCGGCGACGACCTGATCGCCGTGGACTGCGGGGTCATGTTCCCGGACGACGAGATGCTAGGGATCGATCGGGTCATCCCGGATTTCGCCTATGTCCTCGGCAAGCGTGACGCCTTCAGGGCGGTGGTCCTCACCCACGGCCACGAGGACCACATCGGCGCCCTGCCGTATTTGCTTCGCGAGATCAGCGTCCCCATCTACGGGACTCCGTTGACTTTGGCGTTAGTCAAAGATCGCCTCGGCGAGCACGGCCTCGCGGAAAAAGCGGACCTCCGCCCCATGAAACCACGGGACGTGATCGAACTGGGGCCGTTCCGCGTCGAGGCAATTCGCGTCACCCACTCGATCGCGGACGGGATCGGCCTGGCCATTGACACGCCGGTCGGAACGATTGTTCACACCGGCGACTTCAAGCTCGACCCGAGCCCTGTTGACCGCGAGTACGCGGACTACCGGAAGTTCGCCGAGCTGGGCGAGCGGGGCGTCCTCTGCCTCTGCTCGGACTCGACCAACGTGGACCGGCCGGGCCACACGCGCTCGGAGACCGAGGTGGGCCAGGCCCTGGCTCAGCGGTTTGAGAAGGCCCGCGGCCGGATCATCCTGGCCACCTTCGCCTCGCACATCCACCGGATCCAACAGGTGCTGGATCTCGCCGTCCGGTTCGGTCGCAAGGTCGCGCTCCTGGGCATGAGCATGGTGGGGAACGTCCGGATCGCCGCCGAGCTGGGGTACCTCAAGGTCCCCGACGGCGTGCTGCTGCCGCTGGAAGAACTGGCGGAGCTTCCCGCCTCCCGCCAGGTCATCCTCTCGACCGGGAGCCAGGGCGAGGAGCACTCGGCTCTGGCCCTCATGGCCGCCGAGGAGCATAAGTCCGTCCAGGTCGAGCCCGGCGACCTCGTGATCCTCTCGGCCCGGATCATCCCGGGCAACGAGCGCGTGATCGGCCGGGTGATCAACGCCCTCTTCCGGCTGGGCGCCGAGGTTCTCTGGGAGGCCGTGGCCTTCGTCCACGTCTCGGGCCACGCGAGCCAGGAGGACCTCAAGCTCATGCTGAACCTGACGCGCCCGCGCTACTTCGTTCCGATCCACGGCGAGTACCGTCACCTCCTGATGCACGCGCGGCTCGCGGAGGGCCTCGGCATTCCCCGGGAGCGGATCTTCGTCATCGAGGACGGCCTGGGCATTGAGCTGACCAAGACGTCCGGGCGGGTGCTGGGCCGCTTTCCCGCCGGCCGGGTGCTCGTGGACGGCAAGGGGATCGGCGACGTCGGGGCGGTCGTCCTGCGTGATCGCCAGCTTCTCGCCCAGGACGGGATGGTCGTGGTGGCGCTGACGGTGGACAAGAGCACCGGTGAGCTGCTGGCCGGCCCGGAGATCGCCTCCCGCGGCTTCGTCTATGTGAAGGAGTCCGAGGAGGTGCTCGAAGAGGTCAAAGCGACGATCCGCGCGGCGCTGGCTGAGCGGGAGCCGGCGATCCCGGTGGACCGGGAGCTCCTGGGCTCGCTCGTGAGGAGCGCGGTCCGGCGGTTCATCAACCAGCGCTTCCAGCGGAAACCCGTGGTCCTCCCGGTGATCCTGGAAGTGTGATGGCAAGAGCACTGGCCAGGAATAGCAGGGCACATACGGGGAGATGGGTGCGTGAAGTCAGAGGCATCCTCGCCCTGGCCCTCGCCGCGTTCACTGCCTTCGCGCTGGCGATCTTCGATCCGCGCCTCAGTCCCGGAGACCAGGTGAGCCCCGTCGGCCCTTTGGGGGTCTGGCTCGGCTGGGCGGTCTTCTGGGCCTTCGGCTACGCGGGCTATCTCTTTCCGCTGATCCTGGCCTTCTATGGAGTCAGCGCCTTCTTCCGCCAGCGACTCGGCGTCCGCTGGCCCGCCCTGACCGGCTTGGCGTGTCTCCTCGTGTCCTTCACGGGGCTCCTGGCCCGCGCCTCGGAGGTTCGGGTTCCGAGGGGCGGCGCGTTCGGGTGGGGCGTGGTCGAGCTGCTCCGCCTCTCGGTGGGAGAGGCCGGCGCGCTGCTCGTGCTGCTCGCGGCGATCCCCGTCGGCGTGCTTTTTCTGACCCGGGCCTCCTACGCGGCGCTCCTCAGCGTTCTGAGAGAGTGGCTTTCGACGCTGTTCAAGCCGATGCCGGCGGCTCCCAAGGCCGACCTGCGTCAGGCCGAGCCTTCGGTGGCTTCGCCGGTGCCCGTCGCCCAGACGGAGGCGGCGCTCGAGCCGCCCCCGCCGCCCATCGTTTTCGAACTGCCGAAGCCCAGGCCGGGGCTGGCCGAGCGTGGACTGGCCTGGCAGGAAACCTTCGACTTCGGCAAGGGCGGCCGGCCGGCGTTCCAGCTTCCGCCCATCGGGCTCCTCAAAGTGCTCCCCGCCTCGGAGCTCCGGCGCACGCGCGAAGAGCTCCAGGCCAACGCGGATACCCTGAGGAAGAAGCTCCAGGACTTCGGCGTCGAGGGGCGAATCGTCCAGGTGAACCCCGGTCCCGTCATCACCTCCTACGAGTTCGAGCCCGCGCCGGGAATCAAGGTCAGCCAGGTGGTGAACCTGGCCGACGACCTGGCGCTGGCGATGAAGACGGCGTCGGTCCGCATCGTGGGGCCGATTCCGGGGCGAGGGACCGTGGCCGTGGAGGTCCCTAATCCTGAAATGGCCGCGGTCTATCTGCGCGAGATCCTCGTCTCCCACGAGTTCGTCGAGTCGAAAGGGAAGCTCCCGCTGGCTCTCGGCAAGGACGTGATCGGCACGCCCTACGTCGCCGACCTCACCCAGATGCCCCATCTGCTCATCGCGGGGGCCACCGGCAGCGGGAAGAGCGTGGGCCTCAACGCGACGATCTGTTCGATCCTCTATAAGGCGACGCCGGCCGAGGTGCGCTTCCTGATGATTGATCCCAAGCGCCTGGAGCTGGGGATCTACGAAGGGATCCCCCACCTGATGGCGCCGGTGGTCACGGACGCCCGCGAGGCCTCGGCGCGCCTCAAGTGGATCGTGGGGAAGATGGACGAGCGCTACAAGCTCTTTGCCGCCCGGCAGGTGCGGAACATCGAGAGCTACAACCGCGAGGCCGAGGCGGACGAGCGGCTCCCATACTGGGTGGTCATCGTGGACGAGCTGGCCGACCTGATGATGGCCTCCGCCGGCGAGGTTCAGAACTCGCTGGTGCGCCTGGCCCAGGTGGCGCGCGCCGTCGGCATCCATCTGATCATCGCCACCCAGCGCCCGTCGGTGGACGTGATCACCGGGCTCATCAAGGCCAACTTCCCCGCGCGGATCGCCTTCCAGGTCGCTTCCAAGGTGGACTCGCGCACCGTGCTGGACGGCAACGGCGCCGAGACGCTGCTCGGGCGCGGCGACATGCTCTTCGTCCCGCCGGGAGCCTCGCGCCCGGTCCGCATTCACGGGTCGTGGGTGGCGGAGGAGGAGACCAAGGCGCTGTGCGATTTCCTCCGGAAGCAGGGGACCGCGGTGTACGAAGAGGTGGAGCTGCCGGTTGCCGAGGCGGGCGGCGAGGCAGCGGCGGTGGCGGAGCGCGACGAGATCTACTGGGATGCCGTGCAGCTCGTCATCTCCCAGCGCCAGGGCTCCATCTCATTTCTCCAGCGGCGGCTCAGGCTCGGCTACCCCAAAGCCGCCCGGTTCATTGACATGATGGAGCAGGACCGCATCATCGGTCCGGGCGACGGCGCCAAGCCCCGGGAGGTGCTGGTCGGCCCGGATTTCCTCGCCCGACGAGCAAAGTGATCCGTGGCCAACGTCCTGTGGCTCGCTCTGGCCGTTCTCGTGTTGATCCTCCCGTCCCCTTCGGCAGCAGCTCGGCCTCTCGAGGAGGTGGTGGCGGGAGTCGAAGGGGCCTACGCGCGGGTCGCCGATCTCAGAGCCGATTTCACCCAGGAGGCGTTCAACCGGAGCCTGGCGCAAACCATCACGGCAGAGGGGACCGTTTACCTCAAGCGGCCGGGGAAGATGCGGTGGGAGTACCGGACGCCCTCTCCCCAGCAGATCGTCTCCGACGGCCACTCGCTCTGGGTGTACACGCCGGACCTGAATCAGGTTAACGTGGGCGAGGCGCCGCGCGCGCTGGCGGGGCCGGCCGGGAGCTTCCTCGCGGGGTTGGGAAAGGTGAGGGAGGAGTTCACCGTCCGCTATCTGAACCCCGCGGCCAAGACGGACGCGGCGGGCAACCCCGTGCTCGATCTCACCCCCAAGCGTCCCACCCCGGTGCTGACGCGGCTAATTCTCACGGTGGATGGGAACGACTTCCTTGTGAGGAAGGCGGTCCTTTACGATCAGTTCGAAAATACGGTCACGATGCTCTTTACGCGGATCACCGTCAACTCAGGCCTGGCGGACCGGCTCTTCACCTTTACGCCTCCCAAGGGCGTGGCCGTGGTCCCGCTGGAACCCATGAGGTAGTGCCGGTATGGCGCAGGAGAATTCCTTCGACATCGCCTGCAAGCTGGACATGCAGGAAGTGGCCAACGCGCTCGACCAGACGCGGCGGGAGATCGCCACCCGCTACGACCTCAAGGGCTCGAAGTGCGAGGTGATGCTGGAGAAGACCGATCTCACGGTGCTCGCCCCCGACGAGATGAAGCTCAAGGCGGTGCTGGACATCCTCCAATCCAAGCTCCACCGCCGCGGCGTGCCCCTGAAGGCGCTCTCCTATGGCAAGGTAGAGCAGGCCGCAGGCGGCGTCCTCCGCCAGAAGATCGCGCTCCAGCAGGGGATCCCGATCGACAAGGCCCGGGAGATCGTGAAGCTGATGAAGGAGACCAAGCTGAAGGTCCAGGCGGCGATCCAGGAGGACCAGGTCCGGGTATCGGGCAAGAACCGGGACGACCTCCAGGGGATCATCGCCATGCTGCGCGAGAAGGACTTCGGCATCGCGCTTCAGTTCATCAACTACCGGTCCGTCTGACCGCTAACCGCCTCCCCTCACCTGTATCCTCTCCCCTGGGGGGGGAGAGGGCGGGGTCAGGGGGCATCCCCCGTCAGGGCCTCCAGGCCACGATGGTATAATGGCGCGCGGCTATGAAGGTGCATCTGACGACGCTGGGGTGCCCGAAGAATCAGGTGGATTCCGAGCTGATGCTCGGGATGCTGGCCGAGGCGGGCGCGGAGATCGCGGGCAGGGCGATCGACGCGGACTGCCTCATCGTGAATACCTGCGCCTTCATCGATCGCGCCCGCGAGGAATCGGTTCACACGATCCTGGAGCTGGCCCAGCTCAAGGGACGTGGTCGTGCCCGCTCGCTGATCGTCACCGGCTGCCTTTCCCAGCGCTACGGCCAGGAGCTTCTGGCGGAGCTCCCCGAGGTGGACGCGATCCTCGGCACCGGCGAGCTCGAGCGCATCGTGGACCTCGTGCATCAAGCGCGCGGGCGCAGTGACTGGGTCACGAGCGCGCCGCCCGGCTACCTTTACGACGCTACCACACCCCGCCTCCTCACCTCGCGGGTTCCCTACGCCTACGTGAAGATCGCCGAGGGGTGCAACATGGGGTGCGCCTTCTGCGCGATTCCCCAGTTCCGGGGCGAGCATCGCAGCCGCCCGCTCCGGGACATTGTGACGGAGGTTCAGGGGTTGGCTGAGCGGGGGATCAAGGAGGCCATTCTGGTCTCGCAGGATACGCTCGCCTACGGAAAGGATCTCCCCGGCAACGGCGACATCGGCGATCTGCTCCTGGCGCTCTCGGACACGCCCATCCCGTGGATCCGCCCCATGTATCTCCATCCGGCTCACGTCAATGAGCGCCTCCTCCAGAAATGGCAAGGAGCCCGCGTCCTCCCGTATCTCGACATGCCGATCCAGCACGCCGACGACGAAATCCTGCGCCGGATGCGCCGGGCCGTGACCGCCCGCCGCATGAAGGAGGTCTTCGAGGCGTTCCGCCAGGCCATCCCGGGGCTGACGCTTCGCACGACGGTGCTCGTCGGGTTTCCCGGTGAGAGTGAGGCTCACTTCCAGAACCTCCTCGAGTTCCTCGAGGAGGTCCACTTCGACCGCCTCGGCGTCTTCACCTACTCGGTGGAAGACGGCACGCCGGCCGCGGTCATGCCTGAGCAGGTTCAGCCCGAGGTGATGGCCGAGCGCGCCCGGATCGTGCAGGACACTCAGGACCGGATCGCCTGGGAGCGGCAGAAGAGTCTCTACGGGACCGTTCAGACTGTCCTCGTGGACGGCCCGAGCGAGGACCCCGCGTTTCCCTGGGAGGGGCGTACCGCCGGGCAGGCGCCGGAGATTGATGGGATCGTATACTTGCGGGATTCCGAGCTCGCCCCGGGTCGGTTCGCCCCCGTCCGTATCGTCGAGATTGAAGGATACGAGCTGGTCGGCGAGCTGGCTGACTGACCGTCTCGCCTTCGGCGTTGCGACAGCCGGGGGCGCGGGACTGGTGCCGGTCGCTCCGGGCACGGCGGGGAGTCTGCTGGCGGCCCTGCTCCTGTGGCTGGTCCCGTTTTCCAATTTCTCTCTCGCTGTTACGCTGGTGTGTGTCTGCCTGGCCGGCATCTGGGCAGGGGGTCGGGTCGAGCGTCTCCTTGGCCGAAAGGACCCGGGGGTAATCGTGATCGACGAGGTCGCCGGGATGATACTCTCGGTGCTCACCCTCCCGCGGACGCCGCTGATCCTGCTCGCCGCGTTCCTCTGCTTCCGCGTTCTCGACATCGTCAAACCGTTCCCTGCCCGGCAGGCGCAGTGGCTTCGGGGGGGCCTCGGTGTCGTCGTGGACGACCTGATCGCCGGCGCCTACACGCTCCTCCTGCTCGCCGGGGTCCGGGCTCTGCTCGGGTGGCCCCGATGAGCCCTCGCGGGATGGTCGTGGCGACCCTGGCCCAGAGCCTCCTTGCGGCGTCCCTCGCCTCGAGCGCGCAGCAGGGCCTCACGATTCGCCAGTCCGTGCTGGTCCCCCTCTCAGAATGTGGCGTCATCGACACCATAGAGTTCTTGTGCCATTCTCTCTCTCGGAGGTGAGAGGATATGGCGCGGCCAATGGAGTCTTCAGCGAAACGGCCGCGGATCAGCATTGATGTGGTCCCCGAAGTGCGCCGTCGTCTTCGACTGGCAGCCGCAAAGCGCAACGTTACGGTCCGGCAGTACGTCCTGGAGGCGGTTGAAGAGCGGCTCCGGGAGGATCTTGGAAATGAGGGTGAGGGGGTATTGGCCCTGACGGCGAAGGCGGACCCGGTGCTGGCGGAACTGTGGGACAACCCGACGGACTCACGGTATGACCGCCTATAGCCGGGGTGACGTCGTGCTTGTCGGGTTCGTGTTCTCAGATGAGTCAGGCAGGAAGCTCCGCCCAGCTCTCGTCGTCAGCTCTCTGGCCTACCACCGAGGGCGGCAGGAGCGCACGATGATCGATCGGAAACTCGGCTCCATGCCGGTACGCGACCTGCAAGCCATCGATAGAGAACTTCGCCGATCTCTCGGCCTATGACTCTCGGGCAGCAGTCGGTCCTGATCCGGGCGGACCGGGTGATCCGGTGAGCGGCGCGCTCATCCTGAGCGTGAGCGCCGGACATCTGGCCGGCCCG
>CAYRZF010000047.1:0-17396 GCA_964428805.1 uncultured bacterium | reverse complement strand
CGGGGGGCTTTGAAAGGCCGCATACAAAGATTGACTTCTTATTTTCGATCCTGGATACTTCCGCTAATAGTCTTCTCCGCTATTTTCACCGCCGAAGGTTAGAGGGAAAACGTGACTGGAGCGCCTGGCCGGAAGGTTCGCTGCTCCGAGGGGTACACCGCCTTCGTCCCGAACCCGCTTCCGCCGGAACCGTCCTGGACGCCGGGAGTGGTCCGCGCCCTCTCGGACGCCGACCGGATGATCGGGCGACTGGCGGGCGATGGGGGGCGGCTCCCCAATCCCCATCTGCTCATCCGGCCGTTTGTCAGGCGGGAAGCGGTGCTTTCGAGCCGCATCGAGGGGACCCAGGCCACTCTCGGTGAACTGCTCGCGGCGGAAGCCGGGGCGGCCGTCGAGCGCAGCCCGGCGGACCTGCGCGAGGTGGGGAACTACGTCGTCGCCCTGGAATACGGGATCAAGCGCCTCAAGAAACTCCCCCTGTCCCTCCGGCTGGTGAAGGAACTCCACGAAAAGCTCATGCGCGGCGTCCGCGGAGACCGGGCGACTCCCGGGGAATTCCGCCGCTCGCAGAACTGGATTGGACCGCCGGGGGCCACCCTGGCAAATGCCACCTACGTCCCGCCTCCGCCGAGCGAGCTGATGGCCTGCCTGGCAGACTGGGAGAAGTTCCTCCACGACCGATCTTTGCCCCCCCTAGTGCAGATCGCGCTCGTCCACTCCCAGTTCGAGGCCATCCATCCGTTTCTCGATGGCAACGGTCGCGTCGGGCGACTGTTGATTACCCTCTTCCTGGTCGAGCGAGGGATCCTTCCCACACCGCTGCTCTACCTGAGCGCCTTCTTCGAGGCCACGCGGCGAGACTACTACGACTGCCTGCGCGGGATCACCGAGCGCGGAGAATGGGTGGAGTGGCTGCATTACTTCCTCAACGGTGTCGCCCGGCAATCCGAGGACGCCTTGGGCCGGGCTGAGCGCATCAACCGCCACCTCGCCGAGTGGCGGATCGCTGCTTCGGGGACTCCGTCCAGGGTTCCGCTCGCGCTGGTGGATCAACTGGCGGCCAATCCGTTTCTGACCGTGAAAGGGGCGGCGAAGCGCCTCGACGTGGCGTTCACGACTGCCCAACGGGCAGTCGTGAAGTTGGAGGAATTGGGTATCGTCAGGGAGGTCAGCAAGGCTAAGCGGGACCGCGTCTATTGCGCCAAGGCTCTCCTGGACATCCTGGAGGAGCCGGCCCGGCTGACCCCACCGGGGGAGGCCTGATGCCCCGCGGCGGACGGGGAACGCTGCCGGCAGGGGGTCTACTACCGAGAACGGGCCTCAGGAGGCCGCGGCGGCTTCCTTCTCCTTCTTGGCGCGCGGAGCCTTTTCGCCCTTGGCATCCTTCCCTTTTCCCTTTTTCGCCTTGGGCGTCTCCGGGCGATCCACGAGTTCGAGCAGCACCAGGGGAGCCGCGTCGCCCGCCCGGTGCCCGACCTTGATGATGCGGGTATATCCGCCGTGACGCTCGGCGTAGCGAGCGGCCACGGTGTCAAAGACCTTCTTCACCACGGTCTCGTCCGGAACCAGAGCGAGCACCTGCCGACGCGCGTGCAGGGTCTCGCGCTTGGCGAGGGTAATCACCTGGTCGGCCAGCCCACGCACAGCACTGGCCTTCGCCTGGGTCGTGGTGATCCGCTCGTGCTGGAACAGAGCGGTAAGTAGATTCCGGAACAACGCCCATCGGTGGGCGGTCACCCGCCCCAGCTTTTTCCCCGCGCGCCTGTGCTTCATCGGAGTCCGCCGCGCCCGACTGCGCCCAGAAGGGCGGGATCGATGCGCATGCCGAGGGAGAGCCCAAGGGCGGCCAGAGCGGCCTTGATCTCCTCCAGCGATTTTTCGCCGAGGTTCTTCACCTCCTCGACCTCCGTCTCGGTCTTCTGTACCAGATCCAGCACCGTGAGGATCTCGGCGTTCTTCAAGGCATTCACCGCCCGCGCCGGGAGTGGCAGCTCGTCCAGGCTCTTGGCCAGCGTCGCCCGGAGGAAATCCTCCCCGGTCTCGAGAATCTCATCCTCCTCCGCCCGCTCTGCGGCCAGCAGAGTGAAATGATCGCGAAGGTGGGTCGCGGCTCGGGTGAGGGCCACCTCCGGCGTGATGGCGCCGTTGGTCCAGACCTCCAGGACCAGCTTCTCGTAGTCGGTGATCTTGCCGAGCCGGGACATCTCGACGTTGTAGGAGACGCGCTCGATCGGCGTGAAGACCGCGTCAAGGGGAATGGCGCCCGCCGGGACCGTGCCCTCGGGATGCTTGTCGGCGGCCATGTAGCCCCGCCCAACCTGGATCCCCAACTCCATCGCTAGCTGGCCGTCCCGGTCCAGCGTGGCGAGATGAAGCTCGGGGTTCACGACCTCCACGCCGGAGCCCGCCAGGACGTCCGCGCCGGTGACTTCCTTCGGCCCCTTCGCCGCCAGCCGGACCACGGTGGACTCCCCCGACGGGACGTCGACGACGAGCTTTTTCACGTTGAGGAGAACGTCCACGGTCTCCTCCCGGACGCCCGGAATGTGGACCAGCGGATTCTTCACCCCCGGGATCTTCACCCAGCTGACGGCGGCGCCGGGAATGATGGCGAGAAGCGTACGCCGGAGGGAGTTGCCCACGGTGAGGGCATACCCCTTCTCGAAGGGTTCCGCCATCAACCGCCCGTACCGATCGGTGAGGGTTTCCCACTCGATCTTTTTCGGCTTCTGGAACGGAATTTTCGGCATGGTATGGCCCTACTTCGAGAACAGCTCGACGATGAGCTGCTCCTGGACCGGAATCTGGATATCCTCTCTGAGCGGGAGCCCCCGCACGACACCCCGCTTCTCCGCAGCAACCACTTCGAGCCACGGCGGCACCTGCCCCCGGCCCGCGTTGAGATTGTCCGCCACCCGCTCCTGAAGCTTGGAGGAGGGACGGAGCTGGACCACCTCCCCGACCTTCACGAGGTACGAAGGGATGTTCACCTTCCGTCCGTTGACCTGGACGTGCCCATGGGTCACGATTTGGCGCCCCTCCCGGCGGGAAGCCGCGAACCCCAGACGGAAGACCACATTGTCCAAGCGCCGTTCCAGGAACTTGAGCAGGTTTTCGCCCGTGACCCCCTTCTCGCCCTCGGCCAAGGCGAAGTACTTACGAAACTGCTGCTCGAGAATGCCGTAGATCCGCTTGGCCTTCTGTTTTTCCCGGAGCTGAACGCCAAAGGGCGTCAGCTTCACACGGTTGAGTCCGTGCTGGCCGGGCGGGTAGTTGCGGCGCTCGATCGCGCACTTCTCGGTGAAGCAACGCGCGCCCTTGAGGAAAAGTTTGATGCCTTCTCGCCGGCACTGCCGACAGACCGCGGCTCTATATCGCGCCAAACCTGATCCTCCCTAGACTCGGCGCCGCTTCGGGGGACGGCAGCCGTTATGCGGAATCGGGGTGACGTCCCGGATCGCCGTGATCTCGAGCCCGACGGCTTGCAGCGACCGGATAGCCGCTTCCCGTCCAGAGCCTGGCCCTTTCACATAAACCTCTACTTGCTTGAGCCCAAGGCCCATCGCCTTGCGGGCCGCATTCTCGGCAGCCGACTGGGCGGCGAAGGGGGTGCTCTTGCGGGATCCCTTGAACCCGACGCTGCCCGCGCTGGCCCAGGCCACCACGTTTCCCATCTTGTCGGTGAGGGTCACGATCGTGTTGTTGAAAGTAGCCTGGACGTGGGCGATCCCAACCCGGACCTCCTTCTTTTCCTTCTTCTTCCCGCCTTTTTTCCGCGGAACCGGCTTGACAGCTTCGGCCATGGCTTACGCTCCGGCTTTTTTGGAAGGCGCCGGGGCTGCCGCCACGGGCGAGGGCTTTTTCTTGCCCATCACGCCCCGACGCGGGCCCTTGCGGGTGCGCGCGTTGGTGTGGGTGCGCTGGCCCCGGACCGGCAGGCCCTTCCGGTGACGGATCCCGCGGTAGCACCCGATGTCCATCAGTCGCTTGACGTTCATGGACACTTCGCGGCGCAGGTCACCTTCCACCTTCTGCTCCCGTTCGATGATCTCGCGAATCCTGGCGGTCTCTTCTGCGCTCCAAGCCTTGACCCGCTTGTTGGGATCCACGGCGGCCTGGGCCAGGATGCGCCGGGCCGAGGGCCGGCCAATCCCGTAGAGGTATGTGAGCGCCACCTCCCCCCGCTTGTCTGGTGGCAAATCCACTCCCGTTACTCTCATCTGCCGTTTCCTCCTCGCTCAGCCCTGTCGCTGCTTGTGGCGGGGATTGCTGCAGATGATCCGCACCACGCCCCGACGTTTGATGATCTTGCACTTCTCGCAGCGCTTCTTGACCGACGGTCTCACTTTCATGGCCTATTTGAACCTGTACGTGATCCGACCGCGAGTCAGGTCGTACGGACTGAGCTCCACTTTGACCCGATCGCCCGGGAGAATCCGAATAAAGTTCATCCGCATCTTGCCCGACACGTGGGCCAGCACCTTGTGCCCGTTTTCCAGCTCCACGCGGAACATGGCATTGGGGAGCGGCTCGACGACCGTCCCCTCGACTTCGATGGCGTCTTCTTTGGTCATACCGGCTCAGCCGACCTGATTCGGACGGGTGAGGACATCCGGGCCATTCTGGCTGATGGCCACCGTGTGCTCGAAATGAGCGGCCAAGCTCCCGTCCTCAGTCACGGCAGTCCAGCCGTCGGGGAGGAGCCGGACCTCCCAGCCTCCCATGGTCACCATCGGCTCGATGGCGAGCACCATCCCGGGCTTCAACACGGGCCCGCGGCCGGGCTCGCCGAAATTTGGGATCTGGGGATCCTCGTGCAGCTCGCGCCCGATCCCGTGCCCCACGAAGGCCCGCACCACCGAGAACCCGTGACGCTCCACGTACTCTTGCACAGCGTGCGAGATATCGCCGAGGCGGCGGCCGGGCCGGCACTGGGCCACCGCCCGGTCGAGGCTCTCCCGCGTCACGTCGAGCAGTTCCTGGACCCGAGGGGGGACCTCTCCCAGGGCCAGCGTGAAGGCGCAGTCGGCGTAGTAGCCGTCCACGATGCACCCCAGGTCCAGCCCGATGATGTCCCCCTCCTTGAGGCGACGGTGCGGCGAGGGAATCCCGTGCACGACCTCCTCGTTGATGGACGTGCAGACGGTGGCCGGAAATCCCCGGTACCCCTTGAAGGCCGGTTTGGCTCCCCTGCTGTCGATGAACGCCTCGACCTCGCGGTCGATCTCGGCCGTGGAGATGCCCGGCTTCACGAAGGCGCGGAGGCGTTCCATGACCTCGGCCAGGATCTGACCGGCGGCCCGCATCAGGGCGATCTCACGCGGCGATTTCAAAATGATCATGGCCCCCTACCGGCTCGCCGCGGCCCGTCGGATCGCGCGTCCGATCTCTTCCGCGGCGCCCTCCCCGGCGATTCGAGTGAGGAGTCCTCGGCTGCTGTAATACTCGAGCAGCGGCGTCGTCTGCGCCACGTACACTTCGAGTCGACGCCGGGCGGTCGCCTCAGCGTCGTCCTCACGCTGATAGAGCTCTCCCTCACACGCATCGCACCGCCCCGCGTTCTTCGGCGGCGAAAACGCCAGGTGGTAGGTGGCGCCGCACCGCCGGCACACCCGACGCCCCGTCAGCCGACGGAGCAGCTCACCCTCGGAAACCTCGAAAAAGATCACCCGCTCCACGGCCAGCTCCCACTTCTTGAGCTGCTGCTCCAGCGCCTCGGCCTGCGCGACCGTGCGGGGGAACCCGTCCAGGATGAATCCCTTCTTGGCATCGTCCCGGTCCAGGCGTTCCGCGACCAATCCTATCACCACCTCGTCAGGGACCAGTGCCCCCCGGTCCATATAGGATTTCGCCTCGATCCCCAACCGGCTCCCGCTGGCCACCGCCTCTCTCAACATGTCACCCGTCGCGATCTGGGGGATCCCCTGCTCGGCTGCCAGCGTCCGCGCCTGGGTCCCCTTGCCCGCTCCGGGCGGCCCGAGAAAAATGAATCGCATGGCTTAGCCGTGCACCCGCGCCTGCCCTCGGAGGGGGGCTCCGCCCCCCTTCCGATGCCTCCCCCCAGGGGTTGGGCGGGCAAAGCCCGCCCTCGAACTTCCCGGAGCCATGACGAGAACCAAGCAGCCCAAGGCCCGAGGGACGAGCCGACCGGAGCGTACGAGGGTGTACGTGAGGATCGGCGAGGATCGAGAACGCCGGGATGCGAAGGTTATCGTCATGGGTCAGCCGTGCACCCGCGCCTTCTTGCGCAGGAACCCTTCATAGTGGCGCATCAGCAGGTGCGACTCCATCTGCCTCACCGTGTCCAGCGCCACGCCCACGACAATCAAGAGACTCGTGCCCCCGAAGTAAAAGGGCACGTTAAACCACTGGATGAGCATATCGGGCAGCACCGAGATCAGGGCCAAAAAGATCGCCCCCGGGAGGGTGATCCGCGTCAGCGTCCGATCGATGTACTCCTCGGTTTTCTTGCCGGGTCTGACGCCCGGGATGAACCCACCGAACTTTTTCATGTTGTCCGCCAGGTCGGCGGGATTGAAGACGATGGCCGTGTAGAAGTACGTGAAGAAGATGATGAACCCCGCGTAGAGGAACGTGTAAGTAAAGCGCCCCGGGGAGAGCGCATCCGCGACCGCCTGCATCCAGGGGTGCGGGATGAACCGGGTCAGGGTGGCGGGGAAGAGAATGATCGAGGAGGCAAAGATCACCGGGATCACGCCCGCGGTGTTGACCCGGAGCGGGATGTGGGTGGACTGCCCGCCGAACATCCGGCGGCCGACAACCCGCTTGGCGTACTGAACCGGGATCTTCCGCTGCCCCTCCTGCATGATCACCACCGCCGCGGTCACGAGGACCATGAGCAGAACCAACGTGCCAAGCACGAAGAGCTTCAGCTCGCCGGTCGAAAGCAGCGTGTACGAGGCCACGATGGCCGAGGGAAGTCGCACGACGATGCCGGCGAAGATGATCAGGGAGATGCCGTTGCCGATCCCCTTCTCCGAGATTTGCTCGCCGAGCCACATGATCAGGGCGGTACCGGTGGTGAGCGTGATCATGGTCAGGAGCCGAAACCCCCACCCGGGCACCGGGACGATGCTGGTGCCCTCCGGGCCCCGCATCCCCTCGAGCCCGATCGCGATCCCCATCGCCTGAATCGCGGAGAGCACGATGGTGCCGTAGCGCGTGTACTGGGTGATCTTCTTCCGACCGGCCTCGCCTTCTTTCGCCAGGCGCTCGAGCGCCGGGATGACCACCGTCAGGAGCTGGAGAATGATCGACGCCGAGATGTACGGCATGATGCCCAGGGCGAAGACCGTCAACCGACGCAGGTTTCCCCCGGAGAAGAGATCGACCATCCCGAGGAGGGTGTTCTGGGCCTGATCGAAGAAAAGCGACAGCGCGTGGCCGTCGATGCCCGGCGTCGGGACATGGGCCCCGATCCGGTAGGCCGCCAGGAGCCCGGCGGTGATCAGGAGGCGGCGCTTGAGCTCCGGGATCTTGAAGACGTTCTGAAAGCTCTGAAGTCCCTCGATCATCCGGGCAGCACCTCCACCGTCCCGCCCGCCGATACGACCTTCTGCCTCGCAGCCTCGCTGATCGCGTGGACCTTCACGGTCAGCGAGCCGGCCACCTCGCCCTCGCCGAGAAGCTTTACCAGGCCGCGCTCGCTCTTCTTGATGAGCCCCGCTTCGACCAGGCGGTCCGGGTCCACCACGCTCCCCGCGGTGAAGGCCCCGAGGGATCTGAGGTTCACGACGGCGTACACCCTCCGGTCTCGCGGCACAAAGCCCCGTTTGGGGACTCGCCGGTAGAGAGGCATCTGGCCGCCCTCGAAGCCGGGCCGTGTACCGCCACCCGAGCGCGCTTTCTGGCCCTTCTGCCCCCTGCCGGAGGTCTTGCCGTGGCCGGAACCCGGGCCGCGCCCGACGCGCTTCGGGGCCTTCTTTGCACCGGGCGCCGGACGGAGCTCATCAAGCCTCATGGCCATCGCCTTCCTTGACCTGAACACAGTGGATGACCCGGGAGATCATCCCCCTGATCGTCGCCGTGTCCTCGTGGATCACCGTCTGGCGGATCCTCCGAAAGCCGAGCGCCCGAACCGTCGCCTCCTGCTTCGGACTGAGGCCGATCAGGCTCCGGACCAGGGTGACCTTAAGCTTCCTGCCGGGCAAGCTCGGCCTCCGTCCCTTCTTCGGTCCGCTTCCGGGCCGCATAGGTGTCCTGAAGCCGCTTGATCCGTCGCAAGGCGTCAAGCGTCGCTTTCAGCACGTTGTGGGGGTTATTGGAGCCCAGGGTCTTGGTCAGAATATCCTGCACCCCCGCGGCCTCAAGCACCGGACGGACCGCGCCGCCGGCGATGACGCCGGTCCCGGGTACGGCAGGCTTCAGGAAGACGCGGGCCGCCCCGAAATGGCCGGTGATTTCGCACGGGATGGTCGTGTCCTTCAGGGGGACAAAGATCAGATCCTTCTTGGCGTGTTCGACCGCCTTGCGGATGGCCTCCGGGACTTCGCGGGCCTTGCCAAGCCCCACCCCGACGTGCCCCCGCCCGTCTCCCACGACGACCAGCGCCGTGAAGGAGAAGCGGCGGCCGCCCTTCACCACTTTCGCCACGCGGTTGATGGACACGACTCGGTCAGTCAGTTCCAGCACACTCGGATCGATCCGCGCCTCTGCCACCAATGCCCCCCGTCTCTAAGTTTAACTGCCCCCGCAACTGAACCAGCCAATCACCGTTAGATACACACCCTTTCGCGCCATGGCGAGAACCGAGCAGCCCAAGGCCCGAGGAAGGAGCCGACCGGAGCGTAACGACCCAGCCCGCCTGCGACGGGACTGGGTGCCCGTAGAGGAGTGGCGACGACCGAAGACGATCAACGGCCGAAGGCCATCCATGGCGCGGGGAACCCATCCAGTGGATGGGTCGCACGAAGTGGGTCGTGCGACGGTTATCGGCATGGCGCTCTAAAAGATGAGGCCGCCGGCCCTGGCCGTCTCAGCCAACGCCTTGACCCGGCCGTGGAATTGATATCCGCCGCGATCGAAGACAACCCGCTCGATCCCGTGCGCCTTGGCCTTCTGGGCCACCAGCTCCCCTACCACCTTGGCGGCGGCCACATTGCCTCCGTTCTTGAGCTTCGCGCGAAACTCGGGGGACTGGCTTCCAACGAGAACCAGCGTCCGCCCCGCCTCGTCGTCGATGAGCTGAGCGTAGATGTGTTTGAGGCTCCGGAACACCGACAGGCGGGGGCGCTCCGCCGTCCCGCGAACCCGACGCCGAACCCGGAGATGCCGGATCCGCCGCCCCTCCACCTTCACCGCTGCCAGCACGTTCCGCCTCTATTTCGCCTTCGTGGCGGCGCCGGCTTTCTTGCCCACCTTGCGCCGGATGACTTCGTCCACGTACTTGACCCCCTTGCCCTTGTAGGGATCGGGCTTCCGGAGCGACCTGAGGCTGGCCGCCGTCTGCCCCAACAGGGCCTTGTCGGCGCCCCTCAGGGTGACGAGAACCTGCCGGTCCACCTCGGCCTGGATCCCCTCCGGGAGGGGGAAGAGCACCGGGTGAGAGTAGCCCAAGGTCAACTGAAGGTTCTTGCCCTGGAGCTGGGCCCGGTATCCGATTCCGACGATTTCCAGCTTTCGCTCGAACCCTTCGCTGACGCCCTGCACCATGTTGGCAAGGAGGGCGCGGGTGAGGCCGTGGAGCGCTCGCGCGCTCCGGTGCTCGACGTTCCGCACCACGTGGAGCTGCCCATCCTTGAGGCTCACCGTCAGCACGCCCGGAACCGAGTGGGAGAGCCGGCCCCTCGGCCCCTCGACCTTGACGTGCTGCCCCTCCAGCGCGACGCGAACGCTCTGGGGTACCGGAATCGGTTTCCGCCCGATCCGCGACATACCGCCCCTTACCAGACGATCGCGAGCACTTCGCCGCCGACCTTGAGCTTGCGGCTCTCGCGATCCGTCAACACGCCCTTGGAGGTAGAGAGGATTGTCAGCCCCATGCCTCCGAGGACCGAAGGAATCTTGTCCGCGGTCACATAAACCCGACGGCCCGGCGTGGAGACGCGGAGCAGGCCGGAAATCATCTTCTCATTGCCCGCGCCGTACTTGAGGTAGACGCGCAGCGTGCCCTGCTTCCGGTCCTCGATCATCCGGAAGTTCCGGATGAAGCCCTCCCCCTTCAGGATTCCGGCAATCCGCAGCTTCAGCTTCGACGACGGAATATCGACCTTCTCGTGTTCCGCCCGGCTCGCGTTGCGGATGCGGGTCAGCAGGTCGGCGATGGGGTCCGTCAGCATTCCCTGGCCACTCCTACCAGGAGGCCTTGATCACTCCCGGAACCTCGCCCTTGAGGGCCAGCTCCCGGAAGCAGATCCGGCACATGTCGAACTTTCTGAGACACCCCCGCGGCCGGCCGCACAGCTTGCAGCGGCGGTAGGCCCGCACCTTGAACTTGGGGGGGCGCAAGGCCTTGTTTATCAGCGCGGTCTTCGCCATCTCTCACTCCCTGAAGGGCATCCCCAACTGCGCGAGGAGCGCCTTCGCCTCCTCGTCGGTCCTGGCGCTGGTCACAATGATCACGTCCATGCCACGCATCTTGTCGATCTTGTCGTACAC
The DNA here is from genome assembly GCA_964428805.1 of uncultured bacterium. Lineage (GTDB taxonomy): Bacteria > Methylomirabilota > Methylomirabilia > Rokubacteriales > CSP1-6 > CAYRZF01. Next base: position 6,779 of record CAYRZF010000047.1, on the reverse strand, counting down.
GACTTCCGGAAAGATCACCTGTTCCTTCAGGCCCAGAGCGAAGTTGCCGCGACCGTCAAAAGCCTTCGGCGACACCCCCCTGAAATCCCACACCCTCGGCAATGCCACGTTGATCAGGCGATCCAGGAACTCGTACATTCGGGCTCCCCGGAGGGTGACCTTGGCCCCGATCGGGACCCCCGCCCGCAGCTTGAAGTTCGCAATCGATTTTTTGGCGCGGGTAATGACGGGACGCTGGCCGGTGATCGCTACCAGATCGCCGGTCGCGAAGTCCAGCGCCTTGGCATTTTCCTTCCCCTCTCCCACTCCCATGTTAATCACGACCTTTTCCAGCCGAGGAACCTGGAAGGGATTCGTGTAGCCCCGTTCCCGCATGAGCGTGGGAACCACCAGCTTCCTGAATCGCTCCCGGAGCCGCGGCGGCTCCTTCCCGAGGGCCTTCGGCCTGGACGGGGCCGCCGGCGCCTCCTGGGGGGCGGCCTTGTCCTTGCCGCCCGTCTTCGGTCCGGCCTTCGCAACCTGAGCCTTCTCCGCCTTTGCCATACGCCCGCTGGAACCCCCGCCTACGTCCGGTCGATGATTTCCCGGCATCGCTTGCAGACCCTGGCCTTCTTGCCCTCCTCGAGCATCTGGATGCCGGTCCTGGTCGGCCGATCACATTTGGAGCAGACCACCATCACGTTGGCGAGATTCAGCGCCCCTTCCCGTTCGATGATCCCTCCCTGACGGAGCTTCTGTGTCGGACGCTGGTGGCGCTTGATCATGTTGACCTTCTCGACGATCACGCGCCCCTTGCCCGGAAGCACCACAAGCACCTTCCCACGCTTGCCCCGCTCCTTGCCGGCAATCACCAGCACGGTATCCCCCCGCCGCACGTGCGCGACGAGCATTTTCAGATCACCTCAGGAGCCAAGGAGATGATCTTGGTGTACTGCTTGTCCCTCAGCTCCCTCGCCACGGGTCCGAAAATGCGAGTCCCAATGGGGTTGTTCTGCGGGTTCAGGAGCACCGCCGCGTTCCGGTCGAAGCGGATGTACGATCCGTCCCGCCGCCGGACCTCTTTCACCGTGCGCACGACCACCGCGCGGGCAACCTCGCCCTTCTTCACCGTGCCGTCGGGAGCCGCCTCTTTAACCGCGACGATGATCGTGTCCCCCAGGCTGGCGTACTTTTTGTGAGACCCGCCCATGACCCGGATGCACTGGACCTTCTTGGCCCCGGAATTGTCGGCCACCTCGAGCATTGTTCTCGGCTGAATCATCCCGCGATCTCAGGCGCGAGTGAGGATCTCCAGGATCCGCCACCGCTTTTCCTTTGACGTGGGCCGCGTCTCTTCAATCAGCACGCGGTCTCCCACGCGGCTCGCGTTCGCCTCGTCGTGAGCTTTCAGCTTCTTCGAGCGCCTGATCACGCGCTCATATCGCGGATGACGGTACACCCGCTCGATCATCACCACGCGGGTCTTCTGCATCCGGTCGCTCACGACGACCCCTTTCCGAGTTTTCCGCTCTCCCACGGAAGCCTCTCCCGTCATGCGGTCCTCGTGAGGTTCAGCTCCCGCTCGCGCAGGATCGTCCTGGCGCGGGCCAGGTCGCGCTTGGCCTGCTCCACCCGGGCGGGGTTCTTGGCCACCCCCATGGCAAGCTGGAACCTCAAGTTAAAAATCTCCTCGGTCAGTTCCTTGACCCGCTGCCGCAGCTCTTCGTCCGAAAGGTCACGCCACTTGGCCGGCTTCATCGCCTAGACCCGCGTCCGGCTCACGAACTTCGTGGCTATCCCGAGCTTCCGGCCCGCGAGCCGTATGGCTTCCCGGGCATCGGCCTCGGTCGCCCCCTCCATCTCATAGAGGATCCGCCCGGGCTTGACGACGGCGACCCACGACTCCGGGTTTCCCTTCCCCTTGCCCATGCGAGTCTCCGCCGGTTTCTTGGTGACCGGCTTATCGGGAAACACCCGGATCCAGATCTTCCCGCCCCGTTTGACCGAGCGGCTGAGCGAGACGCGCGCGGCCTCGATCTGCCGGTTGGTGACCCACCCCGGCTCCAGGGCCTTGAGGCCGTAGTCCCCAAAGGCCAGAGTTGAGCCGCGAACGGCCACACCCTTCATCCGACCGCGCTGAGCCTTCCGGTACTTCACCCGCTTCGGCATCAACATCGGGGGTGCCCTTTAAGTCTCCACCACCGGCTGGGTCACCAAGACCTCGCCCTTGAAAATCCACACCTTGACACCGATCGCCCCGTGGGTGGTGTGGGCTTCCGCCAAGCCGTAATCGATGTCCGCGCGAATGGTGTGGAGCGGCACGCGCCCATCCCGGTACCATTCGCGTCGGGCGATCTCGCCGCCCCCCAGTCGGCCAGCGCACGCGATCCTGATCCCGTCCGCCCCGAGCCTGAGCGCCGACGTCACGGCCTTCTTCATCGCGCGCCTGAACGCCACTCGCTTCTGGAGCTGCAGAGCCACGTTCTCGGCCACCAGCTGAGCGTCCAGTTCGGGGTGGATGACCTCCTCGATGTTGAGGTAGATCTCCTTGCCGGTCCGGGTCTGGAGCTCGTTCTTCAGCTTCTCCACCTCCGAGCCCTTGCGCCCGATGATGATGCCGGGCCGCGCGGTATGGATGCTGATCCGGGCGCGGTTAGCCGATCGCTCGATGTCAATCCGTGAGATTCCGGCGTGGTACAGCTCCTGCTTGATGTGCCGGCGGATCTTCACGTCTTCGTGCAAGAGCGCGGCGTACCCCTTGGTCGCAAACCACCGGGAGCTCCACGTGCGCGTGGTCCCCAACCGGAACCCGACCGGATGCGTCTTCTGCCCCATGTCTAACCCTTTCGACCCGCGCGTACTGCCGCGCCGGCGGCACGGCTCTCCGGCGTCCGGGACGGGCCCGCGGCAGCCCTGCGGCCTTTTTCTCGGACGACCGGCTCGTCGCTCAGCACGATGGTGAGATGGCTCGTTCGGTGGCGGATGAAGAACGCGCGTCCCATGGCTCGCGGCTGGACGCGCTTCATCGAGGGACCGCCGTCGGCGAACGCCTGCACGATTCGAAGATCGTCCAGGGTCCGCACCTGATGGTTATGCTCCGCATTGGCTATGGCGGAGCGAAGGACCTTCTCCACCAGCCTCGCCGCGGCCCGGCGGATGTACGGGAGAATTTGAAGGGCTTCCGATACCCGCTTCCCCCGCAGCTGGTCGAGCACCAGGCCCGCCTTGCGCGCCGGCACCCTCACAAACCGCGCCACTGCCTTGGTCTTCATGTTTTGACTTCGGTTGTGGCCTTTTGAGCCGACCCGTGGGCCTTGAACGTTCGCGTCAGGGCGAACTCGCCGAGCCGGTGGCCCACCATGTTTTCGGTGATGTACACCGGGATGAACTTCTTGCCGTTGTGGACCGCCAGGGTGTGCCCGACGAACTCAGGCAGGATCGTGGACCGGCGGGACCAGGTCTTTAGCACCTTCTTCTGACGAGACCGGTTCATCCCTTCCACTCGGCCGAGCAGCGTCGCGTCCACGTACGGCCCCTTCTTCAGCGATCGTCCCATCCCGGTCCCCCTTACTTTTTCCGGCGTGCCACGATATACCGATCGGAGGGAGCGGTCTTGCGGGTCTTATAGCCCTTGGTGGGCTTCCCCCACGGCGTCATCGGATGATTCCCTTTTCCCCGTCCTTCGCCGCCGCCCATGGGGTGGTCCACCGGGTTCATGGCGGTGCCGCGCACCGTCGGACGGAAGCCACGCCACCGGACTCGCCCGGCCTTGCCCACCGAGATGTTCCCGTGGTCCAGGTTTCCGACCTGCCCGACCGTGGCCATGCAATCCAGCCTGACCATGCGAATCTCGCTGGAGGGAAGCTTCACCTGCGCGTGATCTCCCTCTTTGGCCAGGAGCTGGGCCTGGGACCCGGCGCTCCGGCACAGCTGGGCGCCCTTGCCGGGCTGCAGCTCCAGGTTGTGGACCATCGTCCCGAGCGGGATGTTCTTGAGCGGGAGCGCGTTTCCCGGCAGGATGTCGGCCTGCGGTCCCGACATGAGCGTGTGCCCCACCCGAAGGCCGAGAGGAGCGATGATGTACCGCTTCTCGCCATCCCGGTAATGCAAGAGCGCGATGCGGGCCGAACGGTTGGGATCATACTCGATCGCCGCCACTTTCGCGGGAATCCCCCACTTCTCCCGGCGGAAATCGATGACGCGGAACCGGCGCTTGTGACCGCCCCCCCGATGGCGGACCGTGATCCGGCCGTAGACGTTCCGCCCGGCGGTCCGGCCCTTAGGACGGAGCAGGCTCTTCTCCGGCTGCTTCCGCGTGATCTCCTCATTGGTGAGGTGGGTCAGGTAGCGCCGGGCCGGCGACGACGGCTTCAGGATCTTGATCCCCATGGCTCTACACGCCCTCGACTAACTCGATCTTGTGGCCCGGCGCGAGCGTCACGACGGCCTTCTTCCAGGAGGGACGTCGCCCCGCGTGACGGCCCATCCGCTTCAGCTTCCCTTCCACGGTCGAGGTCCGGACCGCGCGGACCTTCACGTTAAAAATCATCTCCACCGCCTGACGAATCTCCACTTTGTTGGCGTCGGGCACCACCTGGAAGGTGACGGCGTTGCGCTCGTCTTTCATGCGCATGCTCTTTTCGGTCATGAGCGGACGCACCACCACCTGCCGCGGGTCCCTCACTTTGCCAGTTCCTCCTCGAGGGCCAGCAGCGCGGCGCGTTCGAACAAAACTTGATCGTGGCGCAGCAGCCGGTGCACCGAGACGCGGGACGGGGTCTCGACGGTCAGCCACGGCAGGTTCCGGGACGCCAGGGCCAGCGACCCGGTGATCTCCTGAACCACCAAGAGCGTGGGGACCGGCTTGAGGCCCAAGCCGGCGAGATGACGGGCCAGCGTTCGGGTCTTAGGCTCCTGGAGGTCCAGTCGATCCACCACCTTCAGCTCCCCCGAGTTCACCGTGTCAGTCAGCGCCGCCCTCAGAGCTTCCCGCCGTGCCTTTCGGGGCATCTTCTGCGCGTAGCTCCGCGGCGTGGGACCGAACACGGTTCCTCCTTTTCGCCACTGAGGTGCCCGGATCGAGCCCTGACGCGCCCGGCCGGTCCCCTTCTGGCGCCAGGGCTTCCTGCCGCCCCCGGAGACCTCACTGCGACCCTTGGTGTCATGGGTGCCGGCCCGGCGGCCCGCCAGTTCCCGCGTGACCGCCTGGTGCAGGAGCGGAACCCTCACCTCGACCCCAAACACCTCAGGCCGGAGCTCGAGCGTCTCCTTCGCTTTCCCGGTTTGATCGAGGACGGCAACCTGCGGCATGGCTACTCAGCCTTCCGCGCACGCTGCTGCGCTTTGGTCAATTTGACGCTCTTTCTCACCACCACCAGGCTCCCGATGGGCCCGGGCACCGCACCCCGGACCACCAGGAGGTTCTGCTCGGGAAGCACGCGGACGACGGGGAGGTTCAGCACCGTTCGGCGGTCGCCTCCCATCCGGCCCGGTAGATGATGCCCGGGCCAGACGCGGGAGGGATCGGACGAGGCGCCGATCGACCCCGGCGCCCGATGGAACATGGAACCGTGACTCGCGCCCCCGCCATGCCAGCCGTGCCGCTTGACGCCGCCCTGAAACCCCTTCCCCTTGGAAACGCCGCTCACGTCCACCAGCTCGCCCGGAGCAAAGAGGACAACGCTGAGAGTCTGGCCCACCTCATACCCGTCCACCTTCTCCAACCGGAGCTCCCGGAGCACTCCCATGGGGGGCACGTTGGCCTTCTTGAAGTGGCCGGCGCGCGGCTTGGTGACGTTCTTCGTCTTCGGCTCGAATCCGAGTTGGAGCGCGTTGTAACCGTGCCGCCCTTTCTCCCGCACTTCCACGATCGGGCAGGGGCCGGCCTGAATCACGGTAACGGGGATCTGCCTCCCGTCGTCGCCGAAGAGCTGGGTCATCCCCATCTTTCGGCCGATCAGCCCCTCTTTCATCGCCACGCTGGTCGCCCTCTCAGCATCGTGCCATGTCGAGAACCGAGCAGCCCAAGGCCCGAGGGAGGAGCCGACCGGAGCGTAACGACCACGCCGGCCTTCGGCCGGACGCGGTGCCCGCAGAGGAGTGGCGACGACCGACGCTGATCAATGGCCGAAGGCCAACCTTAACGGGCACCCGCGAAGCGGGTCGTGCGATGGTTATCGGCATGGCACTAGAGTTTCAGCTCGACGTCAACGCCCGACGGCAGATCCAATTTCATGAGCGCGTCCACCGTTTGCGGCGTGGGATCCAGAATGTCCAGGAGGCGCTTGTGCGTCCGCATCTCGAACTGCTCGCGGGAAGTCTTGTCCACGTGGGGGGAGCGGAGCACCGTCCACCGGTTGATGATGGTGGGCAGGAGCACCGGACCCGAGACCCGGGCACCGGTCCGCCTTACGGTTTCCACGATCTCCTTGACCGAGCGGTCGAGGAGCCGGTGATCGTAGGCCTTCAAGCGGATCCGGATCTTCTGATCTTGGGCAATAGCCACCATCACTTCGCTGGGAGGGGGGCTACGCCCCCCTTCCCAGACCTCCCCCCGGGGTTGCGACGGCAAAGCCGTCGCTCGAACGGCGGCCAGTCTCGGGCGTGCGGACCGTCGTCGCCATGGCGCTCGTTACTCGGCGATCTCCGCCACGACGCCGGCCCCCACCGTCCGCCCCCCCTCCCGGACCGCAAACCGCAGCTCCTTCTCCAACGCGATCGGCGTGATCAGCTCCACCGCCATCGTCACGTTGTCCCCCGGCATCACCATCTCCACCCCGCCCGGCAGCGTGCACACCCCC
>CAYRZF010000046.1:15062-17402 GCA_964428805.1 uncultured bacterium | reverse complement strand
TTGCAGAGCTTGGCCACCTCCCCGCTTCCCACCGGCCCGACGTGGATGATGTTGGAGCCCATGGCCGCGAGCGCCGGCCGCGCCTCCTCCAGGTCCTTGGGGTCCCCGCCGACCATGATCGTCAGCGTCCCCTCGATCGCCCTCGGCACCGCACCGGAGACCGGCGCATCCAGAAACCTGACTCCCTTGGATTTCGCCCGCTCGGCAACCCGGCGCGACATTCCCGGGTCGATGGTGGACATATCCACACAGAGCCGGCCCGAGGGCGCGCCCGCCAGTACTCCGTTCGCCCCCAGGTAGGCTGCCTCCACGTCGGAAGAGGACGGGAGCATCGTGATCACCAGCTCGGACTCCCGCGCCGCCTCCGCCGACGACGCGGCAGCCGCCGCGCCGCGACGGCGCGCCTCGTCGAGCGCCTCGGGCCGGACATCGTAGGCCAGTACCGCGAAGCCAGCCTTGAGCAGATTGGACACCATGGGGATCCCCATGGTCCCCACCCCCACGAACCCGATCCGTTTCATTCTCTGTGTCCTCCGTTCATGTGCGCCCCCTCACCTTCATCCTCTCCCCCGACTCAACGCCCCTCACCTCTTCTCCTCGAGGGGGCACCACGCCTAGGCGCGGAGACGGGTGAGCGGGCGGTGCACCGCCCGGCTGAACGTGCAGTTCGGAACCACGGCCGAGTGCTTGCCCGCGCCCCCGGCAACCACCACCAGGATTTCTTGCGGTGAGGCGACGATCGGCAGGAGCGCCCGGTCATCCGTGACGGCCATCATCCAGTCCGGCCAGTCCTGGATGCCCCACATGCCGCCGAGCTTGAGCGTGCCGAGCGGCAGGCGCGCGTGCTCGAAGACGAACGCCTTGACGTCATCCTTCGAAAAGCCGTCTGAGGATATCGTAGCCGCGTGCTCGGGCCCCAGGACCAGCAGGAGCTGGCTCTGGGAGAGGTACCACTTGACGTTGGAGCCCAGCGTCGCCGCGGTGTCCGACACCGTGTGCAGAATGCCCGGCGCCGATGTGGAGACGTGGTCGTTGACGTTATGCGGCGCCTCACCGCCGAACACGGTGACAACCGACAGGTCCGGCGGATACCCCAACTCGACGTGCAGGGGCGCCCACGGGCTTCGGTCCTCATTCTCGGCGATGGCGTAGGAGAACTTGGCCGGGCTCCCCTGGGTCGCCATGTCGTGGCGTCCGGGCCAGCCGCCCCCCACATTCATCAGGATGAGCCGGATCGCCCGCCCGATGGTCGCATTGGCCTGGAAGCCCGGCCCGAAGCAGCCGGCGCCGCTCTGCATCCCAATTGAGCGCGCGTACGGGCCGTGCACGAGCAGAAGCGGCGCCACCGGGTGGGTGGTGGCCTGCACCCCGTAGAGGTTGAAGGCCGGGTCCAGCATCGCCTCCACGGCCGACACGACCACCGGGAAGTACTCGGGTCGGCACCCCGCCATCACGGAGTTGACCGCGAGCTTCTCCAGCGTCGCCTCCCCCCAGAGGGGCGGGAGTGGTCCGAGGGATTCCGCCGGGTCGCCGGCCACGGAGCGGAGCATGGCCTCGACACGCTCCGGAGTCGGGGGGATGATCGGAAGACCATCGCACCATTTTCGCTCGCAGAAGGCCTGATAGACCGCCTCGGGGGAGTCGGGGAGCTCGAGGACCTCAGAGTGAAGCGTCATCGTGACAGGCCGAGGAGAGCGGCCAGCTCCGCCACCGCCTGGTGGGCGCGTCGGAGAACCCCTTCGGGCCTTTCGCCCCCGAGCGGATGGTCAATGACGATCAGCGGCAAGCCGCCGAATCCCAGCGCCTGAAGCTCGCTCACGGCCAGCGGCTGGAACGTGGCGGTCGCGATCAGCCCGGCGGGGGTCCCGCCTTTGGCCAGCTCCACCGCGTCGTGGAGACTCCACGACGTGCACGAGCCTCAATCCGCGGAGCCGGCGAAGACAAGGTCGCACGCCTTCGCCAGCTCCTCCAGGATCTCCGGAGCGGCAGGGGTGGAGGCGTTGGCCTTCCTCCGGTGCACGATCGCCTTCACACCAAAGCGCTCCCGGAGGAGCGCGCCCATATCCGCCACGAGCCTGTCGAAGTTGGGCTTCGTATTGTCAAGGAAACCCACTGTCTTCCCCCTGAGGTCTGACGGCAGCGCCGGCGCCACGCGGACGTGCCGCCTCACCTCCCCTACCGGGCTCAACACGCGAATGCGATCGAGGTGCGCCATGACAGAGAGACTCCATTCTACGTCCGAGCCGGAGAAAACCTCAAGAGACCGCGTCGAGACCGCGGGCGGGTCAGCGGGGCGGCGGCGTGAATCGGATTGAGCGCTCCAGGAGGCGGCTCAGGTTG
>CAYRZF010000046.1:13807-14962 GCA_964428805.1 uncultured bacterium | reverse complement strand
GTCCGTTGCGGCTAACCCACGCACCCCCAGCAGTTCCCACTCATTGTGCTTCATGATCCCCCCGTGTTCCTCGCCGGTTTATGGCGACCCGGCGTCCCTCCCACATAAGTTCACAGATTTTCTGGACAAAATGGTAGCGGAAAGCGTACAGATTGCATATGATCGTCATTCGGCCGACACTGGCTGGGCCACCCCCTGCCCCAGCCTTGTGGGCCCGTGGAGCGCCCGGGCCGGCTCATACAGGGGGGTGAGGGCTCAGGATTGTCCCATCGCCCCACTCCTGACATACTAGAACCCGGCAGGGAGTCTGACCGATGCGCATCGCCTTTGGCTGCGATCACGCTGGCCACCCGCTGAAGGAGCCGATCATTGCGGCCCTCGAGCAGGACGGCCATCACGTCCTGGACCTGGGGACCTTCTCCAGCGATCCGGTTGACTACCCGGATTTCGCTCGGGCGATCGGCAACGCGGTGCGCAACCAGTTCGTGGAACTCGGGATCCTCGTCTGCGGCAGCGGCGTGGGTGCCGCCATCGCCGCCAACAAGCTCACGGGAGTCCGCGCCGCACTCTGCCACGACCTCTTCACGGCGCGCCAGAGCCGCGAAGACGAAGACGCGAACGTCCTCTGCCTGGGCGCCAGCGTGCTGAACGCGGAGAACGCCATCGACATCGCCCGGGAATGGCTGGCGACCGAGTTCTCGGGCGAGGAGCGGCACGTTCGCCGGCTCGCCAAGATTACCGAGCTGGAGCAGGGATTTCTCCCGCCGCCGACCGAGAGGACGGTTCGCCGGGAGGCACCACCCCGACCCGCCCCCGCACGCCAAGAGGAGCCGGCGCCCCCTCGGGCCAAACCCGCGCCCCGGCCCGCCCCGCCTCTGGAGGAGCCCACTCCACGACCGGCTCCCCGCGTGGCCCAAGAGCGCCCCGCTGCCCCCGCTCGCCCTTCCGCCCGGGAGCCCGTCAGTCGGGAGCCCGTCGAGCTGGAGCCCGTCGAGCTGGAGCCCTCACTGGCCGACGAGGTTGCCAAAGTCATCGAAGAGTTCGATCGCGAGACCGGGGGGGTCGAGGTTTCACGAGAGGCACCTCCGCGGGCGCCGGCCCGACCTGCGCCCAAGGCCCCTGCCCCTCCCCAGCCTATGGCTGGGGGCCCGCAGC
>CAYRZF010000046.1:11110-13707 GCA_964428805.1 uncultured bacterium | reverse complement strand
CTGGGGGCCCGCAGCCTCAGGCTGTGGCTCCGCCGCCACCACCGCCGCCCCCGCCCCCCACTCCTGCCGAGCAACTCGCCCGGATGACGGAAAAGACCCTGAGGACTCTCGAGGACCAAGGGTTCATCGAAAGTCTCTGGATCAAGGACGCTTCCGTCTGGACCGACGACGGCGCCCAGCAAGCGGTAATCCGCAATCGGCTCGGCTGGCTGACCTCGCCAACGCTCATGCGACAGCACGCCGACGACCTCAAGGAGTTCGCCGCCGACATCCACCGCGCACACTACACCCACGTCCTCCTCCTCGGGATGGGGGGATCCACCCTTTGCCCCGAGGTCCTCTCTCTCACGGTCGGTCCGAAGATGGGATTCCCGGACCTCGTCGTCCTCGATTCCACAGACCCGGCGGCCGTCAAAGCGGCGCTCAACCGAATCAACCTTCCGCGCACCCTCTTCGTCGTCTCATCGAAGTCGGGCCTGACAGCCGAGACGCTGGCCTTCTACGCCTTCTTCCGGGAGCAAGTCGAGCGCGGCTCGCGGGGAAAGCCCGGACTCCAGTTCGTGGCGATCACCGACGCCGGGACGCCGCTCGAGAAGCTGGCGAAGGGCCAAGGCTTCCGCAAGACCTTCCTCAACCCCCCCACGATCGGTGGGCGCTATTCGGCGCTCTCCTATTTTGGGCTCCTACCGGGAGCCCTGGTCGGCGTGGACGTGGCGGGGCTCCTGGACCGGGCGGTGGCCGCGGTGGAAGAGGCCGGCGATTCCGTTCCGATCCGGGAAAACCCAGGCGTCATGCTCGGCGCCAAGCTCGCCTCCCTGGGCAAGGCGGGTCGCGACAAGGTCACCCTCGTCTTGTCCCCGGGAATCGCTGCCTTCGGGGCGTGGGTGGAACAGCTCCTCGCGGAGAGCCTCGGGAAGAACGGGCGCGGTCTCATCCCCGTGGACGGGGAGCCTCTCGGAGCCCCGCCGGTGTACGGCCCCGACCGGGTCTTCGTCGCCATAACCCTGGCCGACGACGCTGTCGCGTTGGAACCCGGCTTAGCGGCGTTGGAAGAAGCCGGGCATCCGGTGATCAGGATCAGACTCACAGACCCCTTGGACCTCGGGGCGGAGTTCTACCGGTGGGAAATCGCCACCGCCACCATGGGGGCGCTCATGGAGGTGAATCCGTTCGACGAGCCGAACGTCCAGGAGTCCAAAGAGATCACCGCCAAGCTCGTGGCGGCCTACCGGACCAGCCGTCGCCTTCCGGAGTGGCCGGTTGACCGGGAAGAGGACGGGATCGCGCTGCTCACGGGCGCCGGCACAAAACCCCCCACCGTCTCGGAGGGGCTCGCCGCCCACCTGGAGCTGGCCCGGCCCGGCGATTACCTCGCCTTCCAGGCCTATCTGCCACCCAAGCCGGAGATTGCCGAGGGCCTTCAGGAGTTGCGCCGGGTCATGCGCGAAAAGACCAAGCTCGCCGTCACGGTAGGCCTGGGCCCGCGCTACCTGCACTCCACCGGCCAGCTCCACAAGGGCGGCCCACCCACCGGCCTCTTCATTCAGCTGACGGCGGATGATCCGAACGATCTGGCCATCCCGGGGGAGGCCTACACCTTCGCGGTGTTGAAGAATGCCCAGGCGCTGGGCGACCTCCAGGCCCTCCGGAACAAAGGCCGACGAGTGATCAGGGTCCATCTCGGCGGAAAAGACCCGGCTGACACCCTGAAGAAATTCACCGCCATGATCGCCCGCGCCGTCCCCGCCCACTAGCCAGCCCGCAGGCTTCGGCCAAAGTTTCCGAACCACGAGGCGGGAACGTGGAGGCCCGAGGAAGCCGACGCCTTCATCCAGCGCGATGCGTGGCGATGGCATGGCGCCGCTAGCCGATGTTGTCGTCGTCAGCACTGCCGCCGCCGTGGCTGAGCAAGCCGCCGAGCGATTTGTCGAGGCTGCGACCAAGGCGCTGGACGAATCCGGGAGGTTTACCGTCGCCCTCTCAGGCGGCACTACCCCCCGGAGTCTCTATGCGCGGCTCGCCTCAGAACCGTTTCGCTCGCGCCTGGACTGGAGCCGCGTTCGGGTCTTCTGGGGAGACGAGCGCTGCGTCCCACCCGATCACCCCGATTCCAACTACCGCCTCGCTGAGGAACTGCTCCTCTCCCGGGTCCCCATCCGCCCCGAAAATATCCACCGAATGCGGGGGGAGGCGACCGATCCGGACCTCGCCGCAGCCGAGTACGCCGGCGAACTCCAGAGCGCGTTCGGCCTGAAAAGGGGCGAGCGTCCTCGCTTCGACCTGATCCTCCTGGGCATGGGAGCCGATGGCCACACCGCCTCGCTCTTTCCCCACTCCCCGGCGCTCCGCGAAGTCACTCGCCTGGCGGTGGCCGTGTACGTGGAGGCCGTCAAGGGCTACCGCCTCACGCTGACATTGCCCGTCCTGAACGGCGCGGCGACAGTGCTCTTCCTGATCAGCGGAAGCGACAAGGCCCAGCGGCTCCGGACGGTGCTCACGGGAAAGCCGTCACCCGGCGCCCCCGCCTCGCTCGTGAGGCCCGAGCGCGGAACGCTTCACTGGATCGTGGACCGCGCCGCCGCCACGGGGCTCGCCGA
>CAYRZF010000046.1:0-11010 GCA_964428805.1 uncultured bacterium | reverse complement strand
CTCTCAGCGCGTGGGAGAACCGGGGGCCGAGAGTATGCGGGTCGTCGTGACCTCCGCCACCGTCCACCAGAACCGCTCGTGGATTCGAACCTGGAGGGAGTTCCCTCCCTTCTCATAGACCTGCGTGATGCCCTGATCGGGGACGCTGGTGGAGCTGATGTGGCGCCAGCCGTTGGCTTCGAGCGTGGTCCGGAACGCGGTCGCGAGGCTCTGAGGCTCGACCCGTCCCGTATAGATCTGGCGGGCCGCCTTGACGTTGGCCGATTCGATGATCGTCGAGTCGTCGGCTTTGAATTCGAGGCCCTTGGGGACCGGAATGTCCTCGAAGCCGCTCTGCACCGGTCGCGGCGGCGCCGAGGCGCAGCCCACGAGGGTCAGCAGGACGAGCGCGATGATGGCATACCGCACGTTCATTCCCTCCTTCGGTGATGAGTGGGGCGGATCGAACTCAGCCTACCACGGCGGGTCGGAGTCGCCCCAAGAGAATTTGCGCCCGGTGGTATAATCGGCCCCGATGAGACTCCGTGATCCCTTCATGCGCTTCGTGGCGGGCGCGCTGGTGGCGGCCCTGCTGGGAGGCTGCGCGAGCGCCAACGTGCCCCCGATCGGCGCCGAGCGCCCGTTCAAAATGGCGTCGGACGAGCGTCGGATCTGGGCCCAGGCCGAGAAGGAAGAGGAAAAGCTCGAGAAGTCGGGCAAAGTGTACGACGATCCGCTCCTCGAGGAGTACCTGGGTCGCATCGCCGACCGGCTCGTCGGGGACGAAGTCAAAGAAGCCGGCGGCCCGGGCATCCGCGTCACCGTCTTCCGGGATCCCACGCTGAACGCCTTCGCGATGCCGAACGGCCGCGTTTACATTCACACCGGCCTGCTCGCCCGCGTCGAGAACGAAGCGCAGCTGGCGACGATCCTCGGCCACGAGCTGACCCACGTCACGAACCGGGACGCGCTCCGGTTCGAGCGGGACGCCACGAACAAGATGATCGCGCTCAATGTGCTTGCCATCGCGATGAGCATCGGGGTCGCGGTGGCGGCCGGCAAGCAGGCCGAGCGGGGGAACCAAGTGGGGGCGGCGGTGCTGAGCCAAACGGCCAGCGTGATCCTGGGGCTGGGGCTCCAGCTGGCGGCCCTCGCCGCCATCAACGGCTACGGGCGCGACATAGAACGCGAGGCCGACGAGAAGGGTCTGGCCCGGATGGTGAAAGCCGGCTACGACCCCAAGCAGGCGCCCCGGGTCTTCGAGCTCCTCAAGAAGGACGGGGGCGATCCGAGCCGGCTCGAGAACTTCTTCTTCGGTAACCACCCGCGCCTGGACGACCGGATCGAGAACGCCAACTATTTCCTGCGCGCCCAGTACGCGGTGGAGGCCCAGGACCCGAACCGGGTCGTGGACACCCCCGAGTTCCACCTCCGCATCCGCACCGTCGTGCGGGAGAACGCGGCGCTGGATATCCGCGCCGGCCGCTTCAACCTGGCCCGCGCCCAGCTCGACCGCGTGTTGGCTCTCACCCCCCGCGATCCCACCGCGCATCTCTACTACGGGGACCTCTACCGGATCCAGGCCCAGCGGGCCAGAGCCCTCGCCGACAAAGAGGAGTTCGTCCGGCAGGCCATCGACCAGTACACTGAAGCGGCAGCGCTGGACCCGAAGTATCCCGATCCCTACCGTCAGCTCGGCTTTCTCTACTACCAGCAGGATGAGCGGGACCGGGCGCGCGAAGCCTTCCAGACCTACCTCGCACTCAAACCCGAGGCCTCCGACGCGCGCCGCATCAAGGAATATCTCCTGGAGCTCGACCGCTGAAGCCCGTTATTCCCTGATTTGCTTCTGTCGCCTCTGTAGATACGCGTTCCGCACGGCGCTGTACAGATCCACGACGCCTTCCTCCACGCTTTGATAGAGCTCGAGATTGAGCGACCGTTCGTTCACGGTTTTCCCCCCCGTCATTCCCGCAAGGGCGGCGAACGGGAGAAAATAAGTCAGCGGATCGAGGGCGAGGTCCACGATGCCCCCGATCCCATCGCGGACCGTGAACGGCGGCAGAAGGGGCAGGACCAAGTAGGGACCGGGCTGGACGCCCCACACGCCCAAGGTCTGACCGGTGTCCTCGTCGGTCGCCTCGAGAGCGAAGACGGACTTCGAGACGTCAAATAGGCCGGCCACGCCGAGCGTGCTGTTGATCAGGAATCGCCCGAGCTCCCGAGCGGCTCCTCCCCCTTTGCCCTGAAGAAGACTGTTCACGAGTCGTCTCGGCATCCCGAGGTTCTCGAACGCGCTTTTGAGGCTTCGCTGCACCTGGCCGGGCAAGACCTTGTCCCATACCCTCGCTGCCGGCTTCAGCACGAACCGGTCGAGCTGATGGTTGAAGGCAAAGGTCTCTTCGTTAAAGGGCATCCATGGATCGTATTCTTCGACGTCCGGTTCGGCTTCTATCGACACCTTCAGGGTGAAGCGTTCGGAGGCTTCGTCACTCCTCCCCTGCACAATCTCCCGGGGATTGTCAGGGTCTGCGGCCGTCGGGGCGACGGGCTCCGGCTCCGCCGCTTCCATGGTGGGCCTCACGATCCCGGAGGAGGCGCACCCGATGCTGGCCAGAGCAGCCCCAAGAAGCACCACCATCAATGCGGCCCCCGACCCTTTAAATATCCGACACACGTTTTCCTCCGGTGGTTTGAGCAGGTGCATTGTATGCGAAGAGTACGAGCTGCAGGAGGGCTGCGGATTGGGTCCTGTCGGGTTGCTCGTCTATCTGCCAGGATGGCACTCTTTGTCCAATCTGACGCGCGCGCGCAGGTTGCAACTAGCTGTCTCCATTATTTTTTAGCCGTGGCACCCAATATGCACTTCGATTCTCCCAAGGCAAAGATTTTCACAGGATGAAAGGGATGCAGAGCCGATCAGAGGCACAGATGAAGACGAACGGCGTTCGATACCTGGTAATCGTGGCGCGAACCGAGCTTGATCTCTACAACCATCTCAAGCGGGCGTTTACCGGCGACAATAAGGTCCAGGTTTTCTTGGACCGCCGGCAGGCGCAACGGCGGCAGCGCGCTGAGCCGCATGAGCTGGAGCGGCGACGGGTGGACCGCCGCCGCCAACGGAGTCTCGAGCAGGATCTTCGCGTTTACGGGTCCGTGCTCACCCGCATACGGCAAAGCACGCTGCCCGAATGACGCCGATGTTCAATCTCTTGCCGTGGCGGTGGACCCACTGGGTCCTGCTTCTGGTCGGACCTCTGTTCGTCGTCACGTACGTCAGCCTCCTTTCGTGGGGGCCGACCGACGAGGCGATCCAGCGGCTCGCGGGCCAGCCCGGACAGCACGAGGCCTCTGGAAATTTCAGTATCCCCCGCGCTGAGGCGATCTTGGGACTCGTCTCATTGTTGTTGCTGACGCCGCTCGTCGGCATGGTCTCGCTCTTCCTGCTCCTGTTCGCCATGGTGATCCTCGCGATGACCATCGGGCCCCTCGTTCGTGTGCTGGGTTTTCCGAACTGGGCATTCATCTTACTTTTCGGCGCTGCCTCCTCGTACGTGCTCTACGCCAAGAGCGAGATGTGGCTGCCATCGTCCCTCTGGGTTCTCGACCGCCTCGTTTCCGCCTACCTCATCCCGTTTCTTTAGGCTCTAATCGCCCGGACCCGCTGGCACCGGGAACACTTCATCCCGGGGACCCTCGCTAAGCCGGGCCGGTGAAAGTTCGGTGGATACCGGAACCTTAGCACCTCCCGAATAGGAGGGTTCCAGAATTGCCCTGACACCCCCCGTATCGGATTCTGGACGTTGACCCGCGCGCCGCCGCGGCCGACAATCCCGGCCATGCTGGCCCGGGTGTTTTCGGCGGCCGTCACCGGAATCGACGCCGCGCTCGTGTCGGTGGAGGTGGACGTCACCGCCGGGCTCCCCGCGTTCAACATGGTCGGGCTCCCCGATTCCACCATCCGCGAGAGCCGCGACCGCGTTCGGAGCGCCATTCGGAACTCGGGCTACACCTTCCCCATGGAGCGCATCACCGTCAGCCTCGCCCCCGCCGACCTTCGGAAGGAAGGCGCTTCGTTCGATCTCCCGATCGCGCTGGGCATCCTCGCCGCCACGGGGCTGGTGAAGAGTGAAGCGTTGCGGCGCTTTCTGTTGATCGGTGAACTGTCGCTCGACGGCGAGGTCCAGCCCGTGCGCGGCGTCCTGCCAATCGCACTGGCCTGTCGGCGCGAAGGCCTCGCCGGCCTCCTTCTCCCCGCCGCCAACTGCCGCGAGGCGGCAGTGGTCGCCGGCCTCACGACCATCCCCGTGCGAAGTCTCAGCGAGGCCGTCGAGTGGCTCGTCGGCGAGCGGGTCATCGAGCCGATCCGTGTGGCCCCGGACGCGCTGCCGGATCAGGAGATCGCGGACGACGTGGACTTCGCCGAGGTCCGGGGCCAGGCCCATGCGAAGCGGGCACTCGAAATCGCCGCAGCCGGCGGCCACAACATCCTCATGATCGGCCCCCCGGGCGCGGGGAAGACGATGCTCGCCCGCCGACTTCCCACCATCCTCCCTCCGCTGTCACAGGAGGAGGCGATCGAGGCTTCGGCAGTGTGGAGCGTGGCGGGCCTCCTGCCTCCGCACGGGGGATTGCTGACCCTCCGCCCCTTCAGGGCGCCCCACCACACGATCTCCGACAGCGGCCTCATCGGCGGCGGGAGCGTGCCTCGCCCCGGAGAAGTTAGCCTCGCGCATGTGGGTGTCCTGTTCCTCGACGAGATGCCGGAGTTCCCGCAGCACGTCCTGGAGGCCCTCCGGCAGCCGCTCGAGGACGGCACGGTGGTCGTCACGCGCGCCGCCGGCACCTCCCGCTTCCCCGCCCGCTTCCAGCTCGTGGGGGCCGCCAACCCCTGTCGGCGAGGCTGCCCGACGCTCCAGGCCTGCCTCTGCACGCCCGGAGAGCGCGAACGCTATCTCGCCCGCCTCTCGCGCCCCCTGCTGGATCGGATCGACCTTCACCTCGAGGTCCCCGCAGTTTCCTACGAGGAACTCTCCCAGGGGCCGCCAGGAGAACCTTCGGCCCCCATCCGCGAGCGGGTGCTCCAGGCTCGCAGGATCCAGGCAGAGCGCTTTCGTAATCCCACAATCCGCTGCAACGCCCGGATGAGCGCCAGCCAAGTCCGGCGATTCTGTCCTGTTCCGCCGGACGGGCAGAAGCTCCTGGCTCTGGCCATCCAGCGGCTCGGGCTGTCGGCCCGGGGTCACGACCGGCTCCTCAAGGTGTCTCGGACTATCGCGGACCTGGAGGGTCGTGAGACAATAGCCGGCGAGCACCTCTCCGAGGCGATTCAGTACCGCGGCCTGGACCGGTGGCTCTGATGCTGAGTCGAGGAGGCAGGGATGGGGCACCCGATGAAGCTCACGCGAGATGGGAGCACGCTCGTCGTCGTGGATGTCCAGGAACGGCTCTTCGCCGCCATGGACACCGACCACCGCGAAGAAGTCGTCAAGAACCTTAAGGTGCTCGCCGCCGCGGCCCGGAGGCTGGGACTGCCCATCCTGGTTACCGAGCAGTACCCAAAGGGACTGGGCCACACACTGCCGGAGTTACGGGAAGCGCTGGGGGCGATCGAGCCCCTGGAAAAAGTGACCTTCTCCTGCTGCGATGTGGAGGAGTTCACCACCCGGCTGAAGGCGGCCAAGACCAAGCAGGTGATCCTGGCCGGGATCGAGACCCACGTCTGCGTGCTGATGACGGCGCTCGATCTCCTGGGGGCGGGGTACACCGTCCACGTGGCAGCCGACGCGGTCACGTCCCGCACCCAGGGGAGCTGGCGAATCGGTGTAGAGCACCTGCGGCAGGCCGGCGCGGTGATCACCACCACCGAGAGCGTCCTCTTCCAGCTCCTCCACAAAGCCGATACGGACGATTTCCGCGCCCTCACCAAGCTCATCAAATAAATGGCCCGCTACTTCGACATCCGCTCGACGATCCTCCTGGTGGTAGGGTACGGAATCTTGCCCGAGGAAGAGGATCGACCCATCGCCTATGACCTGAAGCGCCTCATTAACACGCGCGGACGCGGGGACGAGACCCGCTCGGCAGTCGTCCTCACCGACATGTGGGTGATGAACCAGGAGATGGCGGAGTTCTTCCCGGCCATCGCCATCGGCGGACCGGGCGTCAACGCCTTCACCGCCCGGATCTACGAGGAGCTGCCGGTGGCGTTTACCCGGGACCAGCAGATCTTCATCCAGTTGAATCCGGAGGGCGGCAAGCGCGCGGCTGTCTGGGGGATGGATCACCGGTCCACCCGGAATGCCGTGGACATCTTCGTGAAGGAGGGCTTTCTGGATCGCTTCCTAGACCTGGTCTGGCACCGCGACTAGCGCGCTCGCCGGCGATGGGCCCGCTACCGGACCGGCGCTAGCGACTCCACGCGCGGGGCGAAACCGGCGGAATATTCGTATAGACCACGGTACCCTGCGAATCCTCGTAGCGGTAAATGATCTGAGGCGTGCCGGCGCCAGAGCTCGACCCGTAGAGGGACAGGATGCGACGGACGTACAGCTGGGTCTCGGGGTACGGCGGGATTCCGCGGTACAAGTCCACCGCCTGGGCTCCGGCGTTGTACGCGGCCAACGCCAGCGGCAGATTCCCCCCGTAGCGGTCAATCAGCCCGCGCAGGTGTCGCACTCCCCCGTCGATGTTCTGGCGCGGGTTGAACGTGTCGCGGACCCCGAGAGAAGAGGCGGTCTGGGGCATGAGCTGCATTAAGCCTCTCGCGCCCTTGCGCGAGACCGCCCACGGATTGAAGGCGGATTCGAACCGGATCACCGACTGGACGAGGCCCGGATCCACCCCGTAGCGGTTTGCCGCCTCACCGATCTCTTCGGCGTAGCGCCCGCGCGCGACGCCGCCCGGGATCGCAAGCCACCCGGACGAGGTCCCGGTCCATCCCTGCCCGCGCTGGTAACGGGGACTGGTCGGAGCATTGGTGAAGTGAACCACTCCGTCCCCGTCCACCATGCGAAAGGAGGAGGCGGCCGCCGGAGCGGACCAAGCGAGAAGCCCCAACGCCACCGCGAAGAGGGGAAAAATTGACTGTTGCATCGTAATATCGATCGTAGGGGGGGCGCCGGAATCTGTCAAGAAAAATGGCCGCCCTCGCGAGGGCGGCCGTCGTGGAACAATCGGATCAGTTAATTCCGCCAGGGAGCCGCCCGATCGGCGAGCGCTTCGGCCATCTCTCTGCTTCCCACCGGCTCCGGCCGACCCCCGGGGTCGGCGAACACCAGCCCGATCACTTCCGCGATGGTGTCCACCAAGTGGAAGGTCATTGACTCCTGAACAGCCTGCGGGACGTCCTCCAGAAGATTCTTTTCGTTCCGCTTCGGCAGGATCACGCTTTTCACGCCGGCTCGCTTCGCGGCCAGGACTTTTTCTTTGATCCCCCCTACCGGAAGGACGCGACCCGAAAGCGTGATTTCCCCCGTCATGGCGAGATCCGGCCGGACCGAGCGACCCCGCAGGAGCGAAACGAGGGCGGTCACCATCGTCACCCCCGCGGAGGGACCATCTTTGGGGATGGCTCCCGCCGGCACGTGGAGATGGAGGTCGGAGGACTCCCAGAAGTTCGGGGGAATCCCCAGCTCGGCGGCGTGAGACCGGACCCAGGAGAGGGCGGCCTGGGCGGACTCCTTCATCACCTCTCCCAGCTGGCCGGTGAGGGTGAGCGTCTTGCCGCCCTTCATGCGAGTCGCTTCGACGAAAAGAATATCCCCGCCGGCGGCGGTCCACGCGAGTCCCACGGCGACGCCCGCCATCCGGGTCCGCTCCTCCAGTTCCTCAAGCAGATACTTGGGCGCGCCCAGGTATTCGGTGACGACCGCCGGGGAAATGGTGATCTTCTCAACCTGCCCCTCGGCCCGCCGTCTGGCCACCTTCCGGCAGAGGGTTGCGATCTCGCGCTCGAGATTTCTGAGCCCCGCTTCCCGGGTGTAGTTCCTGATCAGCAAACGCAACGCGTCTTCGGTGAACTCGATCTGTTCACCCGGGACGAGGCCGTGCTCGACGGTCTGCTTGGGGATCAGGTGCCGCCGGGCGATGGCGACCTTCTCCTCCTCGGTATACCCGGGGAGCTCGAGCACCTCCATCCGGTCCCGGAGAGCCGGCGGCACCGGATCGAGGATGTTGGCGGTCGTGATGAACAGCGCCTTGGACAGGTCAAAGGGCACGTCCACGTAGTGGTCCCGGAAGGCGCTGTTTTGCTCGGGGTCCAGCACCTCGAGAAGCGCCGAAGCCGGATCGCCACGAAAGTCCATGCCGAGCTTGTCAATCTCGTCCAGCATGAAGACCGGGTTCTTGGACTCGGCCCGACGCAGCGCTTGGATGATCTGGCCGGGGAGCGCGCCGATGTACGTCCGACGGTGACCGCGGATTTCGGCTTCGTCGCGCACACCACCCAAGGAGATCCGGGCAAACTTCCGCCCAAGAGCCCGCGCGATTGATTTTCCGAGCGACGTCTTCCCCACGCCGGGCGGACCCACGAAGCAGAGGATCGGATCCTTCCCACCGGGTCGGATCTTCTTGACTGCCAGGTATTCCAGGATCCGGTCCTTGACCTTCTCGAGCCCCCAATGGTCCTCGTCCAGAATCCGGCGGGCCGCCGCGATGTCGAGCTGGTCGGCAGTCTCCTTCTGCCAGGGGAGCGCGATCAGGCAGTCGAGATAGGTCCGAATCACGGTGTACTCGGCCGCGGCCGGCGGCATCTTGGCTAGCCGGTCGAGCTCCCGGAGGGTTTCTTTTCGGGCCTCCTCGGACATCCCAGCCGCCTCGATCTTCTTCCGCAGCTCGTCGATTTCCTGGCCGCGCTCGTCGGCCTCCCCGAGCTCCTTCTGGATCGCCTTCAACTGCTCGCGCAGATAGTACTCGCGCTGGTTCTTCGACATCTCCGACTGGACCTGGGACTGGATCTTGGAGCCGAGTTCCAGTACCTCGACTTCTTTGGCCAACGCCCCGACCAGCTTCTGGAGCCGGAGCTTGACGTCTGCCGTCGCGAGAAGATCCTGCTTGGTGGTCACGCCGAGGGTCGGCAGCGAGGCCCCGATGACGTCCGTCAGCCGACCGGGGTCGGCGATGTTAAGAGCCACGCCGGCAAGCTCGTCCGGAAGCGCGGGCGAGAGCGAGATGATCTTTTGAAAGAGAGCGGCGGCGTTGCGGGTCAGGGCCTCGAGCTCGAGATCTCCGGTGGACGCTTCCGGCTCCTCCACCTCCTCAACGCGCGCCTTGAGGAACGGTTCGCGCTGGACGATCTCCACGATGCGGAAGCGGGCGATCCCCTGCACCACCAGGCGCAGCGTCCCGTCGGGTTGCTTCAGCACCTTGTGGATGAGCGCCGCGGTGCCGACGGTGAACAGATCCTCGGAGCCAGGCTCCTCGATGGCGGGATCCCGCTGCGTTACGACCGCGATGAGGCGCGAACCTGCGATGGCGTCCTCCACGAGACGTACCGAGGGCACGCGAGCCACGGCCAACGGGAGCACGGCCTGGGGAAAGAGCACGGTATCCCGCAAGGGAAGGATGGACAGGAGATCGGGAAGCAGGAGGATCGAATCGGACTGTGCGGTCATGTTGAACCCCTCTTGTCAAAAAATATCGAGCGGGCGGAGTTGGCCAGAGGCCGCACGGACCAGCGCCTCCCCGCCGCCCCGCTCACTGTGATCGCGGGGCCGGGCGGCGTCTTCGCGGACGTAAGCCAGCAGGTCTTCAATTTGTTTCTGCATTTCCAGCATCCGGCGCCTCATCTTTAGGATGATCTCCACGCCCGCAAGATTCACCCCCAGATCCCGCGTGAGGCGTACGACCCGGGCAATCTCCTCCACGTCCTCGGCGGAATACATCCGGGTCCGGCCGACGGTGCGGCTCGGTTGGATCAACCCCTTTTTCTCGTAGAAACGGAGGGTCTGAGGGTGCAGCTTGAGCATGTCGGACACTACACCGATCATGTAGAGCGGCTTGCCCTTGCCCGTCACGCCCCACCTCCCCGAAACCGTTCGTAGCCCGCGCGCGGCGCCTCCGGCAACAGGCGCTCGATCTCGCGGAAGATCGCCTGCGTCCGCGCGTCGAGCCCCCGCGGGATGCTCACGCGCACCATGACGTACAGGTCCCCGACCCCCTCGCCGTGGAGCCGCCGCATGCCCTTGCCGCGGAGGCGGAACACCTGGCCGCTCTGTGTGCCGGGCGGCAGCACCAGCGTTGTTTCGCCGTCGAGCGTCGCAACCCGAATCCGTCCCCCGAGCACCGCTTCGCCAAACGTCACCGGGAGCTCGCAGTGCAGATTGTCCCCCTTGCGCGTGAAAAAGGGGTGCTCCTGCACCCGCGTGATCACGATCAGGTCGCCGCGCGGCCCACCGAACGGCCCCGCGTGCCCCTCCCCCGGCACGCGGATCTGCGCTCCCGTGTCGACACCACCCGGTATCGCGACCGGCACTTCTGCGAGTTCCGGCTCGAGGCCGCGCTCGCGGCACGCCGGGCATCCCGCCCCCTCGCACTCCAAGCAGGGCCGCAGACGCTCCATGCTCAGCGTCAGTCCTACGCCGCGCGCCGCGTCGGCGAACGAGAGTTCCACGGGCACGTACACATCATCACCCCGCTGCCCCGCTGGCTCCCCCGACTGCCGGCGGAATGCGCGATGACCGAAGCGGTCGTACAAGGAGCGCGCACCGGGATCACTCAGAATTCGATAGGCTTCAGAGATCTCGTCGAATAGCCCCCGCGCCTCGCGGTCCCAGAAGTTGACGTCGGGGGAGTACTGGCGTGCCAACCGCCGGTAGGCCTGACGGATCTCCGGTTGGCTGGCGCCGATGCTGACCCCCAGCACCGCGTAGTAGTCCCGCCTCACACCCACCCTCCCAGTCCCGGGCCAACTAACTTCGCCACGACCCACTTCGTGGGTGCCCGCCAAGGATGGCCTTCGGCCATTGACCAGCTTACGGTCGTCGCCATTCCTCTTCGGGCACCGCGTCCGGCCGAAGGCCGGCGTGGTCG
>CAYRZF010000045.1:0-17814 GCA_964428805.1 uncultured bacterium | reverse complement strand
TGTGGTCCTCGGTGTCCCGGACCACGGCCATGTGGGAAGAGACCAGGTCGAGATGGGTGCGGAGATCCAGCCTGAGGCTCTGGTAGGCGACCCGTTTCGTTAACCGGATCGTGATCTGCGGTCCGTCGGCGATCTTCCGTGCCAGCGCATAGGTGTACTGCCGGAGATCGCCAGCCGGAACCACCTTGTTGACAATCCCCAGGCGCTCAGCCTCCCGGGCCTCGACGAAATCGCCGGTCCAGAGCAGTTCGAGCGCCTTCGCGATCCCCACCAGGCGCGGGAGGAAGAAGGCGTCCCCGTCGCCGGGAACGAGTCCCACCTTGACGTAGCCGGTGGCGAACTTCGCCTCCTCGGAGGCGATCCGGAGGTCGCACTGAAGCGCCATCCCCATGCCGGCGCCGACAGCCACTCCGTTGACCATGGCGATGACGGGTTTGTCCATGGCGTCCAGCGTCTTGGGGATCTGGTGGATCTTCTCCCACAGTTCATTCTTGTGGTCCAGGGGCGTCGGCTCTCCCTCACCCATCCGCCCGACGTCGCCGCCCGCGCAGAAGGCCCGTCCGGCGCCTGTCACGACCACGACGTTCACCTCGGGATCGCGCTGGGCTTCCGCGAGGGCCCAGGCCCACCGCTCGATCATGGCGCGGGTGAAGGCGTTCAGTTTGTCCGGCCGGTTCAGCGTCAGCGTCGCGATCCGATCCTTCACTTCGTAGAGCAGCTCGTTGGTCTCGGTCATCGCGGGCTCCTAATCCTTGGGGAGGCCGAGGACGCGCTCCCCCAGAATGTTTTTCAGAATCTCTGAGGTCCCTGCCCGGATCGTGCTGGCCCGGGCCAGGAGACAGTTGTACGCCCACTGGCCCTCGTCCACCGCCCAGGCCTTGTCGGTGATCTGGCTCAGCGGACCGAGGATCTCGGTAGCGAGCTCGGCCAGGTCCTGGTCCACCCGGCTCCAGGAGAGCTTGGAGGTGGAGCCCTCGGGCCCGGGCGCCTCGCCCCTCACGAGCCGCGTGAGACTTCGATAGCCGTTCAGCTGAAGGCACCTTTCCTCGATGAGGAGCGCGACCAGCCCCTGGCGAACCACAGGATCGTCAGCCGCCCTCGCGCCGTTTCGCTCCGTTTTTTTGGCCAGAGTGACCAGCCGGTCGAGCGCCATCCGGAGGGAGATGTTCCGGATGAAGGTCAAGAGGTCCCGCTCGTAGGCCAGCGCGGTCATGGCGACCTGCCACCCCTCGTTCACCTTCCCCACGACGTTAGCCACAGGGACCCTTACGGCGTCGAGGAACACCTCGTTGAACTCCGCCTCCCCGGTCATCTGGCGGAGCGGCCTGACGGTAATCCCCGGGCTCCGCATGTCCACCAGCAGAAAGGTAATCCCCTTGTGCCTGGGCGCCGCGGGATCGGTCCGCACCAGGAAAAATCCCCAGTCGGCGACGTGGGCCAGGCTGGTCCAGACCTTCTGACCGCTGACGACGAACTCATCCCCGTCGCGAACGGCCCGGCACTGGAGGTTCGCCAGGTCGGAGCCTGCGTTGGGCTCCGAGAAACCCTGGCACCAGATCTCCTCGGCCGTGAGGATCTTCGGCAGAAAACGCTGGATCTGCGCCTCGGTGCCGTGAGCCATCAGCGTGGGGCCGAGCATGCTGAGGCCGCCGCGGTTGATCGGCGGCGGCGCCTGGGCGCGCGCCAGCTCCTCGTAGAAGATGATCTGCTCCAGGATGGCGGCGCCGCGCCCTCCGTACTTGACCGGCCAGTTGAGCCCTACCCAGCCGCCCTCCCAGAGCGTGCGCTGCCACGCGCGGAGGCGCTCCACGTCCTCCCTGTCGGCGCGCGAGAAGGCGAAGGCCCCGAGCGTCAGGTCGCTGGGGACGTGGGACTGGAGCCAGTCCCTCACCTCCCGGCGGAAGGCCTGCTCGCTGGGCGTAAAGTCGAAGTCCACGCCCCCTATCTAGCACGAATGGGACCCGCCTGAATAGGCCGCCCGCG
The DNA here is from genome assembly GCA_964428805.1 of uncultured bacterium. Taxonomy (GTDB): domain Bacteria; phylum Methylomirabilota; class Methylomirabilia; order Rokubacteriales; family CSP1-6; genus CAYRZF01. The sequence continues at coordinate 15,831 of CAYRZF010000045.1, read as the reverse complement.
CTCCCCGTCAAAGCGGGCAAGAACGGATGGAGCGCAAAGAGAGGAGGTGAGCAATATGCGCCGGTTGATCGCCCTGGTCCTGGTTTCCGCCCTGACGGTCGGGCTCGCGGCCCCCGCGGCCTACGCGGGAGGGAACACCGCTCAGAACGTGGCCTTGGGGCTGGCCTCCTTCGCCGTGTTCAACCAGCTGGTCGGGCCTTTCCTTCACCAGCGACAGGCACACGCCAAGCCCGTGTACGCCTCCCAGCCTGTGTACGTTTCCCAGCCACCCCAGCAGGTGATCTACACGCAGCAGCCCCAGATCGTCGTGGTCCAGCCGCCTCCACCGCCGGCCCCGACGGTCGTCTATTACCCGCACGGCCGGTATGAGCTCCGTGCCAACGGCACCCAGTACTTCTGGGTCTGGATCCCCAACCCCCCGCCGCCTCCGCCGGCTGTGTCCGCGCCGCCCGAGCCACCGCAGCTCGGATCGTAAAGGGGGTTACGCGTCGAGACAGCGCCTGAGCGAGCCGCCCGCCGCAGAGAGGAGACGGGCGGCCGGCCGGGCGCTGATGCGTCTCCGGGCCATGAGGATCGCCACCTTGGTGCGTCCACCCGCCGCTCTCAGCTGGCGCCGCGCCTGGGATCGAGACACCTGCCCGAGGACCTGAACCAGCCCCTCGGCGCGGGCCCGGAGCTTCCGCGACCGCGGCTGGAGGTCCACCATCCAGTTGCCGTAGGTCTTCCCCAGTCTGACAAACGCCCCCGTGGTGAGCATGTTCAGGATCATCTTGGTCGCGGTCCCGGCCTTCAGCCGCGTCGAGCCCGTCAGGACTTCAGGCCCGACGGAAGGAGCGATGACAATATCTGCGAGCCGCCGAATCGGGCTCCGGGCATTCATCGCCACGAGGACCGTGTGGCAGCCTCGCCGCCGGGCCACGGCCAGCGCCGCCCTGACGAAGGGCGTGACGCCGCTCGCGGCGATCCCCACGACGACGTCCCCCGTCCGGATCCGCCCCCCGACCGCTCGTCGCGCCTCTCCCGTCCGGTCCTCGGCTCCCTCCCGCGAGCGAAACACCGCGCCCCGGCCGCCGGCCATGATCGCCTGAACGAGCGAGCGCGGGATGTCGAAGGTGGGCGGGCACTCCGCGGCCTCCAACACACCGAGCCGGCCGCTGGTGCCGGCCCCGACGAAGAAGAGCCGACCGCCTGAATCGAGCGCCCTCACGATCACGGTGATAGCCCTCGCGACCTGACGTCTCGCCCCCGTCACGGCCCGAACCACCCGGCGATCTTCCCGGTTCATCAGCGCCACGATCTGGAGCGGCGAGAGGGAGTCGAGGCGGCGGCTTCCGGGGTTGGGCTTCTCGGTGGGGAGCGCCTCGTAGCGGAAACGCGGCATCGCGGCTTCGAAGATACCACTATTCCCTGCTACATTGGACACGCCATGGCGCGCGTCCTCACGGGGCTCGACCGCTTGCTGGTCTCATACCTCGCCCGCGTCAAGGGGCAGCGGCTCGGCCTCCTGTGCCACCAGGCCTCGGTGAACCGGGCGCTCGATCACGCCGTGGATCTCATCGCATCAGCCCGGGGCGTCAAGCTGACCGCTCTCTTCGCTCCCGAGCACGGCCTCTGGGGCACCGCCCAGGATCACGCCCGGATCGGAACCAGCCGCGATCCGGCGACCGGGCTGCCCGTCTATAGCCTCTACGGGCGACGGCGAGCGCCGACATCTGCCATGCTGAGCGGGCTCGACATGCTCGTGTGTGACCTCCAAGATGTGGGAGCCCGCTACTACACCTTCGTCTGGACCATGACACTGGCGATGGAAGCCTGCGCGCGGGCCGGAGTCCGGATGCTCGTCCTCGACCGGCCCAATCCCCTCGGTGGTGTTCAGGTTGAGGGCAACGTGCTCGACCCTCGGTTCGCCTCGTTCGTCGGCCTTCATCCCCTGCCGGTGCGCCACGGCATGACCATGGGCGAGCTGGCGCGCTATCTCAACGCGCGTCGCGGGCTCAACTGTTCCCTCGAGGTCATCCCCATGAGCGGCTGGCGGCGCCCGATGCTCTGGGAGGAGACAGACCTCACGTGGGTCCCACCTTCGCCCAACATGCCGACGCCCGACACCGCCCGGGTCTATCCCGGCGCATGCCTCATCGAAGGCACGAACCTCTCGGAGGGGCGCGGGACCACGCGCCCGTTCGAGTGGATCGGCGCCCCGTTCGTGGAGGGCCATGAACTGGCCCGATCCCTGAATGCCGAGGGCCTGCCGGGAGTCCACTTCCGCCCGTGCCAATTCCAGCCGACATTTCACAAGTGGCGGGGGCAGCTGTGCGGAGGCGTCCAGATCCACGTGACAGACCGGCGCCGGTTCAAGCCGTATCTGACGGGCCTGGCGTTGATCGCCCACGCCCGCCGGCTCTACCCGCGCCGGTTCGCGTGGCGGAACCCGCCCTACGAGTTCGAGAGGCTCAAACTGCCGATCGATCTCCTCTGCGGCACCGATCGGATCCGCCGCCAGCTCGAAGCCGGCCGCCCGCTCAGCCAGATCGAAGCGGCGTGGCGGCCCGCCCTTGCCGCCTTCGCCCGCTCCCGGCGAGCGTATCTGCTCTACCGATGACGCTGGAAGACCTGGTCGGTCGGCGGTTGATGTTCGGCATCCCGGGGCCGCGGCTCCGGGACGAAGACGTGCGCCTCTTCAGGGAGACCCACGCCGGAGGGCTGATTCTCTACCGGCGGAACTTCGAATCCCCGGCTCAACTGGTAGCGCTCATCTCAGAATTGCAAGCCGCGCTCGATCGGCCGTTGCTCGTTGCCACCGACCACGAGGGCGGGCGGATCATCATGCTTCGCGAGGGCGTGACAATCTTCCCCGACAATCTGGCCGTGGGGGCGAGCGGGGAGGTCCTGTACGCCGAGCGTCAAGGGCGCATCGAGGCGCGGGAATTGCGCCGTTTCGGAGTGGACCTGAACCTGGCCCCGGTGCTCGATGTCCTCACCGAAGCGCCGAGCCCCAACATCGGCATCCGCTCCTACGGCAAGGACCCGGCCCTCATCGCGCGTCTCGGCGCCGCCCGCATCCGCGGGATGCAGGGCGCCGGACTCTCGGCCTGCGCCAAGCACTTTCCGGGCAAGGGCCACTCCCCGCTGGACGCTCATCTGCGGCTCCCGACGATCGGCTCCTCCTGGGAAGAGATGAAGCGGACTCACCTGCCGCCATTCATCGCGGCCATCCACACCGGGGTCCACGCGATCATGACCTCCCATCCGCTCTACCCGGCCCTCGATCCGGCCCCCCGGACGCCGGTCACTTTCTCGCGGCGAATCGTTCAGGAGTGCCTGAGGAGCGAGCTTGGCTACGGCGGCGTGATCGTGAGCGACGACCTGGAGATGGGGGCCATCGGCGAGCTCTGCACGGTGGGAGAGGCCGCGGTGAAGGCGACTGAAGCGGGCCACGACCTCTTGCTGGTCTGCCACACTGAGGCCGCCCAGCGCCAGGCCTGGGCCGCGCTCCTCGATGCCTACCGAACCAAACGGCTTCCCCTGAACGAGCTGGAAGCGAGCGTCGAGAGAATCGAGCGGCTCAGGGCAAAGCGCGAGGTGGGCGGAGAGGTGGAGCCTCCGCGCTGCGAAATCGAGGGCACACCGCTGGCGAAGGCCATCGCGACGCGCGCGGTCACCCTCATTCAGCCGGGGCCTGCCGATCTGAAGAAGCGCTTCAACGGCACTGTCAGCGTGATTTTCCCCCGCTTCTCCTCCCTCGCCGACCGTATCACGATCGAGAATGCCCTGCTTGACGAGGCCGGGTATCTGAGAGAAGAGTTCAGCCGCTACGGGGTAGAGCCGCAGGTCCTGCTGGTTGGGATCGAGCCAACGGACGCGGAGATGGACGGCGCGGCCAGCCTTGCCACACGCTCAGACGAGACGCTCCTGTTCCTCTTCGACGCTCACCTCTACCCGTCGAACCGGCGGCTCCTGGATCGGCTCCAACAGACCGCGCAGGCCCTCGCCGTCATTCTTCTGAGGAATCCCTACGATGCCCGGTTCCTGACCCCCGGCGTCCTCGCAATCACCGCCTACGGCTTCAGGCGCTGCCAGCTCGACGCCGTCATCGCCCGCCTTCTTGGCTAGGGCAAGCGCGACGGGGCCGGCCTCGAGCTGCTCCCGCGATCGAGCCACGGGCCGAGGAGCCAGGCCAGGGCAATCGTCCCTGCTGTCCCCCAGATCACGAGCCAGCTCCAGCCGAGCAGGAGCACCTTCGTCTCGGAGAGGACCAGCAGGACCAGATTCACCAGGGCCATGAGAACCATCGCCACCACATTGGCCCGGTTGGCTGAACGCGTGCTGAGCAACCCCAAAAGAAAGACGCCCAGCAGCGACCCGAACGTCACCCCGGCGATCTTGAAGGCGAGCCACAGGATCTTGTCGAAAAAGGAGAAGCCGTAGGCCAGCAGGGCCAGGATCAAGCCGAACGCCGCCACGCTGATCCGCGAGACGAGCAGGTAGTGGTGCTCCGTTCCCCGCCGCACGAGGAGGGGACGGTAGATGTCGGTGACGAAGGAGGCGGCCAGCGACCCGAGCGGCGAGTCGATGCTCGCAAGCACGATCGCCGAGAGCATCAGGCCCCGCAGGACCACCGGCATCGCCGACTCCATGAAGTGGGGAAAGATGTCGTCGGGGCGCGGCACGGGCACGTTCGGGTGCTGGACATAGTAGGTGTAAAGCCCGGCCCCGATTCCCATATAGATGATGAGGGTCAGAAGGGTCCCCAGCGGCGTCAGCGCCAGCGTCCGCTGGCTCTTCCGCCGGGTCTCCACCGTCAAGAGCCGCTGCATGAGGTCGTGGTCGGTGCCGAAGGCGGCCGTGGAGCCGACGAGGCCGTTGAGGACCGCCAGCCAGACGATGTTGGGGTCCGTCAAGATCCGTCTCCAGAAATCCGGGTCCCCCGGCGCTGGCCCCCAGTTGATGAGGCTCAGCCGGCCCGCCTGGCCCGCCACCCTGAGCACCGCGCCCAGGCCTCCGTCAATCTGCGTGACCAGAAAGACCAGCGTCGCCGCCCCCGCCACGAGGAAGGTCAGCGCCTGGAAGACGTTGGTCCAGACCACGGCCTTCACCCCGCCCGTCGCGATATAGATGATGGAGACGACCGTAAAGAGAACGATCGTCGGGCCGAGCGGCCAGCCCGTGAGGATCGAGACGGCCAGGCAGGCCGCCATGAGGCGGACGCCGGAGCCGAGGAGGCGCGTGATGAAGAAGAAGATGGAGCCGGTGAGCTGGGTCGCCTGTCCGAAGCGGTAGCCCAGAAACTCGTAGATGGTCGTGCAGTTGTAGGCGTAGAAGGCCGGAATGAACAGGAACGCCACGACGAACTTGGCCAGACTCGAGCCGACGAAGAACTGGAAGTACTCCCAGTTCTCGCTATAGGCCGTGGCCGGCACCGAGATAATGGTGACCGCGCTGATTTCCGTGGCAAGGAAGGAGAGACAGGCGGCCCACCAGGGGACCCGACGGCGGGCGAGGAAGAAATCCGCTGTGTCGTGCTGCTGGGAGATGAAGCGGACGCCGATGGCGATCAGGCAGGCGAGGGAAAGACAGAGGATGCCGTAGTCCGGCCAGGCCAGAGAGCTGGTTCCGGAAAACCACCTGGGCATGGGCCGGGTTCATCATAGCCCGGCCTCGCTTCCCTTCGAAGAATTTCGGGTGGGCTCAGTAAGTCTTGCGGGAACTCTGATCGAGGGTTGTGAGCTCCAGCTCCTTGGCCCGCATCTTCTCGACCAGCCCGTCGTAGGAAGAGGTCTGGATGATGCGGTTGAACTGGGAGCGGTAGGTGCTCACGAAGCTGACACCCTCTATGAGGACGTCGTACACGGCCCACCGCGCGCCGACCAGGTGGAGCCGGTACTCGACCGGGACCTCGCCCTTGCGGCCCGCGATGATCTTGGAGCGGACCGTGGCGAACTCCCCATCCACCGTCTCGCCGCTGTACACAATCCGCTCCGCGGAGTAGTTCTCGAGCTTGCCGAAGTACGAGCGCTCGAGGATCGATGTGAACAGGCTGACAAACTCCTCGCGCTGCTGGGACGTGCGGTCGGTCCAGTGGCGTGCCAGGGAGCGCCGGGCCATCTCCGGGAAGTCGAAGAGATTCTCGGCGATCCGCCGGATCTCCAGCCGACGCCGTTCGGCGCCGGCGGGCACCGCCAGATCGGCATCCTGCACTACCCGCACCACCTGCTCAACGGCAGCCTGGACGACCTCCGTCGGGCCGGGCATTGAAGCGGGGCTTACCGCGAGAAGTAGCCAGGCTGCCAGGGCCCTTTCCATTGTTGCCCTCCATCGAAGAGACTGGGGCTGATCCGACCTTCAGGCAGAGCATACCCTGTGCCAGCCCGCCCGTGCCCGCCAACCTCCTGTAATTTCGAGGTTGACACGCTGTCAGAGAGGGAGACATAGTCAGCGCCAAACCACGGGCGTCAGGAACCCAACGGATGCCGGAACATGTGCTGGTTGGTATCGATCTGGGCGCGACACAGATCCGGATGGTCGCCAGCGGGGGCAAGGCCAAGACCGGCCAGATCCATTGGTCTCGCAGGGTCGAGGCGCGGGCTCCCACACTCGCCGACCTCCCGCGATTCCTCCGGCGAGTCTGGCGGCGATGGGGGCTCTCGCCAAGCAGTGTGGACGCGCTGGTGGTCGCCGCCAAAGGGGTCTGGACGGTTCGGGAGCGACAAGCTCAGCAGCGCCGATTGGGCGGACTCGCAAAGCGTGTCCAGGTGATCTCAGACGCCGAAGCCGCCTTCCTGGGCGCGCTGGGGGACCGCCCGGGGGTCCTCGTCCTTGCCGGCACCGGCTCCATTGTCCTGGGACGGGACCGCCGCCGCCGCTGGGCGCGTGCCGGCGGGCTCGGGCCCCTCCTGGGCGATGAGGGTTCAGGCTTCTGGATCGCTCGCGAGTGGCTCCGCCTGAGAGCCCGCGGCCGGGACTTCGCACGGATCCGGAAGCTCGCCCGCTCGCCCGACGCGGTGAGGCGCGTCGCGGGGCTCGCCCCCGCAGTGCTGCGGCGTGCTGAACGGGGCCATCGCGCCGCGCGCGCGATCGTCGCCAACTCGCAGGCGCTGTTGGCTGCTCTCGCCTGCCGGGTGGCACGGGACCTCCGACTCCCCAACCCGGTCGCCGTCAGTTGGGCGGGGAGCCTTCTGGAGAACCGCGCGTTTCGAGCCGGCGTCTGGCGGGCCCTCAAACGCCACGGAATCCGGACTCGCGTTATGGTCCCGGCTCACTCTCCTGTCACTGCGGCCCACGCCCTGGCCAAGCGCCTTGCCGACGGGAACCTGACGCCCGGGAAACCCAGAGGTAGGCGAGCGGTCCCGTCAGGGCCACGACGATCGCCACCGCGGTATTGAGGAGCCCCGCCGTGGCCATGGCCAGAAGCGCCAGCCCGCTGGGGACAACCACAACGATCCACGCGCCGGCCCGCCCACCCGGGACGCGCCACGGCCGCGGGAGGCCAGGCTCGCGCTGGCGCAGCGCGAGAAACGCCGCCAGTTCCACCAGGAGGCTCAGCGAGTAGAGCCAGTTGTTGAGCACGACCAGCGCCTTGAAGCTGAAGGCGGCGAAGGCGCTGTAGATCACGCTTGAGAGGACGACGGCGACCCACGGTGTGCCGTAGCGGGCGTGGATTTTCGCCATGACCGGCGGCATCTGGTTGGCCTGGGCAAGGACGAAGGGCAGACGGGAGTTGGTGAGAAGGAGCGAGAGGAAGAGGCCGGCACCGCTGAACGCCGCGCCCAGCGTGATCCAGCCTCCGAGCCACGGCCCGCCGATCTGGGCGCCGATCCGGGGGAGCGCGCCCGTTCCCCACTCCTCGGACGGGCCAGTCGCGGCGAGGCCAACCCCGACCGGAAGGACATACGCGAGGGTGATCACCGGAAGACTCCACGCGAGAGCCCGGCGAAACGCGCGCTCCGGGTTTCGGGTCTCGCCGAGACACGTTGTGGGCGTGTCCCAGCCCGAGTAGTTCCACATCACGACCGCGAGGCCGAGGCCCAGGTTCTGGAGGAGATCGCCCCCCGCCGCCGCCAGCGGCTCCCACGGAACGAACCGCATCCGCCCCGCGCCGGTGATCACGAGCGCGACGATCGGCGCGAGGGCGAGCAGTCCAAGTCCCACCGCTCCCCACCCCACGGCACTGACCCCGCGGATGTTGAGGCCGGTCAGGATCCAGATGAAGGCGAGGGCGATCAACCAGCGCGAGAGGGGCGTCATGCCGGGGAGCCAGTGCCTCAGGTACTCGGCGAACAGGACCGGGTAGCCCGCGAGATCCACAAAGCTGTCCACCCAGCTCCACCATCCGACCTGAAAGGCCCAGAACGGGCCGAAGGCCCGCCTCACCCACGTCACGTAGCCGCCCTCGTCGGGGAGCGCGGAGGCGAGCTCGGCCATGACGAGCGCAACGGGGAGGCTCCAGACGAGCGGCGTGAGGACCAGGAGGAGAAGGGCCAGACCGGGACCGAAGGCGGCAACGGCGTCCTCGATGCCGTACGGGCCGCCGCTGACGTTGAAGAAGACGATGGCGGCGAGAGGAACAACCCCGAGACCCCGCCGGAGGTTCGCCGCCGGGCCGTACCTCACGGGCCTGAGCGGATGTCGGCCGGCGGCCGCTCCCCGGGCGGGATGATCAACGGCGCGCGACCATCGTCACGAAAGATGACGAGCATCGGTACCGACGACTGCGTGTCCGAGATCCGGCGCTCCCAGTGACCGGGAACGGCGGCAAAGACACCGAGGCCCGGGACCCACACCCGTCGCTCCGACACCCACTCCTCTCGGGGCTGCGCGCGAGCAGGGACGCTCGGCATGGGGCGCATCGCCATCGTCTTCACCTGCTGGAGCGCTCGGGCCATGGCGTCCTCCGCTTCGACGGACGCCACGGGCCACATCAACACGGCGAGCGCAATCAGGACACACGAGCGTTTCACGAGCCCTATGGTAGTCGGGCCGATCGGCGCGCGCAACCTGTGCTATACTCCGCCGCGATGCTCGGCGGCTGGCTCGCTCTACCGATTCTCCTGTTCTTGTTCAGTCCCGCTCTCGCCCAGCCAGCACAGGAGCTGCCGATCTTCGACACTCACATTCATTACAGTCAGCCTGACTGGGCCACCTATACGCCGGAAGACATTCTCAAGATCCTGGATCGCGCCGGCGTGCGTCGCGCGCTGGTCTCCAGCACGCCTGATGACGGCACACTCAAGCTGTACGAGAAGGACCCCGCGCGCATTGCGCCCGAGCTCAGGCCGTACCGGAACCCCGCCGACATCCAGTCGTGGTACCGCGACCCCGCGGTGCTCGCCTACGTGGAGGAGCGTTTGAAGCGGGGCATCTACAAAGGGATCGGGGAGTTCCATCTCTTCGGGGGCCAGACCAACACGCCGGTGATTCGCCGAATCACGGAGCTCGCCGCGGAAAAGAACCTCTTCCTCCACGCCCACTCCGACGAGGCCGCCGTGGAGGAGCTGTTCGCGCTCAACCCCAAGGTGAAGATCCTCTGGGCTCACGCCGGGATGACGTCGGGACCGGAGGCGATCGGCAAGCTGCTGGACCGGTACCCGACGCTCTGGGCGGAGCTGGCGATTCGAACCGACATGGCTCCCGGAGGGAAGCTCGATCCGGCCTGGCGCGCCCTGTTCCTCCGTCATCCCGACCGCATCATGGTGGGAACCGACACCTGGGTGACCTCCCGGTGGCAAGCGCTCCCGGGCTACCTCGCGGAGACGCGCGCCTGGTTGAGACAGCTCCCGCCCGAGGTGGCGGAGAAGATCGCCTTCAGGAACGCCGAGCGGTTGTTCGGACCCTAGAAGACGTGCGTGGTCGCGTGGAGGAGCGGTAGCGGACGCTCTGCGATAGGGGGTTAGGAACCGGCGAGGCCGAGGTTGGTCAGCACCCTCCAGGCGGCGTCTTCCCCGGAGTGGACGCAATCGGAAATCCCAACGCCCCGGTAGGCACTCCCCGCCAGCGCCAGGCCCGGGTGGCCGGCAAGTCGCCGCTCGATCGCCGCCACGGTCTCCAGGTGCCCCACCTGATACTGGGGCATTGCGGCAGGGTAACGATAGACCCGGGTGAGCAGCGGGGGCCGCGTGATGCCGAGGAGCCCGTCCAGCTGAGCCCGGACGATCCGAGCGATCCGTTCGTCGTCCCCCGTCAGGATCCGCTCGTCCAGCGCCCCGCCAACAAACACGCGGAGCAGGGCGTGGCCGGCGGGGGCCCGCCCGGGGTACTTCACGCTGGAGAACGTGCAGGCGAGGATCGGCCGCCGTTCCAGCCGCGGCACAACGAAGCCGAAGCCGTCGAGCGGATGGGCAATCTCCTCCCGGCGATAGGCGAGCGTCACCGTGGCTGACGAGGCGTAGGGAATCGCTTCCAGGAGATCGGCGAGGCTCGGGTCGAGTGAACGGACCATACGCGCGGCCTGGTGGGCCTCGGCGGCGACGATGACAGCATCGGCGTCGAGCACGCTGCCGTCAGCCAGGCCCACGCGCCAGCGGCCACGGTCGCGATGGAGCCCGACCACCCGCTCTTTGAGCCTCACCGAGCCCGCGGGAAGGCGATCGGCCAGCGCGCGCACCAACTCCTCCATACCGTCGGCGAAAGTCACAAAGAGACTCCAGCGCGCGCCGCTGACGCCCTCGACCTTGCGGGCCGCGCGCCAGAGAGCCAGGACGAGACTCCGGTGGGTTCGCTCCATCTCGAGGAAGCGCGGCATCGTCGCGGCCAGGCTCAGACTGTCGGGGTCGGCGGTGTAGATGCCGGCGACCAGTGGCTGGGCGACGCGTTCCAGCGCCTCCACGCCGAGCCGGCGACGGACGAACGACCCCAGGCTCTCGTCATCCGAGCCGACCCTTTTGGGGAGGAAGAGATCCATCGCCATCCGAAGCTTCCCGGGCCAGGAGAAGAGGCGAGACGAGACGAACGGCCAGAACCGCGCGGGGGCGAGCAGCTGAAATCCTTCGGGAAGCGGCTTGAGCCGCCCGCGATGGACCACGTAGGTGCGACGGAAGCGGTCGTCGGTGCTGACCAGCCTGTCGCTGAGCCCAAGCCGCTGGCACAATGCCAGCGCCCAGGGTTTCTCCGAGATAAAGGAGTCGGGGCCCGCTTCGATCAGGAAGCCGTCGGCGCGTTCGGTCGCGATGGTGCCGCCAAGGCGATCGCGCCCCTCGAGCAGCGTGAGCTGAGGGGAGCGGGGACGCTCGCGGGACAACTCGACAAGACGGTGGGCAGCAGCCAGGCCGGCGATCCCTCCTCCGACGACGGCGACGCGGGGTGCCACGTCACGACGGCCTGAGGCCGACCTTCACCAGATCGGCGAGCATCGCGATAAACGCCGGGTGGTCGTTGGCCGCGGTCGCACGATGAAAGCCCAGCCCCAGTGCTTTCGCTACCTGGCGCGCCTCCACGTCCAGGTCGTACAGTACCTCCACGTGGTCACACACAAACCCGATCGGCACGACGACCACCTCGCCCACGCCCTCCTTAACCAGGCGGCGCAGAACGTCGGAGATGTCGGGCTCGAGCCAGGGATCGTTCGGCGAACCGCTCCGGCTCTGATAGGCCACCGTCCAGCGGGGGTGACCGAGCCGCTCTGCCACCTCCCGCGACGCTCTCGTGAATTGCGCCACGTACGGGGATGCGTCGGCCATCGCCGTCGGCACGCTGTGGGCGGTAAAGATCAATGGCGTAGCCCTCCGGTGGCCCGGCGCAACCTGGGACAGCGCGTCGGTCACGCGGTCCGCCGTGGCCTCGATGAACCGCGGATGGCCGAACCAGGGCGGCGCGTAGTGAACCTCGGGGGCGCCGGGACCCACCTTCTCGCGGCCGGCGGCCACGTCGCCGACGTAGCGCTCCCACGACGCCTCAGTCTGGAAGGACGAGAGGATGATACCCAGGGCACGCCGGTGGCCTTTATCTTTCATCTCTCCCAGCGTCTCGTGAAGGAACGGGTGCCAGTTCCTCATACCGACGTACACCGGCTGACTCATGCCGTCCCGCGCCAACAGCCGCCCGAGCGCGGCTGCCTGAAGGAAGGTCAGCTCGTTGAGCAGCGAGCGGCCGCCGATCAGCTCGTAGTGACGCGCGACCTCCTCGAGGCGCTCGGGCGGAATGCGGCGGCCCGCGGTCACGATCTGGAGGAAGGGACGGATGTCGTCGGGCTTTTCGGGCCCGCCGAACGCGATCAACAACACCGAATCGAACGGGGTCATCGGCGGGAAAGCTCGTGCACCATCTCCACCATCGCGATCACGTGATCCACCGGCGTCTCGGGGAGCACGCCGTGGCCCAGGTTGAAGATGTGACCGGGCCGGCCCGCAGCCCGCTCCAGGATCGCCCGGACATGCCGCTTGATCTCGGCGGGCTTGGCCAGCAGCACCGCCGGGTCGAGGTTCCCCTGGACCGCCACGTCGTAGCCGACGCGCTTCCAGGCCTCCCCCAGATCCACACGCCAGTCGAGGCCGATCACATCGCCGCCCGCCTCGCGCATGAGGGACAGCAGACCGGCGGTGCCCGTGCCGAAGTGAATAACCGGGACACCGGGAGTGATGCCCTTGATCGTCGCCCGGCTCCACGGCAGCACGAACTCCCGGTAGTCGTCGGGCGAGAGAATTCCCACCCAGGAGTCGAAGAGTTGGACCGCCTGAGCGCCCGCGGCGATCTGGCCGTTCAGGTAGCCAACGGTGATCTTCTGAAGACGCTCCATGAGAGTGTGCCACGCCGCGGGGTCGTCGTGCATGAGCCGCTTGGTATGCAGGTACTCCCGGGACGGGCCGCCTTCGATCAGGTAGGAGGCGAGGGTGAAGGGTGCCCCGGCGAAGCCGATGAGCGGCACGCGCTCCCCGAGCGCCGCGCGCACCTTCCGCGTCGCCTCGAACACGAAGGGCATCGCCTCCCGCGGATCGACGTCTACCAGCCGGCCCAGGTCAGCGGCGCTGCGCACGGGGCGATGGATGACCGGCCCTTCCCCCTTGGCGAACTCCAGACCCACGCCCATGGGTTCCACGGGCAGCAGGATGTCGGCGAAGATGATCGCCGCATCCACCCCCAGGCGGGTGACAGGGAGAAGCGTGACCTCCGCCGCCGCGTCGGAATTCTTGCAGAGCTCCAGGAAGCCGAGCCGCGCCCGGATCGCGCGATACTCGGGCATGTAGCGTCCCGCCTGGCGCATGAGCCAGACGGGCGTCCAGTCGGTAGGCTCGCGGCGGCACGCGCGGAGAAAGGCAGGCAACGGCGACGTCTTCATGGACGACTCAGCCTACCGTCCGCCCCCGGCGGAGTCAAGGAAGCCCGGTGCGGATTGACAACTTCGCGACAGTGAGTGAGGATGACTCCCGCGACCCACTACCGAATGCCGGAGGCTCGGATGCCGTTCATGGCGGGGAAGCAGGCGTTCCTGGAACTCCTGAAACAGGAAGGGGTGGATCTGCTCTTCGGCAACCCCGGCACGACCGAGCTGCCCCTGATGGACGCCTTGGTGCGCGAGACAGACATCCGCTACATCTTGGCACTTCAGGAGGCCGTGGTGATTGCCATGGCCGACGGGTATGCGCAGGCGAGCGGGAAGCTCGCGGCGGTCAATGTCCACATCTCCCCCGGTCTCGGCAACGCCATGGGGATGCTCTACGACGCCTTCAAGGCCGGCTCCCCGCTGCTGGTGACCGCGGGCCAGCATGAGCAGTCCTTCGCGGTGACCGAGCCCGTGCTCTGGTCCGATCTGCCGCCGGTGGCGAGCCCCTACGTCAAGTGGTCCACCGAGGTCCGCCGGCTCGAGGACCTGCCGCGCGTCGTCCACCGGGCTGCCAAAGTCGCGCTCACGCCCCCCACGGGCCCCGTTTTTCTCTCCCTCCCCGTGGATGTGCTGAACGCCGAGGGCGAGGTGGAGCTCGGTGAGCCGACCCGCGTGGACCCGCGGATGCGAGGGTCGCGCGAGGCGGTCGAGCGGGCGGCCGATCTCCTCGCTCAGGCCAGGCGGCCGCTCATCACCGCCGGTGACACCGTCGCCCAGAGCGGCGCCCACGCCGAGCTGATCGAGGTGGCCGAGCTACTCGGCGCACCCGTCGTCACGGAGGGACTGGCCAGCCGGTGCAGTTTCCCGTTCACCCACCCGCTCTACCAGGGCGCGATCCCGCGTCTCACCCCCGGCCTCCGGGCCGTCCTCCAGGAGCACGATCTCCTCTTCTCCGTTTGCGGAGACGTGTTCACACTTTCGCTCCCGTCGGACGTGGAGCCCGTGCCGGCCGGCCTGACGATCATCCATCTGGATGTGGACGCGTGGGAGATCGGGAAAAACTACCCCGCGAAGGTGGCGATCGTCGGCGACCCGAAGGCAACGCTCCCGGACCTGGCCAAGGCGCTACGCCGTCGCTTCAACGGGGGGCGACACCCCGAAGCTCAGCGCCGCCTCGAAGCGGCGGAGCAGCGGCACGCTCAGACGATCGCGGATCTGAAGAAGCGGGCGCTGGCCGAAAGCGCCAGACAGCCGATCCCGCCCCTGGCCCTCGTCCACGCCGTGGCCGAGAGCCTGCCGCGCGATGCCGTGGTCGTGGACGAAACCATTTCCTCGGGCGGCGGACTCCGGGAGCTGCTCCGCTGTCAGGACCCCCAGAGCTTCTTCGGCCTCCGGGGCGGGGGAATCGGCTGGGGGCTGCCCGCCGCCCTTGGCGTGAAGCTCGCCCTCCCGCGACGCCCGGTTGTGGCGCTGGTCGGGGACGGCAGCGCGATGTACACCAACCAGGCCTTCTGGACCGCCGCCCACGAGGGTCTCGCCGTGGTCTTCGTCATCATCAACAACCGCGGCTACCGGATCCTCAAACAGCGCACCCACGCCCTCAAAGGATTTTCAGCCCAGGACAATGTGTACGTGGCGATGGATCTCGACAAGCCGCTCATCGACTTCGTGGGGCTCGCCCGCTCCCTCGGGGTCCCCGGGGAGCGCGTGGAGAAGGCCGCCGACATTGGCCCCGCCCTGGCCCGCGGCCTGGCATCCGGCGGGCCGTATCTGCTTGACGTCCAGGTAGACGCCACCTTCAAACCATAGCCCTATGGCTGAGCGGCTCAAGGGCAAAGTCGCCATTGTCACCGGTGCCGGCTCGCGCGGACCGGGGATCGGCAACGGCAAGGCCGCGGCGATCCTCTTCGCCCGAGAGGGGGCCCGGGTCCTCTGCGTGGACCAGGTGATCGAGCGCGCCGAGGAGACCTGCGCCCTGATCCGCTCCGAGAACGGCGAGGCGTCCCCGCTTCAGGCGGACGTCAGCCGCGCCGCGGACTGCGAGCGGATGGTCGCGACGGCCGTGGAGCGCTACGGCCGGCTGGACGTCTTGCACAACAACGTCGGGATCGAATCGCGCAAAGGCGTGCTGGAGACCTCCGAGGAGGAGTGGGACCGCGTCATGGCGGTGGACCTCAAGAGCATGTTCCTGACCGCCCAGGCCGCCATCCCGCGCTTCGTCGAGGCCGGCGGCGGCTCCATCATCAACATCTCCTCCGTGGCCGCCCTCCGGGCGCACGGCCGCACCGCCTACGCCGCGGCCAAGGCCGGGGTGATCGGGTTGACCACCTCTCTCGCGGGGCAGCTCGCGAAAGATGGAATCCGCGTGAACTGCATCGCCCCCGGGTTCGTCTGGACGCCGATGGTCGCCGAGGGGATGTCCCCCGAGCTGCGCGAGCGACGGCGATTGGCGGCACCGATCCAGGACGAGGGCACGGCCTGGGACGTGGCGTGGGCTGCCGTCTATCTGGCCAGCGACGAGTCCCGCTGGGTGACGGGCCAGGTCCTGGTCGTGGACGGCGGCCTCACCATCACCACTCGCT
>CAYRZF010000044.1:0-18018 GCA_964428805.1 uncultured bacterium | reverse complement strand
GGCGACCGGGCTGGCCAGGAGCCGGCGCCACGCGGCTCGAGCGAGACTCTGCCCGCGCTTTGCCATCAGTCTTCGTGGCACGGCACTAGTCGTATTTGATGCGGGGGTCCGCCGCCGCATACAGCAGATCCGTTACCGCATTGACCACCACGAAGATCACGGCGATGAACAGGCTCGCCCCCTGCACGATCGCGTAGTCGCGCGACTCGATGGACTCGTACACCCACAGCCCGATCCCGGGCCACGAGAAGATCGTCTCGGTCAGGATCGCGCCGGCCAGCAGGTGCCCGACCTGGAGCCCGACCACCGTCAGCACCGGCAGGAGCGCGTTCCGGAGAGCGTGGCGTAGGATGACGGCCGACTGGGACAGCCCCTTCGCTTCGGCCGTTCGGATGTACTCCTGGGAAAGCACCTCCAGCATGCTCGCCCTCGTCATCCGGGCGATCACGGCCAACGGGATGGTGGCCAGCGCAACAGCCGGCAGAATCACGTGACGGAGCGCATCCCGCAAGACCGCCCAGTTTCCCTGAAGGGCGGCATCGAGGATCACGAAGTTCGTCCAGGGCTCGAACGAGGTGCCGGTGTCCAGCCGGAAGCCCGTGGGCAGCCAACGCAGCTCGACGCCGAAAAACCAGGCCAGCATCAAGCCCAACCAGAAGATCGGCATCGACACCCCGGTGAGGGCCCAGATCCGGGAGACGCTGTCCACAAAAGAGTTCCGCCAGACGGCGGAGATGATCCCGATGGGGATGCCGGCGAGCAGGGCGAGGACAATCGCGGAGGTCGCCAGCTCAACCGTGGCGGGGAAACGTCGGAGCAAATCCGTGAGGACCGGGTCTCCGCGAACGATGGAAGTGCCGAGATCGCCCCGCAGGAGCTTGCCGAGGTAGATCAGATACTGCTCATGGATCGGACGATCGAGCCCGAGCTGCTGGCGGACCTCGGCCACCTTCTCGGGCGTCGCCCGCTCCCCGAGCATGGTCAGAGCAGGGTCACCCGGGATCAGGTGGATGAAACTGAAGACGAGAATCGAGACCCCGAGGAGAACGGGAATGACGGTCAGACCGCGCCGGATGGCGTACCGTCCCACCCGCCCCTCTCCTCTTCGGGGCTCCGGACTCTACTGGAGCTCGACCGTGTTGAAGTACTCGGCCCCGGTCGGGTTCGGGACGTACCCCTTCACCTTCTTCGAGAAGGCCAGCGGCGGTTGGTTGTTGGCGATGAAGAGCCGTCCGACATCGTCGTGCAGCATCTGCTCGGCCTGGCGGTAAAGCCTGGCCCGCTCCGATTGTTTGGTGAGGGACTGGGCCCGAAGCAAGAGGTCGGCGAGCGGCTGGTTCGCGTAGAAGCCCTCGCGCGGCGCGCCGGGTGCGCAGAAGAAATAGCAGATGAAGTTGTCGGGGTCGCCGTTGTCGCCGGTCCATCCGAGCATGTAGAGGGGCAACTGGCCGTTCTTCCGTTTATCGAGGTACACGGCCCACTCCGCCGTCTGGAGCTGGACTTTGATCCCGGCCTTCGCCAGGTCGGCGGCAATCGCCTCGCCGATCTCCTTCGGGTTGGGGAAGTATGGCCGCGAGCGCGACATGTACCAGAAAACGAGCGGCTCCTTCCGGCCGTCCTCCCAGGTGATCTCGGACAGCCCCTGTGGGAACCCGGCCTGGTTCAGGAGCTCCCGCGTCCTCGCCGGGCTATATTCGAAGTCCTTGAGCTCCTTGTTGTAGCCCCAGAGAGAGGGCGGCTGGAACTGGCTCGCCACGAGCCCGGTCCCGCCGTAGAGCGCGTCCACGATCGCCCGCTTGTTGATCGCGTGGGCGAAGGCCTGGCGGACGCGCTTGTCCTGGAACTCCTTCACCTTGGAGTTGAAGGCCACGTACCCGGTCGTGTTCGTCGGCCTGAGGAGGAGCTGGAGGTTCGTGTCGCTCTTGACCACCTTGACGTCGTCGGGGTTGAGCCCCTCCATGGCGTGGATCTCGCCCGCCTTCAGCGCCGCCAGCCGCTGGGAGTTGTCTTTGATGTTCCGCACGACCACCCGCTTCACCTTGGGCTTCGCGCCCCAGTAGTCGGGGTTCGCCTCGAGGATCACTTCCTGGTTCGGCTTCCACTCGACGAACTTGAAGGCCCCGGTCCCCACCGGGTGCTTGCCGAATTCGGTGCCCCACTTCTCCACCGCCTTGGGACTGGCGATGTCGAAGACGAACATGGCGAGGTTGGCCAGAAACGGCGCCTGCGGGGTCTTGAGCGTGATCCGCACCGTGTGGGTGCCCACCGCCTCGACCTTGGTGACGATGGACTTGTCGTCGAAGCCGCCGAACTGGGCCTCCCAGTACTCGAAGGTCTGGCCGGCCTTGATCTGGTTTTCGTGCTGGGGACGAGTGGACTTCCACCACCGCTCGAAGTTCCAGACGACTGCCACCGCGTCCAGGGGGTTGCCGTCGTGGAATTTGACGTTCCTCCGCAGATGGAACGTCCAGACCTTGCCGTCGGCCGACACCTCCCACTTCTCGGCCAGCGCGGGCTCGACCTCCGTCGTGGCGCCCTTGTATTTCACGAGGCCGTCGAAGACCTGTCGGGTGATACGGTTGGAAATCCCGTCGGTGATCACGGCAGGGTCGAGTTGCACCGGTTCCCCCTGCCCGCCGAAGATAAAGGTCTGGGCCAGCGCCGGCCCTGCGGGGCCGAGCAGCATCGCGGCGGCAAAAAGTACGGCGAATTTTCCCATGCGCATCGGCGTGTGCCTCCTCGGGCAGCGCGCTGCCCACGAATGTGGAGCGTAGCCTACTATGGGTCCTGGAAAAACGCAATTGGATGCACTCGATTCGGGCTGTTGAGTGAATTTTCCTGCTTGCGTCACTCGGACCCGGTCATTATAGTTGGCGACACGAATGGTGTGCCCACTCGTCTCCGGGTTTATCCTGACCGTCCAGGCCTTCCTCTTCGCGCTGCTCCTCTGGTCAGGGCCGGCCTGGCCCGAGCCCACCTTTCCGTGGACCTCCTTCCGAGCGATCGCCCGGGACCACTCGGCCGGCGAGGTGGAACGCTGCAACCCCACGGACGACCGCACCAGGATCACGGCGTTCTTCATCCAGCGCCCCCGAGGATTCTATCGCCTTTGGGCGATGCTCAATGGGCGAGACTGGGTCGCGGTTCACTACGATGGCGAAGCGCGTCCCGATTGGGTCTGGCGAGGCGTCTGGACCGGGGATGACCTCGTCGTCAGGTCGGTGGCTTCCTTCGACCCGGTCGCTCACGCCTCCGCCTGCGACCTCCTCTTCGGAGCGCTCCCGTGAACGCGGCGGCTCATGCGCCTCATTCCTGACCTGGTATTCACCGAAGGGGGATTCCGCTCCGCCCTGGCTGTGACTCTCGTTGATGGCGCGATTGCGGCGGTCGAGCCCGCCGGCGCGCCACGTCCAGGCGACCTGTCTCTGCCGAAGCGGGCCCTGCTTCCCGGCACGGTCAACAGCCATTGCCACACGTTTCAGTCCCTCCTGCGCGGCCTCGGCGACGACCTGGACTTCAGCGGGTGGCGGGATCGCGTGCTCTACCCGTTTTCCGAGCGGCTCAATCGCGAGGGGATCGCGCTGGGCGCCCAATTCGCCTTCGCGGAGATGCTGCTCCACGGTGTGACGACGTGCGTGGACTTCTTCTACCTCCAGGACGACGGCAACGAGAACGCCGAGGCCGTGATCGAGGCGGCCCGGTCGGTCGGGATCCGCCTCGTCCTCGCCCGGGCCATGTACGACTGGGCCGGAGCGCCGAAGCGCTACCGGGAGACGCCGGCCGCCGCCGCCCGCCGCGTCCGGGAGCTCCACGCGCGTCACCGGGATGACCCGACGGTGCGGGTCCAGCCGGCGCCGCACAGCCCCCACGGGGCGTCGCCCGAGATGATCCGGGCGGGCTGGGAGGTGGCGGAGGAGACCGACACGCCCTTCCACATCCACGTCGCCGAGGCCCGCTACGAGGGCGAGCGCACGGTCCGGGAGCACGGCGCCACCCCGATCCGCTACCTCGACCGCCTGGGGGTGCTCGGGCCGCGCATGATCGGCGTGCACTGCGTGTGGCTCGACGACGCCGAGATCGCCCTGATGGGCGCGCGGGGCGCCGCGCTCGCCTACTGCCCGAGCTCCAACATGTTCCTCGGCGACGGGATCACGCGGATCCCCGAGATGCTGCGCGCGGGAGTTCGGATCGGCCTCGGCACGGACGGGGGCTGCACGAACAACCGCCTCTCCATTTTCGACGAGATGCGGATGACCTCGCTCCTCCAGCGGGTCCGTCTCCTCGACGGAGCGGCGTTACCGGCCGAATCCGCCTTCGCGATGGGGACCACGGGGGGCGCGCGGATCCTCGGCCTCAACGCCGGCGCGATCTCGGCCGGTCACCTGGCGGATCTGGTCGCGCTGGATCTCGACCACGCCTCCCTCCATCCGCCGACCGCGCTCCTGAAGAGCGTCGTCCACGCGATGTCTCCCCAGGCTATCTCCGACGTCTGGGTACATGGACGGCGCGTGGTGGAGGCGGGGCGGCTCCTCACGACCGATCTCCCCGAGCTCCTAGGCCGCGTCCGCGCCCTCACAAAAGGCTGGCGGGTCTGACGGGGCCGAAGCGCCCTACTCGTCCCTGAGCGTGGGATCGAGCAGATCGCGGAGCCAGTCGCCGGTGCGGCTCACGACAAAGGACGTGGCCATCAGGATGATCCCCGGCGCGGTGGAGATCCACCACGCCGTGTCCAGGTACTCGCGCCCTTCGTGAATCATCCCGCCCCAGGAGGGCGTCGGCGGCTGGATGCCGAGACCGAGGAACGACAGGGTCGCCTCCAGCACGATGGCGCGCGCCAGCTCGAGCGTGGCGATGACGATGAAGGACGAGACCACGTTGGGCAGGATGTGGCGGAGCAGGATCCGCGTCACCGAGCCGCCCAGCCCCCGGATGGCCTCGACGAACTCCCGCGAGCGCAGCACGAGCACCTGCGAGCGCAGGACCCGCGCGTACGCCACCCACCCCGACAGCCCGACCACGATGATCAGGGTCGGGAAGCTCGGGCCCAGCACGGCGATGATGCCGATCGCCAGCAGGATGAAGGGAAAGGCGAGCTGCGCGTCCGCGATGGTCATGATGACGTTGTCCACCCACCCCCCTCGGAAGCCGGCCAGGAGGCCGAGCGTTGCGCCGACCGCCCCACCCACCACCACCGCGGCGAAGCCCACCACCAGCGAGACCCGCGAGCCGTAGATCATGCGCGACAGCACATCGCGCCCCAGATGGTCGGTGCCCAGCAGATGAGCCTTCCCGTCGGGCCCGGCCAGCGTGGGCGCAGCGAGCCGCGTCCGAAGCGACTGGCGGATCGGGTCGTACGGCGCCAGCAACGGGGCCGCCGCGGCAACGACCCCGAGCAGGAGCACGAAGGCTGCCCCCGAGAGCGCCCACGACGCCGCGCGGCGAGTGCGCCCGGCGGCCTCCGGCAGGGGGCGCGCCTCAGTGGGAGCGAATACGGGGATCGAGGAGGCCATAGACGAGATCGACGCAGAAGTTGATCACGACGAACATCGCCGCCGAGAGGAACACCGTACACTGCACGACCGGGTAATCGCGATTGTAAATGGACTGGATCGCGAGCCGCCCGATCCCCGGCCACGAGAACACCGTCTCGGTGACGACGGCGCCGCCCAGCAGCGTGCCGAATTGCAGGCCCGTGATCGTCACGATGGGAATCGCCGCGTTCTTCAGCGTGTGCTTGGCCACAACCAGCAGTTCGGACAAGCCCTTGGCGCGGGCGGTGCGGATGTAGTCGGCGCGGAGGACCTCGAGGATCGCCGAGCGTGTGAGCCGCGCGATGGACGCCATGGAGAAGGCGCCGAGCGTGAGCGCCGGCAGCACCAGATGCGTCCAGTCGCCACGGCCCGACGTCGGTAGGAGGCCCGCTTTCAGCGAGAGAAGCAGGATGAACAAGATGCCGAGGAAGAACGTCGGCGCCGACTGGCCCACCAGCGCCAGCCCCATGGTCGCGTGGTCCAGGAGGGAGTTCCGCCTCATCGCCGACAAGAGCCCGATGGGGGCGGCGACCACCACCGCGAGGGCGAAGGCGGTCAGTCCCAGCTCGAACGTCGCGGGCAGGTAGCCGAGGACGACGCGGAAGGCGGGTTCGCGGAAGTGGATGGAGCGGCCGAAATCGCCGCGGGCGATGTTGGCGAGGAACACCCCGTACTGGGTCGGGAGCGGCCGGTCGAGGCCGAGCTCCGCGCGCACCCGGAAGATCTCGCTGCGCGGCGCATCGGGCGGCAGGAGAAGCGGCACCGGATCGCCGGACAGGCGCATCACCACGAAGACAACGGTGGACACCAACCACAGCGCGATCAGCGCGCGGAAGACCCGGTAGCCCAGAAACGGTAGGAACCCGCGCATGGGAGAGGCCCGGGGCCCCGCCGGGCCCCGGGCCAACTGCGTCTACGCGCGACGGAACTTGAAGTTGAAGCGGCGGATCTCGAACTGCTGGTTCGGGTTCGCCGTCCACTCCACGTACGTCTGGACGCCGTAGTCCTCGTACGGCTGGATCACGGGCACCCAGGGCAGGTGCTCGAGGAAGATCTTCGTCATCTCGCGGTACGCTTCGCCGCGGAACCTTTCATCCACGGAGAACCGCGCGGCCATCCCCAGCTCATCGAAGCGCGGGTGCCGCCAGTAGTCCTGTGGCCCGCCCGGGCCCAGGAGGCGCCACATCATGCCGTCCGGGTCACCGAGCGTGGACGTGGGATCCGACCACCAGAGGCCCTTAAAGCTCTTGTCCCGGTTCTTCTGGGCGCGGACCGAGTACTCGATGACCTCCACCTTGGCGTTGATCCCGGCATCCCGCCACATGGCCACGATCGCCTCCGCCATCGGCTTGTCGTTGGCCGTATAGCCGACGGTGGTCTCGATGATGACCTCCTCGTTCTTGTAGCCCCCCTTCTTCAGGCGCTCGCGCG
Source organism: uncultured bacterium (assembly GCA_964428805.1). GTDB lineage: Bacteria > Methylomirabilota > Methylomirabilia > Rokubacteriales > CSP1-6 > CAYRZF01. Next base: position 11,056 of record CAYRZF010000044.1, on the reverse strand, counting down.
CCTCCGTTGGGTTATAGGCAAGCGGCGGGAGCGAGGCATCGAAGTGGTTATCGCCCTTCGCGATAGGGCCGCTCGGCACGCTTCCGCGCCCGCGCCAGAGCTCCTTGACGATCAGGTCGCAATCCATCGCGAGCGAGAGCGCCTGCTTGACGAGCGGGTTGTCCAACGGCGGGCGCTTGCTATTCACCGCCAGGACGTAGAGGCCGGCGTAAAGGGCGCCGACCACCTTGGTCGAAGGGTTGCCGGCGACGCGCTCGAAATGGTCCGGCGGAAGCTGGGTGATCACATCCACCTCGCCCTTCAGCAGGGCAGCGATCCGCGGCGCCGTTTCGGGGATCGAACGAACGATCACCCGGTCGGCATCGATCCTGCCGCCCCAGTAGCCCGGGTTCGCATCGAGTACGAGCTTATCGTCCTTCACCCACGACACGAAGCGCACGGGGCCCGTACCCACCGGCTTGGCGTTGAACGCGTCGTTGCCGACGGCCTCCAGGTGCTTCTTCGGCACGATCTGGCCGCCATAGAAGCCCAGCCGGGCGGGCAACAGCGGGTCGGGTTTCTTCGTGTGGATGACCAGCGTAAAGGAGTCCGGCGCCTCGATCCGGTCGATCGTCGCGAGGGCGGTGGACACCAGGGTCTTGGCGGCAGGGTCGTAGGTCCGCTCGATGCTGAACTTGGCGTCCGCGGACGTGAATGGGTCTCCGTTGTGCCAGCGCACGCCCTGCCGGAGCTTGAACCTCCACGTGGTCGGCCCGTCGAGCTTCCACTCGGTGGCGAGCCCGGGATAGAGCCTGCCGTCGGGGTGGCGACTGGTGAGGTTGTCGAAAATGTTGAACGAGACCCGGATGTCATTGGATGAAGTGCTGAAGTGAGGGTCGAACTTCGAGATGTCGCCCCCCTGCGCGATGATGAGCTCGCGCTTCTGGGTGGTCTGCGCCTGGGCCGACTCGCTGAGGATATGGGGAAGCGCTCCGGCCGCCCCGAGCCCCGCCATGCCTTTGAGGAGTTCACGTCGGGTAAGCTGGATCATAAGCACCTCCCTGGTCAAATCGTGTAGGGTGGAAGGATTCTAGTGGGTCTCCCAGGACCTGTCAAGCAAGCGTAGGGGGTGCTACAATCGGCCCGATGCCAAGCGCGGACGTCGTCGTCATCGGCGGGGGCGCGAACGGGACCAGCACGGCGTTCCACCTCGCCACCCTCGGAGTGCGAAACGTCGTGCTGCTCGAGCGACGCCACCTGGCAGCGGGCGCCACGGGCAAGTCAGGCTCGCTGGTGCGGATGCACTACACGAACGAGGTCGAATCGCGCCTGGCGTTCGAGAGCCTCCAGATCTTCCACAATTTCGAAGCGCTCGTCGGCGGCCACTGCGGCTTCGAGCGCGTGGGCTTCGTCCAGATCGTGCCCCGCGGCTACGAACAGGCCCTGGCCAAGAACGTGGAGCGGCACCGGCGGATCGGGATCGACACTCAGGTGATCTCCCCGGACGAGCTGAAGCGGTTGCTCCCCGGCTGTTACGTGGACGACATCGGGGCCGCCGCCCACGAGCCCGGTTCGGGCTTCGCCGACCCCAATGCCACCACCTTCGCCTTCGCCGAGGCCGCCCGGCGTCTGGGCGTGACGCTCAAACTCTCCTGCGAGGCCACGCGGATCATCGCGCAGCATGAGCGCGTCGCCGCGGTGGAGACCACGGAGGGCCGGATCGACACGCCGATCGTCGTCGTCGCGGCGGGCGCGTGGGCGACGCCACTTCTCGCGCCCCTCGGGCTCGACTTCGGCCTCACCCCGCACCGCGTTCAGGTCGCGATCTTCCGCTGGCCCCCCGGCTTCACCCGCCGCCACCCGGCGATCATCGACGCCGTCCACCACTCGTGGCTGCGCCCCGAGGGCCACGCCTCGACGCTCGCCGGCGTCGAGCTGGGCGTCAAGCACGCTAACCCGGACTCGTTGGACGAGGGCGTGGACCCGGCGTACGCCGCCCGCTGCCGGGAAAAGCTGGCGGCTCGCCTCCCCGTCTTCCGTGACGCCCCGATGCGCGGGGGCTGGGCCGGCCTGATCATGATGAGTCCCGATGGCCGGCCGATCATCGACCAGATCCCGTCGGTGGGCGGTCTCTACGGGATGCTCGGGGATTCCGGCACGTCGTTCAAAACCGCGCCGGCGATCGGCAAGTGCCTCGCCGAGTGGATCGTCTACGGCAAGCCGCGCACCGTGGACCTGACGCCCTTCCGGTCAACCCGCTTCGCCGAAGGCCAGCCCTGGCACGACGAGGATAATTACGGGGCGGAGCACCTCACGATTTCCCGCTGATCCCCCCGCGGATCAGACCAGCTCTAACATCCGATCGATGGCGCGCTTCGCCTTCCGGGCGATTTCTTCGGGGACCTCGACCCGGGGCGTGAGGGTCTCCAGGGAACGGATGACCTTGTCGAGGGTAATGGTCTTCATGAAGGCGCAGACCGCATTGGGGTTGACCGGGTAGAACGTTCGGTCCGGGTACTGTCTCTGCAAGCGGTGCAGGATCCCGACCTCGGTTCCCACCGCGAACTCCTTCGCCGAGGACTCCTGGACGTGGCGGATCATCCCCTCCGTCGAGAGAAAGGCGGTCCGGTCCTGGGGGAGCGTCCCGTCGAAGACCTTCGCCATGCACGAGCTGACGCAGCCACACTCCGGGTGGAGGAGGAGCTCGACGTCGGGGTGCTCGTCCATGATGCGGGCGACGTCGGCGGGCTGGATGGCCAGGTGGACGTGGCAGTAGCCGGGGTAGGCGATGATGTTGGTCCGCTTCGTCTGATGGGCCACGACGGCGGTCAGGAACTTGTCGGGCAGGAAGAGGATCTCCCGATCCTGGGGGATGGCGTCGATCACCTTTTTCGCGTTCGCCGACGTGCAGCAGTAGTCGCTCTCAGCCTTGATCGCGGCCGAGGTGTTGATGTAGGAGACCACGACCGCGTCCGGGTACCGGGCCTTGTACGCCCGGAGCTCATCCGGGGTGATGGAGGCCGCCAGGGAACAGCCCGCGTTCAAATCGGGGAGGAGCACGGTTTTCTCGGGGCAGAGGATCGCGGCCGTCTCGGCCATGAAGTGGACGCCACAGAAGACGATCACCTCGGCCTCCGCCCGGGCCGCCGCCTGGGCCAGCCCCAACGAGTCTCCCACGAAGTCACCGATCTCCTGGACCTCATCCCGCTGGTAGTTGTGGGCGAGAATCAGGGCATTCCGCTCGGTTTTTAACCGCCGGACCCGTTCCTGTTTTTCCCGGATCTGCGCCGGGGTGTCGAGCACCCGTTCGATCGGCGGGAGGGTATACCGGGCTTCGAAGGGAATCCTGGCCACCGGGATCGCCATCCGCGTCACCTCGCCTTACTCGATCGTCTGACGGAGGTCCAACGCCCGAGGGGAGTGAGTGAGGGCGCCCACGGAGATCGCATCCACCCCGCACGCGGCGTACTCCCCGACGGTGGTCTCCGAGATCTTTCCGCTGGCCTCGATGAGGACCTCGTCGTACAGCCCTTCCTCCTTGAGGGCCGCGATGATTCGGGAGGCGTCGTCGGGCGAGACGTTGTCCAGCATGATGACACACGGGAGAGGCTCACCCTCCTCCCGCTGGAGGTCGTGGAAAACCCGGGCAGCGGCCAGAGCCCCATGGAGCCCTGTGACCTCCACCTCCAGGAAGGCCGCTTCCGCACGGAAGGACCAGGCCCGCTTGAGGGCCAGGGAGATCGATTCTTCCTCGGAGGCGCCCAGGAGTCTGAGGTGGTTCGTCTTGATCAGAATCGCATCCCAGAGACCGAGGCGGTGGGTCCCGCCGCCCCCCAGGTGGACGGCCCGTTTGTCCAGAACCCCCCAGGGAGTCTTCCGGGTGGCCACGATGAAGGTCCCCGCGGAATACCGGTGAGCCAACCCCTGAAGATGTCGCGTGGCGGTGGCGATCCCGCTCATCCGCTGGAGGAGGTTCAACCCCACCCGCTCGACAACCAGAAGAGTCTTGAGGTCCCCTTCCGCCCGGAGGACCGCGTCTCCCGATTCCAGACCCTGACCGTCGGCCTTGAGCCGCTCGACGTGGAGCCCGTGATGCGTGTAGAACCAGCAGGCCTCTTCCAGCCCGGCCAGCACCCCCCGTTCGGCGGCAAGGACTCGGGCCGCCCCGTGCCCGCTTCCCGGAAGGACGGCCCGGATCGTCAGGTCAGCCGGCTCGAGGTCGGCGCGCAGCAACTCTTCCGTGAAGATCGGGACCCAGCGGGAATAGAGGGGGTTATCGAGAGTCAACCCCCCCCCGCGAAAGAAGGCCTGTTTCAGTTTCGTGATTCTCTCTTTCATGTCTAGAGTTTACTGGACCCCGCCAGCATTGTCTAGTCACCCCTCACCGCTCGGGCCGGCGCGCGAACATCACGGTGCAGGTCAGCTCCAACACCACCTCGCGGTCCTGGTTCAGTGTCTCGTACTTCAGGCGGACGCTCCCGCGGTCGGGCTTACTCCTGGACGGCCTGACCTCGACGATCTCGACCCGCACCGAGAGGGTGTCACCGGGGCGCACGGGCCTGAGCCAGCGGAGCTGGTCCACGCCGGGAGAGCCAAGACCGGCGGCGCGACCCAAAAAGCCGTCAACCACAAGCCGCTGGGACAGACTCACCGTCTGCCAGCCGCTGGCGATCAATCCTCCGTAGATCGAGCGCTTCGCCGCCGCATCATCGAGATGGAACAGCTGGGGATCGTACTCGCGCGCGAAGGCGATGATCTCGTCCCTCGTGATCGTATGACTGCCGTACTCGCCGAGGGGTCCCACGCTGAGGTCGTCGAGATAGAGCTCCGGCACGCTCGCGTCGGCTGTCACGATATTCCTTCCCTCCCTCCGACATTTCGCCGTCAGGACAGGTCAAACAGCAACAATTCCGAGGTCTCCTTCGGGGTGATCTCGAGGCCGTCTTCGTCGCTCACGGCCGCCCCATCGCCCGCGTCCAGGCGTGTCCCGTTCAGAAGCACCACACCGCTGATGAGCTGCAGCCAGGCGTGGCGCCCGGTGGAGAGCCCGTGCCGCAACCGCTCTCCGGGCTCCAGGAGCGCGGCAAAGAGGTCCACGTCCTGATGGACGGTCAGCGCACCGTCCCGCCCGTCCCCTGCGGCGATCAGCCTCAGCCAGCCTCGCTTCTCTCCCGGCGGGAACGGGCGCTGCTCGTAGGCCGGCGGGAGGTTGTTCTCCGAGGGGAGGATCCAGATCTGCAGCAAGTGCACCGGCTCCGTCTTCGACGGGTTGTACTCGCTATGGGTCACGCCGGTGCCCGCGGTCATCCGCTGGACATCCCCGGGCGCGATGACGGACCGATTGCCGGTGCTGTCGGCGTGCGCCAGCGCCCCCTCGACGACGTATGTGACGATCTCCATGTCCCGGTGGGAGTGGGCGTCGAATCCCCGGTCCGGCTGCACCCGGTCCTCATTGATCACCCGGAGCGCGCGGAACCCCATGTGCTGCGGGTCGTAATAGCCGGCGAACGAGAACGTGTGGCGGGTGTCGAGCCAGCCGTGGTCGGCATGACCCCGCTCGAGACTCGGACGAACTCTGATCATCTCAGCCACCGCACTCCAACCTTAGGATGAACGGGACGCTCAGGAGGATTCGCCCGAGGAGGGGACCAGATCGGCTGGCGGGAGATCGCCGCCGCCTTGCACGCCCCGCCGAACGCTTCGCCTAGCCTCGGTGCTTGACCTCTCCTGGTCCTCCGGGCTAGCCTATCCATGCGATCATGGCCGTCGTCGCGAAGCCTCTCGGTAGGTATCTGGTCGGTGGACTCCTGACCGCTGGAATCCTGATCGGGGGCGCCGGCGTCGTGACATACGCGTTTGTCCCGCGCAAGGCCGTCCGTCAACTCCCCCCAGACAATACCCGCCCGGTGAAGTACGTGGCGCTCGGTGACAGCACCGTGTATGGAGTGGGCGCGGGCTCCCCGGCGAACAACTACGTGAGCCGATTGTACGAGCGCCTCCGGTCAGTGTACCCTCGCGCTCGTCTGGTGAATCTCGGGGTGAGCGGCGCCACGGCAGCCGACGTGCTGGAAGCGCAACTCGGGCGTGCCGCGGCGCTTCGTCCGGATCTCGTCACGCTCTCGATCGGGCCGAATGACATCACGCGGGGGAGGGACGTGCAGCAGTACGAGCAGGACATCCAAACAATCTTGCAGAGGCTGACGCGCCAGACGACTGCGGTCGTCGTGCTCAACCTCATCCCCGATCTCACGGTCACGCCTCGGTTCAGGGGAAAGGAGAGCGCAGCCACGGTGGGACAGCGGGTCGTCCTGTTCAACGAGGCGCTGAGTCGCCAGGCCCGGGCCTACACGGCGGAAGTGGTGGACCTCTACACACCCAGCCAGCAAGAGGTGCTGCGGCACCCGGAACTGATCGCCACCGATGGCTATCATCCCTCAGATCAGGGCTATGCCCGCTGGGCCGAGTTGATGTGGCAAGGGGTTGAGGCCCGAATCCAGCGGTAACAGAGAAACACGGGAGGGGTCTATGAAGGCGCGCTCGCATCTGATCCTGTTTTGCCTGGGGATCGTCCTGGCCGGCACCGCTTGCGCGGTGCCATCGTCGTGGCGGCAGACCTCGGTGGATCCGCAGCAGCGCGTCAAGGTGTGGTATCCCGATGAGGAGCCGTGCGGGGGCACGCAGGGGAACTTCCGACCCTGTCGCTCTATGGCGCTCCAGTATACCGACAAACAATGGATCGGGGGCGCTGGCGGGCGAGGGGGGCAGTAATCCGGGCGATCAGCCTTCGTTAGTTACCACAGTCGAAGGAAGCGGCCCAATGCTGATGGTCAGGAAACCGACGGAGAAGATCGTCAATCTGGACGCAGAGGGGCGGGTGGCCAACCGGAAGGACGGTGTCCTGCTGGCTTGCAAGGGTCCAGTGGACGCTCCGGAGGAACGCAAGAACATTGCGGAGAGCTTCGGCCTCGGTCCCCCCTTTGATCCGAACGAGGATCTCCACGGCTTTTGCATTGGCATCCAGCTCCCGCTGGCTGAGGACCCGGGTGGCTTTCAAGGACACCGGCCCCTCGTGGCCCAAGACCGCATGGCCGAGCTCGTGAGCCATCAGGACATCGAGGAACGGGGAAGTGAGCAGGTCTTGATTGAGGGTGATGCTCCCCCGCTGGAAGATGGCTCCGAGCCCAGGATCCTGCGGCCCCGCGAAGACCAAGATCGGCGTCCCGCCATAGGCCTGTGTCGTGGCATCCGCGAAGGCTTGGGCGTCTCGCAGGGATTGGTACTGAGCCGGGATCAGAGAGACACAGCCTCCAGAGAGGAGGAGGCAGAGAGCCATCCACTGAAGTCGCGAGAGGCTCTTCATCCAAGGAACGAAGCTTTCCACCACGCCGCACCCATGATCAGAGCGGCCAACAGAAAGCAGGCGAGGACACTCAAGGCATCCCGGAGGTCTTCACGATCAGGCGACATCGCAAGGATCCTCCTCTTATCGTGTTAGGAACGGGGGCGGCGGAGGGCCTCCGCCGTTTCCCCGCCTTTCAGCGGACCCCCCGTCATAGTTGACATCGCATCTCTCATGCCATGGTAAGAAGACAAGAAACACCGCCACATCCGAGGTCTACTCTGACCTTTCGTACACACTCTGTGAAGCAAGTTACCTAGTTTGAGGACTTCGATCCACAGGCCGGCCGGCTCGCACGACGGACGGCCGGAGGGTCCGAGGGGCGGCGTCACTGGAACGGCCACCAGCATTGATAATTCCTTTGATACCAGATCCCCGCCGTTTACTGTTTACTTATGGCACGCGCCCAAAGAGCTCTCCCGTCAGTTCGTGAAGACTCCGACTACAGTGTAGGGAAAATAACCATTATGTGGAGTGTTGCGATCTTGGTCGCGATTGGCCTCCTGTCACTTCTTGGCTACTTTGTGATGATCGACGTCAAGCCTAAAGGGAATCGGCCAGTGATGGACAAGGCGGCCCGAGGAGAAATCGAAGCCCTCGAATCCCGGCTCGTGCGGCACGTGTCCATCCTCGCCAACGAGATTGGAGAACGAAATTTGTTCCGGCCTCGAGGCCTCAGCGACGCGGCCAGGTATATCCGGGAGGTTTGGACAGCGCAGGGGTTTTCGGTGAAGGAAGAGGCCTATGAACTCGCCGGTCAACGGTGTGTCAATCTTCTCGTGGAGCAGAGAGGGTCAAGCCGGCCGGACGAGACCGTCGTCGTGGGCGCCCACTACGACTCCCTCGTCGGGACCGCGGGGGCCAATGACAATGCCACCGGGGTCGCCCTGCTGCTGGAGATGTCGGAGAGCCTGAAGCAGGCTGTCCCGGCCCGGACCCTCCGGTTCGTGGCCTTCGTCAACGAGGAACCGCCGTTTTTTCACGGCGAGCAGATGGGAAGCCGGCTCCACGCGCGGAATGCCCGGAGGCGGGGAGACAACATCGTGGCAATGGTCTCCCTCGAAACCCTCGGCTACTACGCCGACACCCCTGGGAGCCAGCGGTATCCCTTCCCTTTCGGAGCCTTCTACCCTGACAGGGCAAACTTCCTGGCCGTCGTCGGGAATCTTTCGTCCCGGCCGCTCGTGATCGAGTTCCTCCGGCACTTTAGCGAGGCCACCGATTTCCCCGTGGAAGGAGCGGCAACCTTTTCGTGGGTTCCGGGTGTGGACTGGTCCGATCACTGGTCGTTCTGGCAGGAAGGGTATCGGGCCGTCATGCTGACAGACACGGCGCCCTATCGCTATCCGGAATATCACACGCCGCAGGATCTCCCAGACAAGATTAATAGGCCGGAGTTTGCGCGGGCTGCGCATGGGATCATCGGGGCCGTTCGCCTGCTGGCCGCCGGTCGTGATTGAGTTGCGGCCAGGCAACTGACATCCGGGCATCTGCGTCGCCCGATTTAAGCCGCGGATCTCCTTTTTGTCCCGTCCCGTCGGTGTCAAATTGACTGACAAATTCTGATCGAGAACGTGACGGGGTGGGGCTGCTGCTCGCCACGATTCGGTTCGAAAAACCGTAAAATCCAAGGCTTCGAGAACATGCCCGCCGGAGAGGGTCTTGGCAAGGTCTATGCACGCCTTACCAATGACTTCGAATGACCGCGCACAAGGAGGAATCTGAAATGAAAGGTATAGTCGTTCTCGCGGCTATCCTCCTAGCAACCGCCGGGGGCCTGCTCGGGGCGATCCCGGCCCAGGCGGACAGCCTCAGCATCGGCATTAACATCGGCTCGCCCCCGCCGCCCCCACCCGTCCTCGTCGTTGCGCCGCCGCAGCTCGTGGTCGTGCCTGGAACGCCCGTGTACTATGCGCCAGGGCTGAGCGTTAACTATTTCGTCTACGGTGGGCGGTACTACACCCTCCACAACGGCTCATGGTTCGTAGCGGGGGGCTACAACGGCCCATGGAAGTTCGTCGTAGTGGAGAAGGTCCCCCGACCGGTGCTCGCCGTGCCGGTCACCTACTACAAGGTGCCGCCGGGGCACATGAAGAAAGAGGGCGGCCCGTCTCCTTGGGCCGGCGGACCCGGGAAGGGACCCAAGGGCAAGAAGGGGAAGGACGACTAACTAGTGGGCCCGAGGAGGAGATGGTGAAAGCTCCTGCTCGCATCGTGATGGTCCTCGGCCTCGCCGTCGCGGTCGCTGGCTGCTCAACCCCGTTGACGACCCGTGAAAAGGGTGCTGTCGCCGGAGGAGCCATCGGGGCCGGCACCGGAGCCATCATCGGTAGCCAGACCGGACATCCCGGAACCGGCGCCCTCATCGGCGCCGGCATCGGCGCTGTCACCGGCGCCGTGATCGGGGATGCCATCCAGGGAGCCGAGCAGAAGCAAGCCGCCCCGGCACCTGCGCCCGCGGCCCCACCGGTGGTGATGGCCCCTGCGCCAGCGCCTGTGGTCGTCGTGCCGCCGCCTCCGCAGACGGTGTACGCCAAGGAGATCAAGGCGGAACAGGTCCGGGCCCATACGATCTACGCCAACAAGATTAAAGCCTCGGACGTGCGGGGGCAGATCTATCAGACAGGCGAGCTAGAAACCCATGGCTGGCACGGCGAGATCAAAGCCCCCGTCGTGTCCGCCTCGGTCATATACGCTAAAGAGATCAAAGCGCACTCCGTGGTGGCAGACTTCATTTACGTGCACGAACTAAAAATCAAATGAGCAGGACAACAGTCACGAGCCTTCAAGCAGGCGCCGTTACAAGGAGGGAAACGTGATGCCTTATGCTCGCATCGTGATCCTCGGCCTCGCCGTCGCGGTGGTAGGGTGCTCGAGCCCGATGACGACCCGTGAAAAGGGTGCTGTCGCCGGAGGAGCCATCGGGGCCGGCACCGGAGCCATCATCGGTAGCCAGACCGGACATCCCGGAACCGGCGCCCTCATCGGCGCCGGCATCGGCGCTGTCACCGGCGCCGTGATCGGGGATGCCATCCAGGGAGCCGAGCAGAAGCAAGCCGCCCCGGCACCTGCGCCCGCGGCCCCACCGGTGGTGATGGCCCCTGCGCCAGCGCCCGTGGTCGTCATGGCGCCTCCGCCGCCCCCGCCCATCGTCGTCGCCGCACCGCCGCAGCTCGTCGTCGTGCCTGGAACGCCCGTGTACTATGCGCCAAGCCTGAGCTTTAACTATTTCTCCTACGGTGGGCGGTACTACACCCACCATACCGGCTCATGGTTCGTAGCGGGGGGTTACAACGGCCCATGGACGTTCGTCGCAGTGGAGCACGTGCCCCAACCGGTGCTCGCCGTGCCGGTCACCTACTACAAGGTTCCGCCGGGCCACCTGAAGAAACACGGTGGCCCGCCTCCTTGGGCCGGACACGGGAAGGGCAAGAACAAGAAGTCGAAGGACGACGACTAAGAAGTCAGTCCGAGACGGAACCGGCGCCCTCATCGGCGCCGGCATCGGCGCTGTCACCGGCGCCGTGATCGGGGATGCCATCCAGGGAGCCGAGCAGAAGCAAGCCGCCCCGGCACCTGCGCCCGCGGCCCCACCGGTGGTGATGGCCCCTGCGCCAGCGCCCGTGGTCGTCGTGCCGCCGCCGCCAGTCGTCGTCCCTGCGCCTCGCCTTATGTGGG
>CAYRZF010000043.1:3455-18543 GCA_964428805.1 uncultured bacterium | reverse complement strand
CCTCGGTAACAATCTTTATGAGGCAGATCGGGCTATTGACAGGGGCATCGATCCCCTCTAGAGTCATCCTGCAATTCTCTCGAACCGGAGGAGGCGCGCGATGAAAAAGGGCATAGGGATCCTGAGCGTCCTGTTCTTCTCAAGCCTTCTGGTCTTCCCCGCCGCGCCGGCCCAGGCGCAGTGCCAGCTGGGCGTCCCCGCCATCAAGCTGGGCGTCCAGGGCTCGTCGTCGGGAGCCCACGCCGACTACGGTCGGCAGATCAGCATGGGCGCCACCATGGCCGTCGAGGAGATCAACGGGGCCGGCGGCATCCTCGGCTGCAAGCTCGAAATGAAGTTCATGGATGAGGAGCTGAAACCGGCCACGGCGGTGAAGAACGTCCGGTACCTGGTGACGGAGTGGGGGGCGCATTTCCTCTACGGGGTGGACTCCAGCGGCTCCGCCATGGCCATAGGGCCCGTTCTGCCCGAGCTGAAGCGGATCAACTTCTTCACCCACGCCGCCACTCACCGCCTGACCGAGGAGCTGGTCGCCGGCAAAGGGATCCAGGAGATCGTCCGGGTCAGCGTCCCCGTCTATCAGGACGCCATCCTGGCGGCGCTGGTCTTCAAGGATCAGCCGGGGCTCAAGCGCTTCGCCACCATCGGAGCCGACTACGAGTACGGCTATGCGACCTGGAGCCTCTTCAAGGACACCATGAAGAAGTTTCGGCCGGACGCCGAGTTCGTCGCCGCGGTCTGGTCACCCTTCTGGACAATGGATTTCTCCCCGCACATCTCCTCCGTGATGGCGCAGAAACCCGACGTGATCATCGCAACGCCCTGGGCAGGCGAGGCGGTCATGCTGCTCCGCCAGGCCATGCTCCAGGGAGTCTTCGACGAGATCCAGGCCTGGTGGCAGGCCATGGGCGGCTCGGTTGACGTCCTCGAGGGAATCGCCCGCGACGTGCCCAAATTCAAGGGCAAGCTCTGGGCCACGGCCCGCTACATCCACAACTGGCCCGACACGCCGGAGAACAAGGCCTTCGTCGAGCGCTTCGAGAGGCGGTGGGGGCGGCTCCCGAACTACTCGGCCGAGACCACCTACTCGGCGATTCTGATCACCAAGGCGGCGGTGACGAAGGCGAAGAGCCTTGAGACCGCCAAGGTGATCGAGGCGATGAAGGGCATGCAGATCATGACTCCGGCGGGCCTCCGCGTCTTCAGAGCCGAGGATCACCAGTTCGTGTATAACGTCCCCGCGGGCCGCGTCGTGTCGGACCCGAAGTATCCCATTCCCGTGCTCGGCGACCTGAAGGTGGTCGCGGCCAAAGACTACTACCGCTATCCGCCCTTCACGCCCGTCGCGGCGACTAAATAACCCCATCCAGTCGATCCTGGCCCCCTTACCTTTATCCTCTCCCCCCGAGGGGGAGAGGGCGGGGTGAGGGGGAGAGGGTCGGCGCCGCCCCCGGCCCAATGGACACTATCGCCTTCCAGGGTCTCATCGGCCTTTCCCTGGCCATGTATCTGTGGCTGATCTCGGCCGGGCTGACGATCATCTTCGGGGTGCTCCGGATCGTGAACTTCGCCCACGGGAGCCTGTTCATGGTGGGGGCGTACCTGACCTACACCTTTTACGGCCAGCTGGGGCTCCCGTTCTGGCTCGCCGTTCCCTTGAGCCTCCTCGGGACAGGGCTCCTCGGCTTCGTGATGGAGCGGGGCTTTCTCCGCCGCATCTACGGGATCGACGAAGCCTACCAGCTCCTCCTCACCTTCGGCTTCATCCTGATTCTCGACGACGCCGTCAAGCTCATCTGGGGGGGCGTCTTCAAGATTCCCCCAATCCCGGGATTCCTCGACGGGGCGTGGCGGGTGTTCGGCCGGGCATTCCCCGTGTACAACGCCTTCATCATCGCGGTCGGCCTCGCCGTCGCCGCGAGCCTCTGGGCGCTCTTCGAGAAGACCTGGTGGGGGCGGATTGTGCGCGCGACGGCCTCGGACCGCGAGATGGCCAGCGCGATCGGCATCAACGTCCCGCGGGTCTTCTCCGGCGTGTTCGTCTTCGGATCCATGCTGGCCGCCCTGGGTGGCGCCCTGGGGACGCCGGTGCGCGTGGTGGCTCCCGGAATCGGCGCAGCGATGATCATTCAGGCGTTCATCATCACCGTCATCGGCGGCCTGGGAAACCTGAAAGGCGCCTTCGTCAGCTCGCTGATCGTCGGAATCCTGAGCGCCTACGGCACGCTCTTCTTTCCGGTGTTCGAGTTGTTCTTCATCTTCGTGATCATGGCGGTGGTTCTGCTGGTCCGCCCGCAGGGTCTCTTCGCCCGCTGAGGGCTGACCGTGATTGAGCGGACCTCCCGCCCTCTCGCCCTCGTGGTCGGGGTCGTGGTGCTGGCCCTGTTTCTGCTGCCGCTCCTGGCCGGACGGTACCCGCTCTACCTCGCAATCCAGATCCTGATCCTGTCGGTCTTCTCGCTCGGCTTCAACCTCCTCTTCGGCTACACGGGCCTGCTCTCATTCGGCCAGGCCGGATTCTTCGCCGTCGGAGCCTACGGCTGCGCCAAGATCCTGCTCGCCGTGCCGAACCTCCTCCTCGGACTCGCGGGCGGGGTGGGGGCGGCCGGGGCGGCCGCCCTGCTCCTCGGGATCCTCTCCGTCCGGCACACGCGCATCTACTTCTCCATGCTCACGCTCGCGTTCGGCATGATGATCTACTCCATCGCCTGGAAGTGGCGCGACTTCACCGGCGGCGACGACGGCCTGGTGGGAATCCCCCGTGCGCCGATCCAGATTCCGGGCCTCCTGAACCTCAGCCTGGCCACCATGGAGCGCTACTACTACGTTGTCCTGGTGGTCTCGATCCTGGCGATCCTGATCATGCACCGCCTGGTGCGCTCGCCCCTCGGGCTCACCCTTCAGGCGATCCGGGACAGCGAGAGCCGCGCTGAGTTCGCGGGCATTCCGGTCCGAAGATATCGGCTGATCGCTTTCACCATCGCGGGCCTCTACGCGGGGCTGGCCGGGGCGTTGCTCCCCCCGCTGGAGAATACCGTGACCCCGCCCATCGCCCACTGGAGCACGTCGGCCGAGCCGGTCCTGGCAACGCTCATGGGCGGGGTCCACGTCTTCGGGGGACCCATCGTCGGCGCCTTCCTCTTCTTCATGATCAAGGACATCATCGTCCGGTTCACCGAGTACTGGCTCATCTGGCTCGGCGTCATCGTGGTCGCCCTGGTCATGGGCTTCCGCGGCGGCGTCGCAAGCATCTTCGCCCGATGAGCGACCTGCTGACGATCGAGGGCGTCCGCAAGCGCTTCGGAAATTTCGCGGCCATAGACGGCGTGGACCTGATGCTCCCCGCCGGACGGCTCACCGCGATCATCGGCCCCAACGGCGCGGGCAAGACCACGCTCATCAACCTGGCGACGGGGGCCCTCTTCCCCGACTCCGGAGCGATCCACTTCAAGGGCGAAGCGATCACGCATCTGGCCACTCACCACCGGGTCCGCAAGGGGCTGTCCCGATCATTCCAGATCATGAACATCTTCTGGCGGCTGCCGGTGCTCGAGAACGTCCTCCTGCCGGTCCTCTCCCGCCGCGGGCGCGCCGGCGCGCCGCTTTCCAGGCTGGAACGGGAAAAAGACGCGGTGGCGGAGGCCGAGCAGATCCTCAGGGACATCGGCCTTGCGGAGGCGCGGGACGCGCCGGCCGGCGCCCTTTCGCATGGGGACCAGCGCCTTCTGGAACTGGGCATCGCCATCGCCCCCCGGCCCGAGCTCTGCTTCCTCGACGAGCCCTCCTCGGGGCTCACTCCCGTCGAGCGGACGACGGTGCTGGCGCTGATCCGCAAGCTTTCCGCCGAGCGACACACCACCTTCGTCATCGTCGAGCACGACATGGACGTGGTCTTCTCCCTTGCCGATTGGATCGTGGTGATGAACCGGGGGCGGGTGCTCGCCGAAGGGTCACCCGCCCAGATCCGGGCGAACCGCGAGGTGCGAGAGGTCTATCTCGGCGAGGAGCTGTCGGCGTGATTCTCGAGGTACAGGACCTTGTGACCGCCTACGGGCTGAGCCGGGTGATCCACGGGATCTCCCTGGAGGTTGAGCCCGGGGAAGTCGTCTGCCTGCTCGGGCGAAACGGGGCCGGAAAAACCACCACCCTCCGGAGCATCATGGGGCTCACCCCGCCGCGGACCGGCCGGGTCACGTTCAAGGGAGAGGAGATCACCGGCCGCCAGCCGTTCGCGATCGCCCGGCTCGGGATCGGCTACGTTCCCGACGACCGCAGGATCTTCGCGGACCTCACGGTCGAGGAAAACCTGGAGATCGTCCGCCGGGTCACCCGCCGGGAGGGGCGATGGACCAGAGAACGGGTCTATCAGCTGTTCCCCCTCCTGAGGGAACTCAGGGCCAACCGGGGCGGCGGGCTCTCCGGGGGGGAGCAAAAGATGCTGGCCACCGGCCGAGCCCTCATGGGGAATCCCATCCTACTCATTCTGGACGAGCCCTCCGAGGGTCTCAGCCCGCTGATGGTCCGAACTCTCGTCGAGGCGATCCGCCAGATCCGGGAGGAGGGCGTCACCCTCCTCATCGCGGATCAGAACGTCAAGTTCGCCCGCCGGGTGGCCGACCGGGGCTACATCATGGAGAAGGGGAACATCCGCTATTCGGGCCGGCTCGAAGAGCTATGGGCGAACGAGGAGGTCATCCGGCAGTACCTGGCCGTGTAACCCAAGGAGGACACCGTTCATGGGAGCCGAAGCAAAACTGAAGAAGCTGGGCATTACGCTTCCCCCGCAGCCCACCCCGGTGGCGAACTACATCCCTTCCGTCCGCGTCGGTAAACTTCTTTTCACCGCCGGGCACGTGCCGATCAGAGACGGCAAGCCCACGGTCCGCGGCAAACTCGGCCGGGAGTTCTCCGTGGAGGAAGGGTACAAAGTCGCGCGCGACGTGGGGCTGAACCTCCTGGCTACGGTCCGGGCCGCCCTCGGGAGCCTCGACAAGGTCAAGCGCGTGGTGAAAGTGCTCGCGATGGTGGCCTCCGCCGAGGGGTTCACCGACCAGCCGAAGGTCATCAACGGCTTCTCGGACCTCATGGTGGAAGTCTTCGGCGAGGCGGGCCGGCACGCGCGCTCGGCGGTGGGGATGGCAGAGCTGCCCCTGGGCGTCCCCATCGAGATCGAGATGATCCTAGAGGTGAAGTAGGGACGGAAGCGTCTGGAGGGCCTCGGCGATGCGGGGACCGTGCCAGGTGAGGAGCTTGCCGTCCAGCAGATAGATCCGGCCGTCGCTCACGGCGGGGATCTCCTCGTACGCCGCGAAATCATGAATGTGAACCTTCCGGAAGCGGTACGGTTCGTCCGGGAGGAGGATGACCTCCGGACGGGCCGCGGAGACCTCCTCCAGCGTGACCTCGGGATACCGCTCTGACCGCTCGGCGAAGACATTCTGCCCCCCGCAGAGCGCCAGCATGTCGTGCACGTACGTATCGCGATTGATCGTCATGTAGGGGTTTCGCCAGATCGGACAGAAGACGCGGGCCGGCCGGCGGACCTCGGGGATTCGTTGGGCCTGCCGGTAGAGCGGCCAGAGCTCGGCGGTAATCTCCCGCGCCCGCTCCTCCGTCCCGGTCACCGCTCCCAGCTCCTCCACCATCCGGATCCCCTCCTCGACGGTGCGAGGGTATTGCACGAACACCGGAATCCCCCAGCCGCGCAGCGTCTCGACGTGCTCCTTCAGGTTCTCCTCGATGTTGGCAAGCACGAGATCGGGGTCCAGCGAGCGAATCAGCTCCAGCTTCGGATTCTTCTCGCCACCGATCTTGAGCTTGGAGGCGACCGCCTCTCGGGGCTCGACTCAGAAGATCGTGATGCCGACGATCGCGTCGCCGAGCCCCAAGGCGAAAAGCGTCTCCGTCACCGAGGGAATCAGCGAGACGATCCGCCCTGGCGGATCGGGAGCCGTGAAGACGACGCCGGAGGCATCCGCGATAGGACCCGGCATTACTTCTTCTTCGTGCGGAGGCGCTCGAGGAGGGTCGTGACCTCCCGGAGCCGGGCGAACGCCTCGGCCTCCACCTTTGAAAGCTTCTCGGCAGGGGCCCCTTCGGCAACCGCATCCTCGTAGTCGGTGATCGCAATCCCGAACACCTTCAGCAGCCGACGGGTCTCATCGCTCGCCATCGTTCACTCCTCCCCGAGCTCAGGCAGGTCTTTCCAGAGCGGAGGACCTTCCGGCTTGAAGTTCTTGGTGTTGACGAAGTGCATGCCGTGATGAAGATTCATCTTGAATTTCCCGCCGCCGAACCGGTCTCCGATGAACTGCGTGGGGTCCTCGAGGAACGCGTCCATCGCCGCCGACGGGAGCTTGACGAGGCGCTTGAAGCGGATCGTCCCCATCCAGGGCTCCTGCACCATGATCGTCGCCGTGAACCCCGGCCACACGCTGGCGAACTCTTCGAGGAGCTGCCGCTTCGTGGGGCGCTCGACGCCGCGGTGCGCCAGGGTCTTCTTGAGGTACGGCTCGATCAGGTCCCACGCCCATTGCGGAAGCACGCTACCATCCCTCAGATCCCATCCGGGTTGAATGGGACGCACCGGAAGGATACCATAAGGCCGTGAAGAACTTCGAGATCGCGAAGCTCTTCTACGAGACGGCGGACCTCCTGGAGATCAAGGGGGAGAACGTCTTCCGCGTCCGCGCTTACCGCCGCGCCGCCGAGAACCTGGAATCCCTGACCGAGGAGATCGAAGCGATCGCGCAGCGCGACGAGCTGCAGAAGATCCCCGGAATCGGCAAGGACCTGGCCGCCAAGATCGCGGAACACCTGGCGTCGGGAAAGATCGCGGACCTCGAGGCGATGCGCAAGGAGGTCCCCCGGGGGCTCCTCTCCATCATCGAGGTGCAGGGCCTCGGCCCCAAGACGGCGAAGCTGCTCTATGACCGGCTGGGCGTGGACAGCATCGCAAAGCTGGAGGCGCTGGCGCAGTCGGGCGAGATTTTGAAAGTCCCCGGCATCCGGGAAAAAACCCGGGAGAACATCCTCAAGGGGATCGCCACGTGGAAGGCCGGCCAGAGCCGGATGCCGGTCGGAAAGGCCCTCAACGTCGCCGGCTCGCTGGTCCAGGCGCTGAAGGCCCACGGCGGGGTGACCCAGGTCGAGGTGGCCGGCTCCACCCGGCGCAGGAAAGAGACCGTCGGCGACATCGACATCCTGGTCACCTCCAGCAATCCGGAGGAGGTCATCAACACCTTTGTTTCCCTTCCCTCAGCGCTCGACGTGCTCGCCCACGGAGACACGAAAGCCTCCATCCGCCACCAGGAGGGAATCCAGGTGGACCTCCGAGTCGTGGAGCCGGAGGCATTCGGTGCGGCGCTCCAGTATTTCACCGGCTCCAAAGAGCATAACGTCCGCGTCCGCGAGATCGCCTCGAAGAAGGGACTCAAGGTCAGCGAGTACGGGGTCTTCAATGAGAAGACGAACCGGCGGATCGCCGGGGTCACCGAAGAAGAGGTGTATGAGGCGGTCGGTCTCCCCTGGATCCCGCCGGAGCTCCGGGAAAACTCCGGTGAGGTGGAGGCGGCGTTGAAGGGCACACTGCCGCGCCTGATCGAACAGGACGCGATTCGTGGTGACCTCCACGCCCATACGGACTGGTCGGACGGCCACCACCCGCTCGAGAAATTAATCGAGGCGGCCGAGGCGCGCGGCTACGAGTACATCATCGTCTCGGATCACTCGAAGTCCTCCACGGTGGCCGGCGGCCTCACCCCCGACGAGCTCCGGGAGCAGATCCGGAAGATCCGCGAACTCCAGAAGCGGCACAAGATCCGGATCCTGGCCGGCAGCGAATGCGACATCCTGGCCGATGGCCGGATGGACTTTCCCGACGACGTCCTGAAAGAGCTGGACATCGTGCTGGCCGCGGTCCACTCCCGCTTCAAGCAGGCGCGGGCCGAGATGACGGCGCGCATCGTCAAAGCGCTGGAGAATCCCTACGTGAATATCCTGGTCCACCCGACCGGCCGCCTCATCGGGGAGCGCGACCCCTACGACGTGGACCTCGAGCAGGTCTTCGCCGCCGCCAAGAAGCACGGCAAAGCGATCGAGATCAACGCCTCCCCGCAGCGGCTCGATCTGAAGGACGTCCACGCCCGCCGCGCGGCCGAGCTGGGCATCCCGATCGCGATCAACACCGACACCCATTACCTGGAGAATCTCGACAACATGTCCCTCGGCATCGCCACCGCCCGCCGCGCCTGGATCACCGGCCCCCAGGTCCTCAACACGCTCCCGCTCAAGAAGCTCCTCGCCTGGGCCCACAAGTCACGTCCCTGAAGACTCAGGGGATACGGGTGGATACGCGGTGAGGAACGCTACGGGCAGACAGCCCTTGCGGCCGGGTTGTGGGAACGGCGCTCATCCAGGCGCCAGAGGCCGGCTTCCCCGGCGATCCTGACGGCCTCGGCGTACTCCTCCCCGAAGAGCTTGCGGTTGATCTCGGGATACTTCTCGGCGGAGACCGCCCCCGCCGGATAGTACTGGGCCATCACGTTGACGTACGTCTCCGGGGAGAGCTCGCGCGCCAGCCAGTGCATGATCTGCCGCGTCTCCTCGAGCATGCCCGGCATCACCAGGTGGCGCACCAGGAGCCCGCGCTTGGCCAGGCCGCACTCGTCCGTGACAAGCGGTCCCACCTGGTCGTGCATCTCCCGGATCGCGCGCCGCGCCGCCTCGGGGTAATCCGGCGCCTTCAGGTACCGCTTGGCCACGGCGCCGTCCCAGACCTTGAAGTCCGGCATGTAGATGTCCACGATGCCGTCCATCCACCGGAGGCTCTCGAGGCTGTCGTAGGCGCTCGTGTTGTAGACGATCGGCAGCCGGAGGCCGCCCCGCATCGCGAGGGGGAGAGCCTCCAGGATCTGCGGCACCAGATGCTCCGGCGTGACGAAGTTGATGTTGTGGCACCCCCGCGCCTGGAGCTCCAGCATCATGCCGGCCAGCCGCTCGGGGGAAACCACGTGGCCTTCCCCCTTCTGGCTGATGTCGCTATTCTGACAAAAGACACATTTGAGGTTACACCAGGAGAAGAAAATGGTGCCCGAGCCCTTCCACCCCCGGAGGCAGTCCTCCTCGCCGAAATGGGGGAAGTATGAGCCCACGAGCGCGTGCCGCCCGGACTTGCAGACCGCCGTCTCGTCGTGGAGGCGGTCCACCCGACAGTTACGCGGGCAAACCTGGCAAGAGGCCAGGGTGGCCAGCGCCTCGGCCGCCCGGCGCTCGATCTCCTCGACGCCGAGCCGAAGGTAGGCCGGCTCGAACTCCCGGGCGCTGACCGTGAGGGTAGCCTCGGTAATCATCGCCCCTAATAATACCCGATCCCCCTTGACGTGTACCCGACGAGAATAGGAGGATAGCAGCATGATGGCACGCGTGCATGACCGAGGCGGATGGCCCGGCGCCGGGGCGATTGACAAATCCGAACATGAGCTCTCCTGGTGGGAGAAACGGACCGACGCGATGATGACGCTCCTGCAGAGCCCGGACAAGCGCGTCATCCGCGTTGACGAGATGCGTCGGGCGATCGAGGGCATGGAACCGGCAGCGTACGAAAAATGCAAATACTACGAACGGTGGCTCACCGCGCTCGAGACGCTCATGATTGAAAAAGGGATCCTGACGAAGGAGGAGATCGACCGGAAGGTCAAGGAGCTAGAAGCCCGATCATGAGCGCCACATTCAAGGCCGGGGACCGGGTCAGGGTCCGGGTGGGGTCTCCCCCGGGACACTTCCGGACGCCCACGTATATCCAGGGCAAGGTCGGCTCGGTCCAGCGGCTCCACGACGCCTATCGCAACCCCGAGTCGCTCGCCTATGGCGGCGACGGCCTGCCCAAACAGTTTCTCTACCTCGTCCGGTTCGACGAGACGCAGATCTGGAAACAGTACGGAGGTTCGTCCCGGGACAAGCTTCTGATTGACATCTACGAGCACTGGCTGGAACCGGCCTGACCCTTCGGAGGCACGCATGCACGACGACCACCCCCACGAGCCCCACGCCCCCATTCACGAGGAACACGAATCGTCGTATTACGAGAAGCGGACCGACGCCATCCAGGCCCTCTTAATCGAAAAGGGGGCGATCACCGCCGACGAGGTCAGGCGGGCGGTCGAAGAAATGGACGCCCGGACCCCCGCGCAGGGCGCCAGGGTGGTCGCGAGAGCCTGGGTGGACCCCGCGTTCAAGGCCCGCGTCTTATCCGATGCCAAGGCCGCCATCGCCGAGCTCGGGATCACCGTTGGCTTCGAGGCCACCATCGTGGCCGTGGAGAACACCGACAAGGTGCACCACATGGTTGTGTGTACGCTCTGCTCGTGTTACCCGCGCGGGCTTCTCGGCTACCCGCCTGACTGGTACAAGAGCCTGAGCTACCGCTCCCGCGCAGTGACCGATCCGCGCGGCGTCCTGAAGGAGTTCGGACTGGAGCTGGATCCGACCGTCGAGGTGCGCGTTCTCGACAGCACCGCCGACATGCGGTACCTGGTGATTCCCGTCCGGCCGGCTGGAACAGGACACATGAGCGAGGATGCGCTGGCAGGTCTTGTCACGCGGGACAGCATGATCGGGGTCGCGACGGCGCGCACCCCGGCCCTACGATGAGGACTGCTTACCTAAACCCTTCAGCCTCGTCTGTCAACGCCGAGATTCTGATACAGCCCGGATTTTGCCGAATTCTCGCAAAGGTGTAAACTCGCACGTATACGCCGGAGCGCGTTTGCCCGGCCAGAATGGAGGAACGATGCGAGTTGCGGGAACGGTCGTCTTGACGCTTCTGCTGGCGGTCGGAGTCGCTCAGGCCCAATCCGAGGAGAAGCCGGCGGGGCCTGTCATCGAGAACGGCTCCAAGGTCCAGCTCGAATACACGCTGAAGGATGGTACCGGCGCGGTGCTGGACTCGAACAAGGGTCGAGACCCCATCACCTATACCCAAGGAGAGCAGCAGATCATTCCCGCGCTGGAAAAGGCTCTCAACGGCCTGCGCGCCGGCGATCAAAAGGAAGTGACGATACCCCCCGCGGACGGATACGGGGAGGTGGACCCGAAGGCGGCCACGGAGGTGCCGAAGGAGGCGCTCCCGCCGGCATCCCTTACCGTGGGGGCGGAGCTCGTGGCGCGGGGCCGCGGGGGCGAGACCAGGCTGGTGCGGGTAAAAGAGATCAAAGAGAAAACGGTGATCATCGACCTGAATCATCCCCTGGCGGGCAAGACCCTCCATTTTGACGTGAAGGTGCTGGGCGTCGAACCTCCCACGAAGGTCGAACCTCCCACGAAGGTCGAACCTCCCAAGCAGTAATCATGCAGGCGTGGCGGCGGGCCGCCCTCTGGGGGATGCTGGCGGCCAAGCTCTGGGGCGGCTGGGGCGTCACGTGGGATATCCAGTGGCACGTGCTGATCGGCCGCGATTCGTTCTGGATCCCCCCTCACCTGATGACCTATTCCGCGGTGACCGTCGTGGCGCTGCTCTGCGCGGCGCTCCTCGCCCGGGAGACCCTGCTGACGCTCAGCGGGCGGCCCACGCCCGGCAGTGTCCGTCTCTTCGGGCTCGTGGGGACGCGCGGGACGCACCTGGCCTGGTGGGGGATCTGCATCACCGTGCTGGCCGCGCCGATTGATGACCTCTGGCACCGCCTCTTCGGCCTGGACGTCACGCTCTGGAGCCCTCCCCATCTCCTGGGACTCCTCGGCAGCCAGATAAATTCCGCTGGATGCCTCCTCCTCGCCATCGAAAGCTACCCGCGGGAGCGCTACGCCCGGCTCTTCGCACTGCTCCTCGGCGGCACCATTCTCTTCGGGACCTTCCATCTCCTGCTGGGAACGAGCATCCTCTGGGCGTACGAGCAGGGCGGCCTGGCCTTCTTCTACTATCCGATCCTCGGCGCGCTCTTTCTGCCGGTGGCGCTTGTCCCCGTCGCCGACCTCAGCCTCCGGCGTTGGACTCCTCTCCTCACGGTGGCACTCGCGGCATTGCTCGCCTTGGCTGGAGGCGGGGTCGCGAGAGCGGGCTTTGCTCTCGCCAGGCCTGAGCCCGCGATCGAAGAAGCCATCGCCCAGGACCCGACCGCGCCTCTCGCCGTGGCCTACCGGATCGCCAGAGAGAACGGAACACCGGTGGTGACCTACACGGGACGGGCAAAGTCCATCACCTGGGCCCTCGTTCCTGCCCTGGCTCTCTGTCTGGTTGATGACCGCCGTCGCGCGGTCGTGGGAAGCGTAGCCTTCGCTCTGCTGTTCCTCGGCACCTCGGGCTGGAGCCTCGCTCAACTCCCCGCGCTCCAGGGGAGCCTCCCGACCACGCCGCAAGTCGCCTGGGGGCTCTTCCTCGTCACAGCCGCCGGAGCCGTCGGCGGTACCGTCGGACGGTGGCTGGGCACGGCACTCGCCCCCAGAACCGCCTAAGGTATAATCTGCGAGACTCATGATTGACTTCAGCCTCTCGCCGGAGATGGAGCAGATCCGCCGGGTCACCGCCCGGTTCATGGACGAGCACGTGTATGCGGTGGAGCGGGAGGTCGGCGACGACGGCTTCCTGCCGGAGCCGCTCCTCAAGTCCCTTCAGGCCAAGGTGAAGGCCCTGGGCCTCTGGGCTCCCCACATGCCCGAGGAAGTGGGCGGTATGGGGATCGGGGTCGTGGGGCTCGCGCTCATGAACGAGATCATCGGCCGGAGCCCCATCGGCCCGATCATCTTCGGCTGCCAGGCCCCCGACGCGGGCAACTGCGAGATCCTCCATCTGTACGGCACCGAGGAGCAGAAGAAGAAGTACCTGCTGCCCAACGTGGCCGGAGAAATCCGGTCGTGCTTCGCCATGACCGAGCCCGAGGTCTCCGGCGCCGACCCGACCAATCTCCAGACCACGGCGGTCCTCGACGGCAACGAATGGGTGGTCAACGGCCACAAGTGGTTCATCACCGGCGCCATCGGCGCCGCCTTCTCCATCGTGATGGCCAAGACGGAGCCCGAGGCCGCGCCCCGCAAACGCTTCAGCATGATCATCGTCCCGATGCCCACGCCGGGCGCCAGGATCATTCGCTCGGTGCCCGTCCTGGGGCATTCAGGAGGCGGCGGCCACTGTGAGCTCCGGTACGACAACTGCCGGGTCCCCGCCAGGAACCTCCTCGGCCCTCGCGGCGAGGGGTTCAAGATCGCCCAGGCGCGCCTCGGCCCGGGCCGGATCCAGCACTGCATGCGCTGGCTCGGCGTGGCCCAGCGCGCCTTCGAGCTGATGTGCCGGCACGTCCTCAACCGCGAGGCGTTCGGCACCAAGCTGGCGGAAAAACAGACGATCCAGAACTGGATCGCGGATTCCAAAGCCGAGATGGACGCCGCGCGCCTCATGACACTCCACGCGGCCTGGAAGATGGACCAGAAGCTCGACGCCCGCGTGGAGATCTCGCTGATCAAGTTCTTCGGGGCCAAGGTCCTTCACAACGTAATTGATCGGGCGATCCAGGCCCACGGCGCCATGGGCATCTCGGGGGACACGCCGCTCGAGATGTTCTACCGCGAAGCGCGGGCCGCCCGGATCTACGATGGCCCGGACGAGGTGCACCGGATGGTCGTGGCGCGTCGCATCCTCAAGGAGTTCCAGTAAGGCCTTTGGACAAGGCTGCAGCGAACCAGTCTGTCATGGGTTCCGCCGGGGGGAGAACTGAGGGGGGTGGGGACCCCCCTCAGCGCGACACGGCACCGGTACGCCCCGACGAGCAGTTCGACGTCGCCGCCGTCGACCGCTATCTCCAGGGCCGCCTGCCGGGGGGCGAGGGCCCGCTCGTCGTGGAGCAGTTTCCCGGCGGCCACTCGAACCTCACCTACCTCCTCCGCTACGGCGAGCGCGAGTTTGTCCTGCGCCGGCCGCCGCTGGGCCCGGTCGCCCCCACCGCCCACGACATGACCCGCGAGCACCGGGTGCTGAACGCGCTCTGGCCCGTCTTCCCACCCGCCCCCCGCCCCTACCTCCTCTGCGAGGACCCCTCGGTGATCGGCGCGACGTTCTACGTGATGGAGCGGCGGCGAGGGATCGTCATCCGCCGGGAGTGGCCCAGGGAGCTGGGAGAAGATCCGGCCGTTCGCCGCAAGATCAGCGAGGCTATCGTGGACGTGATGGCGACCCTCCACGCCGTGGATTACGCCGCCGTGGGGCTGGGAACCCTCGGAAAGCCCGACGGCTTCGTGCAGCGTCAGGTGAAAGGGTGGGCCGAGCGCTGGGAACGGGCCAAAGACCGCGAGGTGCCGGCCATCACCGAGGTCGCCCGCTGGCTGGCGGAGCGTATTCCGACGCCGACAGCCGCCACCCTCGTCCACGGCGACCTGAAGCTCGACAACACGATGCTCGACCCGAAAGATCCCGCGCGCGTGGTGGCAGTCCTCGACTGGGAGATGTGCACCACGGGCGACCCTCTCGTGGACCTGGGGCAGCTCCTCTGCTACTGGGCGGAAACCGGCGACCCCTATCCCCGGCGCGACTCGGTGGTCCACGTCACGACGCTCCCCGGCTTCTACACCCGGGACGAGATCGTGGAACGGTACGCGGCCAAGACCGGGCGGGACGTCTCCAAGATCGCCTTCTACGAAGCCTTCGCGCTCTACAAGGTCGCGGTGGTCGTCCAGCAGATCTACATCCGCTGGAAGCGTGGGCAGACCAAGGACAAGCGCTTCGCCGCCATGGGGCCCCGCGTCGATGCGCTCGCGGAGGCCGCCCTCACCCTCGCCACCAAATCCGGCCTCTGACCCGACGAGGCTTGACTCGATTCGCCAGGCTGTGCGAGCGTGAAGCCATGAAGCCGCGCTCCCGAACCCCCGCACTCTGGGTGCTCGCCTTCCGCCGACGCCCGTCTGCCACCGCGGACCCGGTGGAGGCCGAGCGCCGGAAGGCCTACGAGGCCATGACTCCGGGGGAACGCCTGGCTCGCGCCCTGGCCCTCTCCTCCTTCGTGCTCAGGCTCCGCGAATCGGCTCACCTCTCACAACGCCCGTGACGCAGGCAGGGCGAATCGGGGGCCCGCAACCACTCGCAGGCAAACAGGCCGCTCGAGTTCCG
>CAYRZF010000043.1:0-3355 GCA_964428805.1 uncultured bacterium | reverse complement strand
AGGGCGAATCGGGGGCCCGCAACCACTCGCAGGCAAACAGGCCGCTCGAGTTCCGCTTCGAAATAACGGCCTGACCCGGCGGGATGGTGGCCCCAAGGGGACTCGCGAAATTGCTGGCGAGCATGACGACGCTTGCTCAACGATCCACTTCGTTCATTTCGTCGACCAGGCGTCTGACAAGCTCGCCCGCAGGCATGACGCGCGCCCGAGTGACTCCCCTGCCTGCCCACAGCGACAGAAATCCACTATCTCCTCGCTTTGCTGCAGCCGTACGCATCGCGCGAGTCAAAGCGTTCTGCAATGGGTAGGGCAGGATCATATCCTCCTTCCCCTCGAGTCTGGCGATGAAGGTGTTGGCGAGACCGCGCGCCGGCCGGCCGGAGAAGGCGCGCGTGATGACCGTCGTGTCCTTGCGTGCCGCGAGGATCGTCCGCTTGTGCGCCTCGGGCGCGCCAGACTCCGGGCAAGTCAGGAACGCGGTGCCGAGCTGGGCCGCGGATGCGCCAAGCCCCATTGCGGCCGCGACGGCCCGGCCGTCCATGATGCCACCCGAAGCGATCACCGGCACCGACACAACCCCCAGGATCCCCCGTACGAGACCGAGGGTCGGGACCATCGCTGCCTCGAACGGGCCGGCGAAGGTTCCACGGTGCGCACCAGCCTCGGCGCCCTGCGCGACGATCCCATCGACGCCGGCTTCCGCCAGCATGCGCGCTTCTTCGACGGTGGTGGCCGTGCCAAGGCTTGCGATGCCGCGCGCCCTGAGACGGGCCATCGCGTCACCCCTGGGGATGCCGAAGGTGAAGCTGAAGACGGCTGGGCGCGCATCCAGCACGGCCTCGAACTGCTCCGCGAACAGATCAGGCGGAAGCACGGGCAGAGCGGGAGCCGGCAATCCAAACGCTTCGTGGATCTTGGCGAGCAGAGCCAACATTGGTCCGGGATCAACGTGCCTCTCAGTTTCGTAGCCACCAGCAAACAGGTTCACGTTGAACGGCTTGTCTGTGAGCGCCCTGATCCGCCGAATGGCTTCCGTGATCTGGTCGGGCGTCAGATAGGCGGCTCCCAGTGAGCCAAGACCGCCTGCGTTCGAGACCGCCGCAACAAGCTCCGGGGTCGTTGGGCCCCCACCCATCGGGGCCTGGATGACAGGGTGCTCGATGCCAAGTCTCTTCAAAAGTTCGTTCAGGGGACCGGTGTGGCGGCCTTGAGGGATGCCTCCAGGTCGGGGCTCAGGGTGCCGGCGCAGACTTCTTCCACCGGACCCTGGAGGCGGAGGGACCAGTCGGGGCGCACCTCGATCGTCAGTTGGCCCCCCGGCATCACGACCGTCACGGGCCCGTGGTCGCAGAGCCCGTTCTTCACCGCGGCGCACGCCGCGCCACAGGAGGAGGAGCCGGAGGCGAGGGTGTAGCCGGCGCCCCGCTCCCAGATCAGGATCTCCACCCGGTTCCGCCCCAGCACTCTGGCGAACTGGACGTTGGTCCGGTTCGGAAACGCCGGGTGACGCTCGATCAGGGGGCCGAGACGCTTGGCCTCCGCCTCGTCCAACTGATCGGTGAAGACCACGCAGTGAGGGTTCCCGACCGAGACCGCGGTGACCTTGAGGAAGTGATCGTTCACCTGGAGTGGGACGCCCACCACCTCGCGGTCGGGGCCGTTCATGGGAATGTCGGGAGCGCGGAACGTCGCGCGGCCCATCTCCACGGTCACCGCGGCGACGCGTCCGCCGGCGAGGTGGCACCGGCACTCGACGATGCCCCCTTTAGTCTCGACGGTAAACGTCGTCTTCCTGGTGCGGCCGTGATCGTAGAGGTACTTGGCGAAGATGCGGAGGCCATTGCCGGACTTTTCGGCCTCGCTCCCATCGGGGTTGAAGATGCGGAGGCCGAAGTCGGCCTTGGGGGACTCCACCAGGAGCAGAATCCCGTCGGCGCCGATCCCCCAGTTCCGATGACAGAGGCGCTGGATGGCCAGCGGCGTCAGCGGGAAGTCGAGGTCTTTGCCCTCCAGCACCAGGTAGTCGTTGCCAAGGCCGTGGCCCTTGACGAACGGAATCACGGGCGGGAGGCGCCTCTCCGCTCGGGGAAGATCACGAGGGCACCGGTGTAATTGTGGAAGAAATTCTTGCGGCCGATCGGCGCGAACTCGCCGTTGCCGAAGAAGCCGGCCAGGGGGAACTCGCCCAGATGCTGGGTGATGAGGGTCACGTCGTGGTCGGGAATGCCGAAGAGCCCCTCGCCGCGCCCCGCGCAGTTGAAGTAGCACCCAAAGGTGGGCCTCCGGCCTGCCAGCCGCTCCTCCAGCATCTCGAGGACCGCGATCAGATCCTCTCTCGCCGACCGGGCGTCGCGGATCTGAAACTGGAGGGTCTGCCCCACATGCACGGGCTCGCCGACCGCGACCGCGCCGCTCCGCTGGTCCACCCCCACCACGTTCCTCACCAGGAAGTCGCCGCGCTCGAGGGGGGATTTGGCCGGGTCCATGGCGAGGCCGACCAAGATCCCCGCCTGGCGGATGCGCGCTTCAGGGTCGTCGAGCGACTGGATCGCCTCTCTCAGCACGGCGACGGCGGGGCGGCTGCCGATCTCGTACACCACGTTCCCCTCGGCCCGCGTGATGACATACGCCTCGCCGATGGGCTGGCACCCCTGGGCCACACCGATCAGCGGCTCGACGCCCGAGAGCGCCACACCCGCGAGCCCGCCCCGCGCCACATCGGTGTTGAAGATTTCGAAAAATGGCGCCCCCGCCGCGACCGCGCCCAGGGTCGGGACGAACCCCAGCGACGCGTGCAGGCCGTCGAGCAGCGCCTGCGGCTGAAGCCCCACCGGGTCGGGCAGGATGAGGAGGCACCCGCCCTCGGCCACCGTGGGTCCGATCTTCTCCGCCAGCTCTGCGGCCGCCTCGGCGCCGCGTCCCGCCTGGTTCTCCAGGAGAAACGGCGCCACGACCATTTCCTCCCCACGGATCACGAGGACGCTGACGGCGGACGGAGGAGGGCCCTCAGGACTCGTGCCTCGTGCGCCACCCGACTCGAACTCCATCCGCTCGGTAAGGACCCCCACCCCGCTGCACCCGATGACGGCCCGGGCGCCGGTCACTCGCCGGATCGCGTGGAGCAGCTCGTGGCCCCGGGGATAGGCGTCGGAGGTGGCAAAGACGAGCGCCAGGTCGGCATGATCAGCCTGGCTCCGGTCGAGCGCCTGAAGCGCCGCCTCAAGCGCCGCTTCGTCGGGGGACCCACCAACGGCCAGACCGGAGCCCGCGGCGATCATCGGCCCGAAGTGGCGAGGCTAGCGCTGATCGATGGGCACGTAAGTGGCACTCGTGGGCCCGGTGTACTCCGCCCGGG
>CAYRZF010000042.1:2704-19569 GCA_964428805.1 uncultured bacterium | reverse complement strand
GGTGATCGAGACCGTCGTCACGACGCTGGACGAAACCGGGGAGCCGAACTTCGCGGCCATGGGAGTGGTCTGGGGCGGCGAGACCATCACCATCCGGCCGTTCACGAACACGCGGACATACAAGAATCTCACCCGGACGGGTGAGGCGGTCGTCAATGTCACGGATAACGTCTTGATCTTCGCGAAGAGCGCCCTATCGCGGGAACAGTTCGAGTGCGTCCCCGCCACGCGCGTGAGGGGCGTTGTCCTGCGGGACACCTGCTACTGGCGGGAGGTGTCGGTTCAGGAGGTTGTCGCCCCGCACCCCGAGAGTCCGGGAGCGGGGCGGGCCGATATCGTGACGCGCGTCGTGGGCGGAGGCGAGGTGAGGCAGTTCGGCGGCCTATGCCGGGCGAAGCACGCCGTCGTCGAAGCGAGTATCCTGGCGTCACGGCTCCGGTTCCTCCCCCGCGACGAGATCTTCGGGGAGTTGGCCCGGCTGGACGCGCTGGTGGAGAAGACGGGCGGCCGGGAGGAGCGGGAAGCGATGGAGTTTATCCGGGCTCACGTCGCGAGAAAGACCTCTATCGGCCGTCTTGTCCGCGGAGGCGAGAGGTGAAGGGTATCGTCCAGGCGCCGGCGCGTCTCCATCTGGGCTTCATTGACCTGAACGGCCAATGCGGGAGGATGTTCGGGTCGATCGGGGTCGCGATCGAGCGCCCCAGGTGGGTCCTGGAGGTCGGCCTCTCCGGCCGGATGGAGGCGGACGGAGACGCCGGCAAGGAGATCCTCAAAGTCCTCCGGCGCCTGCGTCGGCGTCTGGGCGTGGATCAGGCGGTCCAAATCCGCACGCTTGAAGCCATCCCACGCCACATGGGATTCGGATCGGGGACCCAGCTTGAGCTCTCGCTGTCCTTTGCGATCTCGCAGTTGATGGGCCGGCAGCTCCCCGTGATGGAGCTCGCGCGGATCCTCGGACGGGGAAAGAGGTCAGGGATCGGGATTGCAGCCTTCGCCAACGGCGGATTCGTGGTGGATGCCGGCCGGCCGTGCCGGACCCGGGCCCCCCGGGTGTCGGAGTCTTTCAACGGTGACGACGTCCCTCCGGTGATTTTCCAGCGCGCGCTCCCCGAGGATTGGTGCTTCGTCATTGTGTTGCCCGGGGGGAAGGCGGGATTGAGCGGGAAACGGGAAGAGAAAGTCTTCGAGACGCTTCCTCCCATGGGCGAAGCCACGGTGGAGAGGATCAGTCGGTTGACCCTGATGAAGGTGCTCCCGGGGGTCATCACGGATGACATCCGGGGGTTCGGGGAGGCGATCACCGAGATCCAGGCGCTGGTCGGGGAGTTCTTCGCGCCCTATCAGGGCGGGGTGTACGCGACCCCGACGGGAAGAAAGGTCGCTGACTTCGCCCTCGGGCGAGGGGCGTGCGGGGTTGGTCAAAGCTCCTGGGGCCCCACGGTGTTCGCGCTGGTGCGGGGCGAGGACACGGCCACGGCCCTGGCGGGGGAGATCAAGCGGTTCCTCGGCGACGACCAGAGCCTCGTTTTCCCCACGCGGGCGAGCAACAGGGGAGCCGTATGGCAGGCGGAGCCGTGATTTCCCTTCGTCTCAAGCAGCGGTTCACCGTCCCGTTGGAAGCCGAGACGATCACTCCCGACGCCTTTCTCGGGAATCCCGTTTCGCACATTGAGCGGTTGCCGGTCGTGCAGGGCAACACCGAGGCGAAGCTGGGCGACTTCTTCTCCGTGGACGGGGACGCCGACGACGTGATCCGGCTGGAGGGCGACCTCTCCCGCGTGAAGTACATCGGCAAAGCGATGACCCGTGGCCGGATCGAGGTCCACGGCGACGCGGGGATGCACCTGGGGGCCGAGATGCGGGGCGGAGAGATCGCCGTCCACGGGAACGCCGGTGACTGGGTCGGGGCCGAGATGCGGGGCGGGATGCTGCGCGTGACGGGGAATG
Organism: uncultured bacterium; assembly: GCA_964428805.1. GTDB lineage: Bacteria > Methylomirabilota > Methylomirabilia > Rokubacteriales > CSP1-6 > CAYRZF01. The sequence continues at coordinate 17,622 of CAYRZF010000042.1, read as the reverse complement.
CCGGCCACTTGGTCGGTGGGGCATATCGCGGCAGCGAGAAGGGCATGCGGGGCGGGACGATCCTGGTGGGCGGGAGCGTCGGCAACGAGACAGGCTGCGTGATGCGGCGCGGAGTGATCGCCGTGGCGGGCGGCGCCGGAGACTTCACCGGTGTGATGATGCTGGCGGGCACCATCTTTGTGTTCGGCGCGCTGGGTCTCCGCACGGGGGCGGGGATGAAGCGGGGAGCGATCGTCGCCTTCGCCGGCGACGGCGGCTCGCCCCCACTGCTCCCGACCTTCAGGTTCGACTGCACCTACCGGCCCGTCTGGATCAGCCTGTACCTGCGTCAGCTCCGGGAGTGGGGGGTCGGCGTGCCTGAGGCAAGCATGCGGGGCCTGTATCGTCGCTACTCGGGAGACTTGGTCGAGCTCGGCAAAGGAGAGATCGTGATATGGACCTCGCCCTGAACCGCCGGGCCAGCGCCATCGCGGACCTCATGGTGGCCGACGCGGAAGTCCTCGGCCTCGCGGTCACGCGCCCGCCCAGCGGTGCCTGCGTGGTTGATTGTGGCGTTCATGCGCCGGGAAGTTTCGAGGCCGGCCGGCGGCTGGCGGAGGCGTGCCTGGGGGGGATGGCGACGGTCTCGTTCGCGGAGGTCGACGTGGGCGGCCTGTGGCTCCCTGCCGTGCGCGTGGTCACCGATCATCCCGTGGCGGCGTGCCTTGCGAGTCAGTATGCCGGCTGGTCGATCGACCCCGAAGGGTACTTTGCCATGGGGTCCGGGCCTGCCAGAGCCCTCTCGCGGGTCGAGCGGGAACTCTTCGAGAAAATCGGCTATGCGGAATCTTCTGACCGCGGCGTCCTGGTGCTCGAGGGGAAAACCCTGCCCGGCGAAGCGGTCGTGTCGTTCGTCTCGGACCGGTGCCGGATCGCGCCCGGCGGCCTCACGCTTCTGGCGGCTCGTACGGCGAGCGTCGCCGGGTGTGTGCAGATCGCCGCGCGCTCCGTGGAGACCCTCCTCCACAAGATGCTCGAGCTCGGCTTCGACGTCGCGAAGGTACGGGGCGGGGTCGGCCTCTGCCCGCTGGCGCCGGTCGCCAAGAACGATCTGCACGGCATCGGCTGGACCAATGATTGCATCCTCTACGGTTCCCGCGTGTACGTGACCGTGCGGGCTTCCGACGAGGAAATCGGGGCGGTGCTCGATCAGCTTCCCGCCTCGGCGTCTCCCGATTACGGCACCCCGTTCCTGGACATCTTCGCCCGCTACGGCCACGACTTCTACAAGATTGATCGGCGGCTGTTCAGCCCGGCGGAGGTGACGATCAACAATCTCGAGACCGGCCGCCTCTCCCGAGCGGGGCGGGTGAATCCCGACGCGCTTCGGGCCTCGTTTGGAATGGGATGAAGATCGCCATTCTGGGCTCGCGCGGGGGCTGGCACGAAGCTCAGCTGGAGAGGGCGTTGCTTGTCCGCGGGGCCACCCCGATCCTCGTCCCGGTGACGGGGCTCACGGCACGCGTGAGCGACGCGCCCCGGCTCGCGGTCCTTGGCCAGGACCTCGACGACTGCGGCGCGGTCATCGTCCGGGCGATCCCCGGTGGCTCGCTCGAGCAGGTCATCTTCCGGGTGGATGCCCTTCACCGGCTGACGCGGCTCGGGGTCCCGGTGATCAACTCGCCGCGGTGCATCGAACGCAGTGTGGACAAGTATTTCACCTCGGCGCTGCTTGAGGACGCGGGCCTCCCCACCCCCCGGACGCTGGTCTCGGAGCGCTTCGACGACGCGATGGCGGGGTTTCAGGAGCTGGGAGGGGATGTGGTGATCAAGCCCCTGTTCGGGGCGGAGGGGCGCGGGATGGTTCGCGTGACGGACGCCGACCTTGCCTACCGCACCTTCCGTGCCTTGGAGCTGGCCCGCGCGGTGTTTTACCTGCAGGAATACATCCCCCATGGGGGAAGGGACATCCGCGCGTTTGTGGTCGGAGGACAGGTGGTCGCCGCGATGACGCGCAGGAGCGCGGGATGGAAGACGAACCTGGCCCAGGGGGCCCGCGCCGAACGGATTGACTTGCCGCCTTCCCTGGCGGCGATCAGCCGGCGCGCGGCGAGCGTGCTCGAGGCGGACTATGCCGGCGTGGACCTGCTCCAGGGAGAGGACGGTCGTCTGTTCGTGCTCGAGGTCAACGGCATACCGGGCTGGCAGGGCTTGCAGCGGACGACCGAGGCGGACATCGCGGGCGCGATTGCCGACCACGCGCTGGAATCCGCGCGCCGGGACGCGGGCACGGAGGTGTTCAGCCCGTGAAGACCGGGAAGGGAATCTCCCGCGGCTCGCGGCATCAGGTCGCTCTCGCCGCGACGCTGGCCTGCGTCCTCGAGGCGAGCGCCGAGAAGGTCGGGAACGTGACCCCTGAGCGCCGGTTCGCCGATGCGGGCTTCCGCGACTTCGTCGCAAGCGCCGTGGCGCTCGGCCCTGTCATCGCCCAGGCCGGACCCGGTCGGGTCGGGTGGGCGGTCTGGAAGTCGGTGGCGGCCGCGCGCCGGGCGACGGCGACCAATACGCACCTGGGGGTGGCGCTGCTGTTCGCGCCGCTCGTCGCCGCCTGGCGCTCGCCCCAGAGAGGCGGGTTGAGGCGCCGGCTGGCCGCAGTCCTGCGCGGCCTCACGGTGGGCGATGCCCGCTGGGCGTATCGCGCCATCCGCCTGGCGAAGCCGGGCGGGTTGGGACGGAGCGATGTGGCCGATGTCAGGCGCTCGCCGGCGATCACGCTCCGGCACGCCATGGCGCTCGCCGCCCAACGGGACGCGATCGCGTCGGAGTATGTCCAGGATTTCGCGATCACGTTCGATCTCGTGCTGCCCGCGCTTCTTCGAGGGGTGAGAAGGGGCCTCGCCGTGCCTGAGGCAATCGCGCAAGCCCACCTCGAACTCGTGGCCCGCCTCCCGGACACGCTGATCATGCGCAAGGCTGGAAGACCGGCGGCCGAGGCGGTCTCAGCCAGGGCACGGGCCGCGGTGGACGCCGGGGGGCGCTACACGCGGCAGGGCCGACGGGCTGCCGGCCGGCTCGATCTTTCTCTCAGAGAGGAAGGCAATCGGCTAAACCCGGGCGCGTCGGCCGACCTGGTGGCGGCCGCGCTCTTCGTGTGGCTGCTGGAGACGGACGGGAGCGGGCTGGGATGAGCGCCTTCAGGGTTCGCGTCGAGAAAGATCACACGGGATTCTGCGCCGGCCATTTCATTACCTACGACGGTCACGAGTGCGAACCGCTCCACGGTCACAACTACCGGGCCGCCGCGCAGCTCGAAGGACCACTCGACGACAATTGTTACGTCTTCGACTTCAGCCGCCTGAAGAAGCTGCTGAAGGAAATTGCGGATCGGCTTGACCACCGGATGCTGCTCCCCAGCCGGAGCGAGCTGATCCGGGTGGAAGAGGAGGGGGACCAGATCGTCGCAACCTATAAAGAGAAGCGATACGTGTTCCCGAGGAGCGACGTGATCCTTCTGCCGATCCCGAACACCACCGCGGAGATGCTGGCGCGCTGGATTGCCGGGCAGCTCCGAGAGGCCCTGGGCGGGGCGCGGCTGGCCGGCCTGACCGCGATCCAGGTCGAGGTGGAGGAATCTGTCGGGCAGCGAGCGTTCTATCGCGAGGAGCTCTAGCGGGATGGTTCACGATTTCCCGCCGGCCTATTACAAGCTTCTCAACGGACGCGAGAATGTCGTGCTCTTGGAAACCTCTCGATACGACCTCGACAATTACCGAAGCTTCCTATTTATCGATCCGATTGACACCCTTCGCGTCCATTCAATCGACGAGGTGCCGGCCCTCCTGACAGGCATCGAGAGCTATTTGGGCCAGAACTGTTACGCGGCTGGGTACTTCGGGTATGAGTGTGGATATCATTTCGAGAAGGTTTCCGATTCTGTCTCCGGCACTTCTCCCCTGGCGTGGTTTGGGATCTATCGCGCCCCGATCGTGTTCAATCACCTCACGGGAACGTTCGATGCGGAACCGGAAGGGGTGTGGGTGTCGGCGGCCGCTGATCCGCTTCCCGATGACTACACGATCCGAGATCTCCGCTACGACATTCCGACGGAGGAGTATGTCCCGAGCATCCATACGATCAAAGAGCTCATTCGCTCGGGCTGCACCTATCAAATAAACTTCACGGGCAAGTACGTCTTTGACTTTCACGGATCGACCATGGCGCTGTACGATGCGCTGAAAAAGAGGCAGCGCGTGTCGTACGGCGCGTTCATAAACGCGGATGGGCGGACGGTGCTGTCCTTTTCGCCTGAATTATTCTTCCGGCGAACGGGTGACACGATCACGACGAAGCCGATGAAGGGGACCGTCAGACGCGGACGGACATGTGAAGAAGACCGGGTCTTGCAGGAATGGCTGAAACATGATCCCAAAAACCGGGCTGAAAATGTGATGATCGTGGATTTACTCCGGAACGATATAGGGCGAATCGCGGAGATCGGCTCGGTCCGCGTCCCAGAACTGTTTACGGTGGAAAAGTATCAGACGCTGTTTCAGATGACCTCGACGATTGAGGGAAAGATCCGCCCGGGGGTGAACTATTACGATATATTCCACAGTCTCTTTCCGTCGGGCTCGGTGACCGGGGCTCCCAAGATCCGATCCATGCAGATCATCCGGGAGCTCGAAGGGGAATCCCGTGGCGTGTACACGGGAGCAATCGGCTATGTTTCGCCCGCCGGCGAGGCCGTGTTTAATGTGGCGATCCGGACGCTTGTCATCGACGGCAACAGAGGGGAGATGGGGGTCGGGAGCGGCATTGTGGCCGATTCGAATCCGGAGGAGGAGTACAAGGAGTGTCAATTAAAAGCGGCCTTCGTGGCGACGGCGCACGAGGACTTCAAATTGATCGAGACAATCTTGTGGGATGACGGGTATCCCTTGTTGCCCCGGCATCTGAGACGGGTCGGTGAGTCGGCGGGGTACTTCGATTATCGCTGCGACGTCGATGAGTTGATCGCGCGCCTCTCGGCGGAGAGCGAACAGTTCGTCAAGGGAAGCAGATACAGGGTGAGGTTGACGCTCGACCGCCACGGGGCCATTTCTCTTGAGAGTGCGGTGATCGATGAGAGGACGGAGGGAGACCCAATCCGCGTTGCACTGTCGAGCGTTAGAACGGATGCGACGGAGAGGTTCCTCTATCATAAAACGACGCGGAGAAGAGTGTATGACCAGATGCATCGCCTGGCCGCGGAAAAGGGTTTTGCCGACGTTATCTTTATGAACGAAAGCGGCCAGGTGACGGAAGGGGCGATCAGCAACGTCTTTATCCGAAAAGGGAACGCCCTGATCACGCCGCCGGTCACGTGTGGGCTGCTCAACGGGGTCTATCGTCAGCACCTGCTCGAGACGGATCCCCGTGCGCGTGAGGGACTCCTGTCGCTAGACGATCTCCGGGAAGCCGACGCGATCTATCTCTGTAACGCGATCAGGGGTCTGCGCGAAGTGACAATATGCGAGCAGTATCTGGGGTGATCGCCCCGGTGTGGAGCGCGGTGGCGACCAGCGCGCCGTCGAAACCCTGGCGTGCCAGCAGCCGCAGGTCGTCGGCGTCGCGCACACCCCCGCCGATGATGATCTCTGCTCCGGGAAGCGTCTGCCGCAGCCGGAGGGCCACACGGGTCTCCATGCCTTGTCCGCTTCCGACGCGGGCCAGGTCGAGCACGATGAACGTCCGGATTCCGGCTTCCCATCCGACGAGAGCCACCTCCAGCGGGTCGAGCCGTTCGACGGCGGGCGCGCCGCCGAGCAGCCGGCCGTCACGGAGGTCGAGGCTGAGGACACCGCTGACCGCCGTCGCGATACCAGGCAGATCGCGCGGGTCGCGCAGTGTCTCCGTCCCGATGATCACGCGGGCGGCGCCGTGGCCGATCGCGCGCTCGGCGTCCGAGACGGTCGATGCGCCGGCATCCAGCCACACCGACAACCCGAGGTGTGCGATGGCGCGGATCGTGGGGCCGTGATCGCCGCGCCTGGCGATGGCGTCCAGGTCGGCAACGTAGCACTCCCGACAGCCCAGGCCCCTCATGAAGCCACGGGCCACAGCGACCGGGTCTGCCGACTCGGCGAGCACGCTCCGCACCGGGGCGTAGGCTTCCCGATGGCCGCGCACGGCGTGGACCGCAACGCCGTCTTTGAGATCGAGCACAGGAATGATACGGATTTTCATCGTTGAGTACGTTTCCGGCGGAGGGTTGGCGGGCCAACCCCTCCCCCCGACCATGTTTGTGGAGGCGGCGGCCATGCTGCGCGCCGTCGTGGCGGATTTCGCCGCGCTCGACGGGTGTGATGTTATCACGACGCGCGATCCCCGGCTCGCGGGCGAACTGCCGGTGGGCGAGGTCTATCCGGTTCAACCGGGCGGCTTCGACGCCGCCTTCGACCGCTGTTTGGCCGTGTGCGACGCCGCGCTCGTCGTCGCTCCGGAGCAGGGGGGGCTGCTGGCCGGACTCGTCGAGCGGGTCGAACGAGCGGGCGTCCTCCATCTCGGCTCGCGCAGCGATGCCGTTCGGGTCGCCGGCGACAAGCTGGAGACCATCGCCCGCCTGGCAGAAGCCGGGGTGCCCGTCCCGCCCACGCTGGAGGCGCCGACCCCGTCCGCGGCGGCCTCGCTCGGGTTCCCGCTGATCCTCAAGCCGCGGGACGGAGCGGGCTGTGTCGGGCTACGCCGGGTCGAGGGGCCGGCCGGCCTTGCTGAAGCCTGGCGCCAGGCGACACAGGAAGCAAGCGGCTCTCCCCTGATCGCTCAGCCCTACGTGCAGGGCCGGCATGCCAGCGTCTCGCTCATCTGCGACGGGCAGGCCGCGCGCCCCATCAGCCTGAACGGACAGGAGATCGCCGAAGGCGCGCGGTTCGAATATCGCGGCGGGGTCGTCCCCCTGGAACACCCGTTGAGCGCGCGGGCGCTGGAGGTGGCGACCCGGGCCTGCGGCCTCGTGCCGGGGCTCGGAGGCTACGTGGGGGTGGACCTCGTGCTCGGCCGAGACGCGGTCGTGATGGAGATCAACCCGCGCCTGACCACGGCGTACACTGGGCTCCGGCGCGCGCTCGGCGGGAATCTGGCCGCCGTCCTCCTGCGTGCCGCCCGGGGAGAGGTGCCGGGGAGCATGCCGCTGGTGGCGCGGGCGCAGTTTACGGCGGGCGGTGAGGTGCGGGTGGAGCCGCTCCACGGGGTCGCGGCGTGATCCGTGTGCTCGGATGGGACGTGGGAGGGGCCAACGTCAAAGCGGCGCACGTGGCCGTGGAGCGGGGAGCGCGGTCGGTGCGGACGGCCAGCCGCCCGTTCGAGATCTGGAGGGGCAAGGAGAAGCTGCCCGACCTGCTGCGCGGGCTGGCCGCCGACCTGCCTCCGGCGGATCAGACGGCCGTGACGATGACGGCAGAGCTGTCCGACGCCTTCCGCACCAAGCGCGAGGGCGTGGCGTTCGTGTTAGAGGCGGTCTGTGCCGTGTCGCCGCGGGCTCCTTCGGTCTTCACAACCGGCGGGGAGTTCGTGGACGCCGCGACGGCGCGCGAGCGTCCCCTCGAGGTCGCTGCCTCGAACTGGATGGCGACGGCCATGCTGGTCGCCCGCCATGCGGCCGATGCGATCCTGGTGGATGTGGGGAGCACGACCAGCGACATCATCCCGATCCGGGGCGGTCGAGTGGTCGCCCAGGGCCGAACCGATCCCGAGCGGCTGCTCGCCGGCGAGCTGGTGTATACCGGGGCGCTTCGCACAACGGTCGCGGCCATCGTTCCCCGTGTGCCGCTCTGGGGTCGCCAGTGTCCGGTTGCGGCCGAGTCGTTCGCGGTCAGCGGTGACGTCCATGTCCTCCTCGGAAGCCTCGGCCCGGATGACTACACCTGCCCCACCCCCGACGGCCGCCCGGCCACCCCGAGCTTTGCCGCCGAGCGGTTGGCGCGCGTCGTCTGCGCCGACATCGAGATGCTGGCCCACGAGGACGTCGTCGGGATCGCTGCCGCGGTTGCGGAGGCGCAGGTGCGTCAGATTTCGTCGGCCGTGTCGCGTGTGGCTGCGCGCCTCGAGCGTCCCGTGAACGCCATCGTGACCGGGCAGGGCGCATTTCTGGGCCACCGCGCCGCGGCACAGTGCGGGCTCGCCTCGATCGAACTGTCGAGCGTGCTCGGGGTGGACGTCGAAACCGCCGCGCCGGCCGTCGCGGTGGCGTGGTTGCTCGCCGAACGAGGGTAAGCCGGGGCCGAAACCGTGCCGATGCCCGCGGCGGTTATCAAGGTGGGAGGCAGCCTGAGCCGCCGGCCTGCGGCGCTCCGGCGGCTGATGTCGGTGCTCGGGGGGTTGGCGCGCGCCCGCACGCTCGTGGTGGTGCCCGGGGGAGGACGCTTCGCCGAGGAGGTTCGTCGCACGGGCCGACGCTTCGTTCTCGGCGACACCCCGGCTCACTGGATGGCCATCCTCGCGATGGACCAATACGCCTACGTGCTGGCGCACCTGGCCGGCGATGCAGCGGTGGTTCGCGGGCGGGGGGCCATCGCGGCGGGCCGCCTGAACGTCCTCGCGCCTGCCTCGTGGCTGGGCCGCGCCGACCCGCTCCCGCATTCGTGGCAGGTCACCTCGGACTCGATCGCCGCGTGGGTCGCGCGTCAGCTGCGCACGAAGACGCTTGTGCTCGTGAAGGACGTGGACGGCCTCTTCGATCGGAACCCGAGGGAGCACGGGCGGGCGCGGCTCCGGCGGCAGACCGCCCCCGAGGGGTTGGATGGCGTCGTGGACGCACACTTCGCCCGGGTGCTTGGCACAGGGATGTCCTGCTGGATCGTCAACGGGATGCACCCGGAACGGGTTCGGGCGCTGATCGAGACGGGACGCACGTATGGAACGGAGGTGGTGCGGTCGTTCCATCGCGGAGGGCGAGGGCCAGAGCCGCGACCCGTTGCCGGCTCACCCGGCCGTGGACGCGATCGCCCTCGCAGGCGGCGCCGCGCACCCCGATGATGTCCGGTCCGATCGGCACCAGGCGTGGAAGGTCCGCCGGCCCGAGTGACCCGGCCAGGGCGGAGAGCAGTCCGCGGGCCCGGCAGGCGGAGACGAACGCCCGGAGGGCGACGTCGTCCAGCCAGTGAAGCAGTCCGAGGCCGTCCTTGATCGCCGTGTCGATGAGGCAGCCCTGGGCTCCGGCGGCCTCGGCGAGCAGCGGGAGATCGAACGGATGGGGCGACCCCGCGCGGCGGAAGTCGGCAAAGCCGGCGACGATCAGGCGAACCTTGTGCGGCAGAGCGGCGCGCACAGCACGGACCGTTCCGAGGGCATCGTCAACCGACGTGTCGCGAAGGCCGATCTTCACGAACACCGCCCCACATTCGGTGGCCGAGAGTGCGGCGCGCGTCGCGGACCCCGGCTCAAACGGGCCGTCGCCGAGGGCGGCGCTGACCGGCAGGCCCGGGGGTGTCGCGTCCCGGACCGTGCGCACCGAGCGCGGGATGGCCGCGCCCAGTGCGCCGGTTACCGGGTTTTTCACATCGATGACGTGGGCGCCCGCTGCGGCCGCTTCGATGGCCTCGGCCGCATCCACGACGCTGATCAGAAGTCGCACGGGTTAGATTATAGTGGGGTGTATCGGTTGGCACAAGTTCAGACTGGTCTCTGGCAGGAGGGAACGTGGGAAAGCTGGACGGCCGGGTTGCCGTCATCACTGGAGCGAGCACCGGGATCGGGCGGACGACTGCGCTGACCCTCGCCCGCGAGGGCGCTGACGTGGTCGTGAACTACGCGCGGTCCGAGGCCCAGGCCAAATCGGTGGCTGCCGAGATCGCGGAGCTGGGGCGGCGAGCGATTCTGGCGCAAGCGGACGTGTCTCGGATGGCGGATGTGGAGCGACTCGTCCGGGCTGCCCTGGATTCGTTTGGCAAGATCGACGCCTGGGTGAACAACGCGGGCGCCGACATCTTGACGGGTGAGGCGGCCGCATGGTCGGACGAGGCGAAGTGGGATCGGGTGATGACGGTGGACCTCAAGGGGACGTGGCTCTGCTCGCGCGCGGCCGCCGAGGTGATGGTGGCGCGCGGCGACGGAGTGATCGTCAACATTTCGTGGGACCACGTCTTCCAGGGGATGGGTAACCCGACCGGGGCGATTTATGCTGCGGCGAAAGGCGGAGTCGTGGCGATGAGCCGGTGCTTGGCGCGGGAGTTCGCGCCCCGGGTTCGGGTGAATGTCGTCGCCCCTGGCTGGATCAAGACCAAATGGGCCGAGGAGCTCGACGAGGCTCGAGCCGGCGCGGTCCTCCGGCAAACGCCGCTGGGGCGCTGGGGACTTCCTCAAGACGTGGCCTCCGCGGTGCTGTTCCTGGCGTCACCGGAGTCGTCGTTCATCACTGGCCAGACAATCCTCGTCGGTGGCGGGGTTGTCATGGCCTAGCGGGGCCATTGGCGTGCCCCGGTGACGGGGCGCTTGAAGGGAGGCCGAAATGCCCGAGGAAAAGTTGCCTGTTCTGCCCGACGATGTCATCGAGAGACGGTTGAAGGAGGAACTCCCGGACTGGTGGCGCGAGGGTCGTTGGATCCGCCGCAAGTACAACACCGACGGGTGGCTGACCACCCTGGCGCTGATTAACACGATCGGGTTCGTCGCCGAGGCGGCCTGGCATCATCCCGATCTGGAAGTGACGTGGGGCAAGCTGTGGGTCAAGCTCCGCACGCACGCCTCCGACGGGATCACTGAGCGCGATTTCGCCGTCGCCAAGAAGATCGAGGAGACGGTGCTCTGGAAGCCGAAACCCGGTTCGCCGATGGAGGGCACTCCGAACAAATGGGTGCGCGGCGGCAGTCCTGACCGGCCGGCCTGAGGCTCTCGCCGACGTTGTCCAGAACCATCTTCGTCACCGGCAAACTGGCCGCCCCGGCCCTGCAGGCGACGCTGTACGCCATGGCGCCGGACTTCGAGTACGAGGTGGCCGCGCTTCGCATCTCCGTTGCCGCGCTGATGACCACCCCCTGGATTTCCAAGCACCTGCCATCGGCCGAGGGGTTCGACCGCATCCTGATTCCGGGCCTGTGCGAAGGGGACGTGCGCGTTATCGAAGACCGCTTCGGCGTCAAGACGGAAAAGGGGCCGGCCGACCTGCGTGATCTGCCGGAATACTTTGGCCAGGCGGCCCTGCGCGAAGAGTACGGCGCGTACGACATCCGCATCTTCGCCGAAATCAACAACGTCCCCTACATGCCGCGTGAGGAAATCCTGCGCCGGGCCCAGTACTTCCGCGAGAACGGTGCCGACGTCATCGACCTGGGCTGTTCGCTCGACCGGAAGTTCGAGGACGCGGCGGAGGTGGTCGGGCTACTCAAGACGCAAGGCTTCGTCGTCAGCATCGACACGTTCGACAAGGCCGAGATCCTGGCTGCCGACCGGGCCGGTGTGGACTACGTGCTGAGCGTCAACGGGGCGAACCTCGAGATCGCGGGGGCCCTGCACTGTCCGGTCGTCGTCATTCCGGACTCCGGCGAGGGCCTCGACACGCTCGACCGCAACATCGCCCGCCTCGAACGGATCGGACGGCCGTACATCGTAGACCCGATCCTCGAGCCGATCACCATCGGCTTCGCCGCGAGTCTCGACCGGTATGTGCAGGTGCGGGCCAGATACCCGGGTGCCGAACTGCTGATGGGCATCGGCAACATCACCGAGTTGACCGACGCCGACACCACCGGCGTCAACGCCCTGCTGATCGGCTTCTGCCAGGAGCTCGGAGTCCGTCACGTGCTGACCACCGAAGTGGTCGAGTGGGCGCGCGGCGCGGTGCGCGAGGTGGATGTGGCGCGGCGACTGATGTACGCCGCCCAGCGGCGCGGGATCATCCCCAAATACATCGACAACCGGCTGCTCACGGTGAAGGACGCCCGCCCGAAGTATTCGACGGAGGCCGAGCTGCGGGCGCTCCAGTCGGCGATCACCGACCCGAACTTCCGCATCTACACGACTCGAGATGCGATCTGCGTTTTCAACAACCGCCTGTTCGTCAGCGGCACCGACATCCAGACCCTCTTCGAGCAACTCGAGGTCGAGGACCCGTCGCACGCCTTCTACCTCGGGAAGGAGCTGATGAAGGCCAGGCTCGCGCTCCTGCTGGGGAAGACCTACATCCAGGAGCAACCGCTGCGCTGGGGATACCTGACCCCCACGGAGGAGGAATCGCGCCACGGCCGGGTGAAGCTGGAACGGACGAGACATGCCAGACGGAAGTGAATGCGCCGGTGGAGGCCATCCATGAAGAAACTGCTCCTGCAGCTGGACTCCGACAAACACCCGAGCGCCTTCGACCGGATCGTCGCCTATGACGCCGGCGCGGACGAGGTGCTGAGTTACGGCGGCGTCGCCCCGGGGGACGTCGCCCCGCTGGTCCACGGCGCGATCTTCACACGAGGCCCGGGGGACCTGCGTCACACCGCGATCTGGATCGGCGGGAGCGACGTGGCCGCGGGTGACGCGCTGCTGGAGGCGGTCAAGAAGACGTTCTTCGGGCCGTTCCGCGTCAGCCTCATGATGGATTCCAACGGCTGCAACACCACGGCCGCCGCCGCCGTGGCACGCTTGGCGGGGGCGATGGAGCTGAAGGGGAAACGGGTGGTGATCCTGGCCGGAACCGGCCCCGTCGGCGTCCGGGCCGCCGTGCTGTTGGCCCGCGAGGGCGCGTCGGTGGCGCTCACCTCGCGATCCTTCGACCGGGCGCGGGCTGCCTCTGACCAGCTCAAGGCGCGCTTCGGGGTTGAGGTCACGGCGGTTGAGGCGCGGGACGACGCGGGCGTCGTCGGCGCGCTCACCGGGGCCGACGCGTGCCTCACGGCCGGGGCTGCCGGCACGACGCTGCTGCGCCGCTCGGTCTGGGCCACGCATCCGACCCTCAAGGCGATGGCGGACGTGAACGCCGTGCCGCCGCTCGGCATCGAGGGCATCGAGGCGGCTGACAAGGGGATGGAGCGCGATGGGAAGATCGTCTTCGGCGCGCTCGGCGTCGGCGGCCTGAAGATGAAGGTGCACAAGACCTGCGTGGCGCGGCTCTTCGAGCGGAACGACGAGGTTCTGGATATCGACGGGATCTATAACATCGCACGGTCCCTTTAGCCGTGCCCCGCGTCATCGGCGTCGATCCCGGCACCTTGAGTTTTGATCTCTGCGGCCTGGAGGACGGCCGCGTGTTCCTCGAGGTCTCGATCTCGACCGAGGACGCGGCCCGTACCCCCTCGCTCATCGTCGATCACCTGACCCGCGCGCTTCCGCTTGACCTCGTCGCCGCTCCCTCGGGCTACGGCCTCCCGCTCGTCCCGGTGGCCCAGGTCAGCGGCGATCAGCTCAACCTCTTCATCCTCGTGCGGGAGGACGACCGGGGTCAGGCGGAGATGGTCGGTGGGCTCCGGGAGATGGTGGAGCTGATGCGCCGGCGCCGTCTGCCCGCGGTGATCGTCCCCGGCGTCATTCACCTCTCCACCGTTCCGGCCCACCGGAAGGTTAACCGGATTGACATGGGGACAGCGGACAAGCTCTGCGTGGCCGCCCTGGCCATCCGGGATCAAGCCGGCCGGCTCGGTCTCGGGCCTGATCGCACGAGCTTCATTCTGGTCGAGCTGGGAGGCGCATTCACGGCGGCGCTCGCCGTCGAGGGGGGGCGGATCGTGGACGGCATCGGGGGGAGCAGCGGCGGACTCGGCTACCGTGCGCTCGGCACGCTCGACGGGGAGGTGGCCTACTCGCTGGGCCGCATCTCCAAAGCAGCGCTGTTCACCGGCGGCGCCGCGTTCATCGCCGGCGACCCGGAGATGTCGCCCGAGGCCCTCGCGGCGCGCGCGAGGGAGGATCCCCGCGCCAAGATCGCGTGGGACGCGCTGATCGAGTCGGTCGAAAAAATGGTCGCATCGTTGCAGATCAGCCTCCCGGCGCCAAGGGAGGTGTTGCTCTCGGGTCGCCTCAGCCGAGTTCCGGCCATCGCCGAGGCGCTGGCCAGCCGGATGAACAGGGTGGCGCCGGTTCGTCTCGTGACCGGGTTCGCATCGAATTGCAAAGAAGCGGCCCAGGGAGCAGCCCTCATTGCCGACGGGCTGGCCGGCGGCTCGAACCGCGCGCTGGTGGAGGCGATGGAACTCCGGAACTCACGCGGCAGTATTTTGGATCACCTGTATGTGGCTGGCAGCGACGCCGTACGCGGTCAGTTCGGGGTGCGATGAAAATCCTCATCGTCGGGCTGACCACTCGGGCGATCGCCGAGTCCGCTCGCGGCTCCGGGTGCGAGATCGTCACGATCGACCTGTTCGGCGACTTGGACCAGAAGCGACTGTGCGAGAATGTCTCGCTCCGCGAGCGCGGGCTCCGATACTCGGCCGCGGCGCTTCTGGAGGTGGCGCGGGGGCTGAAATACGATGCCGTGGCCTACTGCGGTGGGCTGGAGAATGAACCGGATGTCGTTGCGGAACTCGCTGCCGGGAAGCCGCTGTTGGGCAACGGGCCGGAGACGCTGCGGCGCGTGCGTGATCCGGACGCCCTCTTCCCGTTTCTTTCCTCCCGGGGATTCGTGGTGCCGCGCACCATCGGGGTCGGGGCACCCCTGCCGCGGGCCGGCACATGGTTGCGCAAGCCCATCCGAGGCGGCGGCGGGCAGGGGATCGGCTTCTGGAATGGTCAGCCTCTTTCTCCGGGCGTTATTTTACAAGAGTATCTCGAAGGCGTTCCGGCCTCGGCGATCTTCGTGGCCGACGGGCGACACAGTGTGCTCCTCGGAGCGACGGAGCAGCTCCGGGGGCCGAGGGGCTTTGCCTACGGCGGGAACCTTCTCCCGCTCGACGCACCCCCGGCCGCCCTGGACGAGGTCCGGGCGATCGCGGAGGCGGTCACGGCCGAGTTCGGGTTACGCGGCCTGAACGGATTCGACTTCGTGC
>CAYRZF010000042.1:0-2604 GCA_964428805.1 uncultured bacterium | reverse complement strand
GATGGGGTCGGGATTGTCCAAAACGAAGACTTCGGCCCACTTCGCCCCCGCGGCGGCAACCTCCTCCTTCGGCCCCGCGAACGCCGTCGGGGCCATCCCGAGCAAGATCAGCGATAGGATCAAGATAAACCCGATGCGACGCTTCATGGTCCGTCCTCCGTGATGAGTGGTTTGCACTCCGTTGTGAGGGGAAGGTTCCGCCGACCCTAGATTGGCGGGATTCTAGGCTGGATCGTGACGAGTGTCAAGGGCAGCTTTACCTGGCCGGCCGCGCCCTTGTCAAGGTGAGCTTTGGTCGCGTACACTGCTCGAACCTTGAAGAGAATTCAGGTCGGGGCTCAGCGGGGGCATGCCGTCGAGGCCGGTCGTGCGATCGACGGCGTCAGTGTCCGGACCCTCCGCGCCAAGTACGGTTCACCCCTTTATATAGTATCGGAAGCCGCGCTCCGGAAGAACATCCGGCACTTCCTTTTGGCCTTCCGTTCGCGCTACCCGGAGACCGTGGTCGCGTATTCCTACAAAACCAACTATGTGGCCGGCGTCTGCGCCATCCTTCACCAGGAAGGGGCGTGGGCGGAGGTGGTCTCCGGATTCGAGATGGAGCACGCCCTGGCGCTGGGAGTGCCGGGACCTCAGATTGTCTACAACGGGCCGCACAAGCCGTTCGAGTATCTTCTCGAAGCGGCGCGCCAGGGGGCCCGCGTGAACGTGGATAACCTCGAGGAACTGTCTGACCTCGAAGAGGTCGCGAGGCGGCTCAGGCGCCCGGTCAAGATCGGCGTTCGGGTGAACATGAAGCTCACCGATACTCCATGGGACAAGTTCGGTTTCAACCTGGAGTCCGGCCAAGCCCTCGAGGTCTCTCGGAGGATTCATGCCTCGAAGCGCCTCCGGCTTTCGGGGTTCCACCTCCACGCGGGCACCCGCCTGGCCGACGTTGAGATCTATCGTGCGGCCATCGAAGGGCTGCTGGAGCTGGCACACACCGTTGAGCGCCGGGGGCTGGGCGACATCGAATACCTCGACCTGGGGGGTGGGTTCGTTTCCGATAACACGATCCTCGGACAGGCGGTCTCGGAGGACGTGACCGCCCCCAGCTATGCCGCATATGCGGAGGCCATCTGCGGGCCGTTGAAAGCCCGGGTGAACGGACTCCGCCGTCGGCCGCTGCTCATCCTGGAGCCTGGACGCGCCATCGTGGAATCCCCAGTGTCCCTCCTGGTGAGCGTGGTTGCGGTGAAGCGGACCCCCGAGGGGCGGAAGCTCGTGGTCGTGGACGGCGGGGTCAACCTACTGCCGGCGGCTCACCGCTTCCGACACGAAGTGGCGGCAGGGGGCAGGGGAGCGGCCCGCGCGGAGAATGCCGACATCGTTGGCGCCCTCTGCATGCAGGACGATGTTCTGAGACGCGACGTCCCCCTTCCTCCGGTGAGCCGGGGGAGTATCCTCGTCTTCGGCCACGCAGGGGCCTACACAATCTCCCACTCCACGCAGTTCATCTATCCAAGACCGCCGGTCGTCCTCGTCCGGGGAAGGCAAACCTACGTGCTTCGGAGGGGTGAGCGGACGGAGGACCTCGTGCGTCTGGACGAGATCCCCTCTCACCTCGCCACGGCTCCCGCCGTGAGGGGAAACGGCCGCAGCCGTCGGACGGCGAGTAGCCCAGGGGCGCGTCGGTAGCGATGACCGTCATTCGGATCGGACATAGCCCGGACCCCGACGACGCGTTCATGTTCTATGCCCTCACCGCGGGGAAGGTGAAGGCCGAGGGGCTCGAGATCCAGCACGTGCTCGATGATATCGAGTCCCTCAACCGGCGCGCCCGGGCTGCGGAGCTGGAAGTGACCGCAATCTCCGCGGCGACCTACACCCTGGTGGCCGACCGGTACCGGATCATGGATCCCGGCGCCTCCATGGGGAAAGGATACGGGCCGATCCTGGTGGCGCGCGAGCCGATGGACCCCCGCGAGATTCCGGACCGCGTGGTGGCGATTCCCGGCAGCCACACCACCGCGGCGCTCCTGCTGCGGCTCTACTGCGGCGACCCGCCGCTCATCGAGGTGGCCTTCGACAAGATCCCGAAGGTGGTGCTGGAAGGCCAGGCCGATCTAGGGCTCCTGATCCACGAAGGGCAAATCACCCACCAGGCCATGGGGCTCCACAAGGTTCTGGATCTGGGGCAGGCCTGGGAGCGGGACACCCACCTGCCGCTGCCGCTCGGCATCAACGTGGTGCGGCGCGATCTGGGCGAGGCCGTGGGCGCCGCGCTCTCGGAGGCGCTGAGGCTCTCCATCGCGTATGCGCATGCCCACGAGGACGAGGCGCTGGAATACGCGATGCGGTTCGGCCGCGGGATCGACAAGGAGACCTGCCGGCGCTTCGTCCTGATGTACGTCAACGACTACACGGTGACGCTGGGGGTAGAGGGGCGGCAGGCGCTGGAGCGGCTCTTCTCGATGGCCCACCAGAGGGGGCTGATCCCCGAAATCCCGCCGCTCGACCCCGTCTGAAACGTGACTCGGCCGGCTTCGCAGTCCCCGCGCGACTCGATGCGGTCTTGCGTGTCCTGCCAATTCATCCGGCTCTTCCAGCATCGACGACGTC
>CAYRZF010000041.1:0-19597 GCA_964428805.1 uncultured bacterium | reverse complement strand
CTGTCAAGCGGAAAATCAGCGTTCCTCGCGGGGCTTGAAGGTTCGACGGTATTCGTCGAACCGTTCCTGGAGCACCTGCCCGGCCTCTTCGGTCTTGCCTTGCTGGAGAAATTCGACAATCTGGCGGCGGGTGGCATGCTCCAGGATAATGCCTCCGGATACCGGGTCGTAGAAACGGGACAGCTCGAGGAGGGTCCGATTAACCGCCTGGGGGTCGGGAAACTGAGTCCTGGCCTGCTCGAACAACTTGCTGACAATTTCCGGAAGGTCCCGGCCCTCACGTCGCCTTGCCATGGATACCCCACTCGGCCAGGGGAAGCTCAGGATAGCCCACTCTAGGAACCGGGGTGGAGGCGGTCAGTCGGATAGGAGACCCGCAGAAGCGTGAGACCCTGCGGGGGGGCTGTGGGCCCAGCCCGGCGTCGATCCCGCCCCGAGAGCAGGTCGGTCATCCACTCGGCGGCCCGGTGCCCTCGCCCGATCTCCACGATGCTACCGACGATATTACGGACCATGTGGTGGAGAAAGCTATCGGCTGAGAGGAGGACGGAGACGAGGCCCCGCCGAGCAACCAGGCGTGCGGAGTAGAGCGTACAGGTGGGGTTCCGCACCTGCCCGGCAGCAGCGCAGAAAGCCGAGAAGTCGTGCTTTCCGCGAAGACCCCTGAGCGCCCTGGTCATCGCCCCCAGATCGAGTCGCCGAGGCACGTGCCAGGTATAGCGGCGGAGCAGCGGGTTGGCCAGTGGCCCATTGTCGAGAAGGTAGAGGTACCGCTTGGAGCGGGCCGACCGGCGCGCGTCGAAGCCCGGAGCCGCGTCGGCGACCTCGCTGACCCGAATGTCAGGGGGAAGGTGGCTGTTCAGGGCCGAGCGAATGGCCAGCGGGTAGAGCCGGCTCTCGACGCTTAGGCTCGCCACCTGGCCCAATGCATGAACGCCGGCGTCCGTCCGGCTGGCTCCAACCACCCTCACCGGACCACCGAAGACCCGCCCGCATGCCTCGGTCAAGACCCCCTGCACTGTCGGCACCGACAGCTGGATCTGCCAGCCGTGGTAGGCGCCGCCGTCGTAGCTCAGCGTCAGGCGAAGCGTACGACCGGCCACGAGCTGCTACCGCCGGGAGGGGCCCCGTCCCCGCCACGGCGCGCTGGGCACGGTGATGAGCCAGAGGAGTCCCACCAGCACCAGAAGGAGAAACTTGAACGCCGTCTCCCATTCAAAGAACCCTTCGGCGGTTGAAGGCAGACTCTTGAGGTACTCTTCGCGCTGGAGGTCTTTCGGCTCGTAGAAGGCCGGGTTATAACCGCCGATGGTTTCGATGAGGTGGACAATCCACGGAACAGCCACGTAGGCAACGACCACCACGGTGACGAGAACGGAAAGGTGGAACCGACCGGGGCCCTGGAGCCACCGCCGGATTCGCCGCCGTCTATGCGTTCGGGACACCCCCCTAACGAATCAGAAGCTCGGCGATCTGGACGGCGTTGGTTGCAGCACCCTTCCGGAGCTGGTCGCCCACCACCCAGAAGTTCAGCCCATTGGCCAGGGAGAGATCCTCCCGAATCCGCCCGACAAAGCAGTCGTCCTGCCCCTCCACCATAACCGGCATGGGGTAGCGGTTCTGGGCCGGTTCGTCCCAGACACGGAGTCCCGGGAAGCCCGAAAAAATCTCGCGCGCCCTTTCGGGGGTCACTTTCTCCTCCGTCTCGACGTTGATCGCCACCGAGTGAGCCGTGAAGACCGGCACGCGGACTGTGGTTGGCGAGATCCGAAGGTCCGGCAGCTCGAGGATCTTCCGGACCTCGCTGACGAGCTTTAATTCCTCCCCCGTGTAGCCGTTGTCGGCAAAGCGGTCGATGTGGGGGATGAGGTTGAAGGCGATCTGGTGAGGGAAGAACTCCACCCGGATGGTCTCACCTCGCGCCCACGCCAGCGTCTGGCGCCGAAGTTCCTCCACGCCTTTCACGCCGGCACCGGAGACCGCCTGGTAGCTCGTCGCGATCACCCGGCGGAGCCGCCCGGCGTCGTGGAGCGGCTTGAGCGGCATGACGGCGACGACCGTGGTGCAGTTGGGGCTCGCCACGATCCCGGCGTGCCCCTTCACGGCGTGGGGGTTGATTTCCGGAACAACCAGCGGGACACGAGGGTCCATCCGGAAGGCACTGGACTTGTCCACCACCACGGCCCCAGCCCCAACCGCGAGAGGGGCGAACTCTTTGGACTGCTCTGACCCCGCCGAAAAGAAGGCAATCTCCACCCCCTTGAACGCATCCGGGCCGACCTTCTCCACTGGCAGGGCCTCGCCTCGGAACGACACCGACTTTCCCATCGAGCGCGCGGAGGCGTAGCAGCGGATCTCCTTGACGGGGAATTTCCGCTCCTCGAGAACCTTGAGGGTCGTGCTCCCCGCCGCTCCCGTTGCCCCGACAACCGCGACGACGTACCCCGCTGCCATCTCCCCTGCTCCTAGGTGTAGAGCGCGCTTACCTCGCGCGCCACCAGCTCGCCCATCTGGACCGTGCCCACCAGCGTCGTGCCTTCCTGGCGGATGTCTGCGGTCCTATACCCCTTCTCCAAAACCCGCAGCACTCCGGCCTCCACCTTCTCCGCGTCCCCGACCATAGACAGTGAGTACCGAAGGAGCATGGCCGCGGAGAGAATCGCGGCGATGGGATTGGCAATCCCCTTTCCCGCGATGTCCGGGGCGGTGCCGTGCACCGGCTCGTAGAGCGCGGTCTTGCCGCCGAGGCTCGCCGACGGTAGCATCCCCATCGACCCCGCCAGGATCGCAGCCTCATCAGACAGAATATCACCGAACGTGTTCTCGGTCACAATCGTATCGAACTCGGCGGGTCTGGCGACCAGTGCCATCGCGCAGCTGTCCACGAGCACGTGCTCGAGCTGCACGTCGGGGTAATCGCGCGAGACGTCTGTCACCACCTGCCGCCAGAGCTGCGAGACCACGAGAACGTTGGCCTTGTCCACCGACGCGAGGCGCCGGCGCCGTTTCCGGGCTACGTCGAAGGCCACCCTCGCGACCCGTTCGATCTCCCGCGAGGTGTAGACCATGGTGTTCACCGCACGGGCGCTTCCGTCCGCCATCCTCTCGATGCCCCGGGGCTCTCCGAAGTAAAGTCCGCCGGTCAACTCGCGAATGACCATGAGGTCGGTTCCCTCCACCACGGACCGTTTGAGCGGGGAGGCGTCAACCAGCATGGGAAAGCACTTCGCCGGTCGGAGGTTCGCGAACAGGTCCAGCTCTTTCCGGAGCCGGAGGAGGCCTCGCTCGGGACGCGCCTCGTGGGGGGTGTCATCCCACCGAGGTCCGCCGACTGCCCCGAACAGGATCGCGTCACTCGAACTGCAGAGCCGGAGCGAGGCGTCGGGTAACGGTCCACCCGTGGCATCGATTGCGGCGCCCCCGACCAGGCCCTCCTCGAACTCGAAGGTCGCCCCAGACTCCTTGGCGACGACGCCGAGCACCTTGAGGGCCTCCGGCACGACCTCCTGTCCGATCCCGTCGCCGGGGAGCACCGCGATCTTGTGCGTCGCCATATCCTCGGAGGGGGGCTACGCCCCCACCCAGGCCTTCGGCCCGGGTACCCGGACACCTCTCCCCGAGGTTGCGCGGCCCGCGCTCGAAGCGCGCGTTCTCTTTCCCATGAGGTCTTCGAGCCGTCGCTCTAGTCCTGTCGCGCGTCGTAGCCGGAAGGGGTGGGCGTCACTGCCGTCAGGCCCTTCTTTTTGGCCACATAATTCATCAACCCGCCCGCCGCCATGATCTCCTGGGCAAATTCGGGGAGCGGCTGTGCGTGGTAGGTCTCTCCCTTGGTCACGTTCTTGATCTCGCCCGTGCTGGGGTTGAGCTCGAGGTCATCCCCTTGCTCAATCCGCTCCGCCGCGTCGGTCTCGAACAGGGGGAGCCCCAGGTTGATCGAGTTCCGGTAGAAAATGCGGGCGAAGGACTTGGCGATCACCGCTGATACCCCGACGGCCTTGAGCGAGATCGGGGCATGCTCGCGGGAGGATCCGCAGCCGAAGTTCTTGAGCCCGACGAGGACGTCCCCGGGGCGTACCTTTTTGGAAAACCCCGGATCGGCGTCCTCCATGCAGTGCTGCCCCAACTCCTTCGGGTCCGAGGTCACGAGGTACCGACCCGGGATGATCTGGTCGGTGTCGATGTTGTCCCCGTACTTCCACGCCTTCCCGTGCAGGTTCATTCCCACCTCCTACTCCGCCACTTCCGTCGCTACCTCTTGCGGGTGGCTGATCTTCCCGGTAATAGCGGTCGCCGCTGCCACGGCTGGGCTCGACAGATACACCTTGGCCTTCGGATGTCCCATCCGACCCGGGAAGTTCCGGTTCGAGGTCGAGAGGCAGACCTCGTCGGCCCCGAGGACGCCGTTATAGCCACCGAGGCACGGACCGCACGTGGCCTCCGAGATGGCACAGCCGGCCTCCGCGAACACCTCGATGAGCCCTTCCCTGAGCGCCTCCTGAAAAACTTGGTGGGTCGCCGGGATCACGATGCAGCGCACATACGGGGCCACCTTCTTTCCCCGCATGATCCGGGCCGCGATGCGCAGATCCTCCATGCGGGCATTGGTGCAGGAGCCGATGAACACCTGGTCCACCTCCACCCCGGCGATCTCCTCCAGCGGCTTGACGTTGTCGGGGGAGTACGGGCACGCCACCTGCAGGCCGATCTTGCCGGCGTCCCACTCGCGGACAGAATGGTAGGTGGCGTCCGGATCCGACCTGAACAGTTTCCAGGGACGCTTGGCGCGCGGTTTCACGTACTCGAGCGTGGTTTCATCGGGAGCGACAATCCCGCTCTTCCCGCCCGCCTCGATGGCCATGTTGCACAGGGTCAGCCGCTGGTCCACGGAAAGGCTCTCCACAACCTCGCCGGTAAACTCCATGGCCCGGTAGGTGGCGCCGTCCACCCCGATCTGACCGATGGTATAGAGGATCAGATCCTTGGCCGAGGCCCACGGCGCGAGTCGCCCGTAGAAGTGAAACTTCATCGACTCGGGGACCTTGAACCAGGTTTCCCCGGTAATCATCGACGCGGCCAAATCGGTGGAGCCCACCCCCGTCGCGAAGCAGCCCAGTCCCCCGTACGTACACGAGTGCGAGTCCGCGCCCAGAACTATATCGCCGGGGACCACCAATCCCTCCTGCGGGAGGAGGATGTGCTCAATGCCGCCCCGCCCCTCGTCATAGAAGTACTTGAGTCGGTGCCTCTTGGCGAAGTCCCGGGCGATCCGACACTGGTCCGCCGACTTGATGTCCTTGGCCGGGACGAAGTGGCTGAGGACGATCGTCAGGCGGTCGGGGTCGAACACTCGCGTCGCTCCGACCTTCTCGAACGCCTTGATCGCGATGGGGGCGGTGATGTCGTTCCCCATCAGCAGATCAAGCCGGCACGAGATCAGCTCTCCGGGGCGCACTTCGTTCTTATCGGCGTGTGCCGCCAGAATCTTTTCCGTGATCGTCATCGGCATCGTCGTCCCTCAAGAGGAGAAGAGCCCGTGTCCGGGCTCTCTCCTGGTTCCGAGTCGCGCGTTTTTGTCCGCCGGCGCCCTACGGCCCGGCCTCCTTCACCCTGAGCGGCGCTGGCCGGACGGCCCGGTTCAGCGCGTTCACGTAGGCCCGAGCGCTGGCCTCGATGACGTCCGTGGAGGCGCCCTTGCCAGTCACCACCGTCCCGTCGAAGTCCACCTTGAGGGACACCTCACCGATGGCGTCCTTTCCTCCCGTGAGCGCGCGTAGCTGGTAGTCCTGGAGGCGTCCCTTGAGCCCGGTGATCGCGTCAATCGCGTTCAGCGCCGCGTCCACGGGGCCGTCTCCCACGCCCGAGTCTTGGAAGACCTCGCCTTCTTTCCGGAGACGGATGGTGGCGGACGGGATGATCCCCGTCCCGCTGATCACGTGGAAATATTCAAGCGCGTACGTCTCGGGGATCTGGGTCATTTCGCCCTGAACGATGGCCATCAGATCCTCGTCATAGACTTCCTTCTTCTTGTCCGCCAGGTCCTTGAACTTCTTGAAGGCCTTGTCCAGATCGGGACCGCTGAGATCGAAGCCCAGGTCTTTGAGGCGGGCGGCCAAGGCGTGACGGCCTGAATGCTTCCCCATGACGAGTTTGTTGGACGGACGCCCGATGTCCTGCGGCCGCATGATCTCGTACGTGAGCTTCTCCTTCAGGACTCCGTCCTGGTGAATGCCCGCCTCATGCGCGAAGGCGTTCTCCCCCACGATGGCCTTGTTGGGCTGAACGTGGACGCCCGTGATGTGGGACAGGAGCTTGGATGTCCGGAAAATCTCCTCGGTGCGGATCTGGGTATCGATGCCGAAAAGGTCCCGGCGCGTGCGAAGCGCCATCACGATCTCCTCCAGCGAGGCGTTCCCGGCGCGCTCCCCGATCCCGTTGATCGTGCACTCCACCTGACGGGCGCCGTTCATGATCGCCGCCAGCGAATTGGCCACGGCCTGTCCCAGGTCATTGTGACAGTGGACCGAGAGCACCGCGTTCTGGATGTTCTTGACGCGCTCGCGGATTCGCGCGATCCGTTCGGCCCACTCCTTGGGAATGGCGTAGCCGACGGTGTCGGGGATGTTGATGGTGGTGGCGCCGGCGTCGATCACCGCCTCCAGCACATCGCACATGTAGTCGAAGTCCGACCGGGAAGCGTCCTCGGGAGAAAACTCCACGTCGGCGCAGTACCCGCGCGCGTGCTTCACCGCGGCCGCGGCCGCCTTCAGGACCTCTTCGCGGGTCTTCCGAAGCTTGTACTTCAGGTGGATATCGGAGGTCGCGACGAACGTGTGAATGCGGGGGCGCTTCGCGTGTTTCACGGCTTCCCAGCAGCGGTCAATATCCCCCAGCGCCACCCGCGAAAGGCCGCAAATGATCGGTGCGCCCTCGAGGGTGCCGACCTGCCTGGCCACCTCCCGGACCGCCTCGAAATCCTCCTCCGAGGAGATGGGGAACCCGGCCTCGATGACGTCCACGTTCAATCGGGCGAGCTGCCGCGCCATTTCGAGTTTTTCCGCCGTGTTCATGGAGAAGCCCGGCGCCTGCTCCCCATCCCTCAACGTCGTATCGAATATGATGACGCGATCCATACTGTCCTCCCGCGATGTCTTGCCGTTAATGGCTGTCGTGCCGCTCCGCGTCTCCGCTCACCGCACCCTCCGGCTTGCGCACCCAGAGGCGGCGCGCGGGACCTGACACCACGTACAGCCCGAACAGCGCGAACAGCAAGATGTAAGGGGCGTTGGCGACGATCAGGACGCCCAGCACCACCACGAGCAGGACGCCAACCGGGTGTCGCCGGGCGAGGTCTACCTCCTTGAAACTCCAGTAGCGGAAAGTTGAGACCATCAGCAGGGCCACGACGTACGTGGCCGCGCTGATGGCCAACAGTTCCCAGCGGGACATCTCCTCTTCCGAAAACAGGAGCACCGTGGCGGCCGCGAGACCGGCAGCGGCCGGCGTCGGAAGTCCGACGAAGTAGCGCCGATCCGTGAGGGCGGAGTGCACGTTGAACCGAGCAAGTCGGAGTGCCCCACAGATGACGAACAAAAAGGAAGCGAGCCACGCCGCCCGACCAAGATGCGAGAGCCCCCAGGCATAGAGGAGGAAAGCCGGGGCCACGCAGAATGACACCATGTCCGCCAAGGAGTCGAACTCGAGCCCGAACTGGGTGGTCGTGTGTGTCAACCGCGCGACCTTGCCGTCCAGTATGTCCAACAGAATCGCCGCAAAAATGGCCAAGGCGGCCTCAGAGTATCTGCGGTGTGAGGTCAGGAGCACCGCCAGAAACCCGCTGAACAGGTTCGCCGTGGTCAGGAGGCTCGGAAGGAGGAAAATCCCGCGCCGCCGCTTGTCCCGGAGGCTTTGCCACCGGCGTCGCCGCGGACCCCTGGGCCCCTCTCCCCCAAGCAGTCGCCGTCTCATCTCAGCACTCCAATAATGGTTTCCCCGCCCCGCACCCTATCCCCTGACCGGCAGCGAAGCATCGTTCCCTTGGGCAGGAAGAGATCCGTGCGCGAACCGAAGCGAATGAGACCGAAGCGTTCCCCCGCCCGCAGCTTGTCTCCTGGCCGCGCGCGGCAGACCACCCGCCGCGCAATGACCCCGGCGATTTGGCTGACGGCCACTCGCGCCAACTCCCCCTGCAGCCTGAGCGTCCACCGCTCGTTTTGCTCGGACGCCTGGGAGCGGTAAGCAGCCAGGAAGCGTCCCGGGCGGTACTCCACATCCGTCACCAGAGCCGCGATGGGCGACCGGTTCACATGCACGTCCAACGGGGAAAGAAAGATTGACACCCGCACCGCCTCTCCCACGAAGGGGTCGGGAAGCTCCAGGACCTCCCGTACGCGGCCGTCGGCCGGCGCCAGGACCGCGCCCGGAACCGCCGGTGGCGTCCGCTCCGGATCCCGGAAAAAGAACAGGCACGCGAGTGCGAGCCCCGCCAGGAGGCCCCCCCCAACCGTCGGCGCGGGACTTCCCCATCCCACCGCCCAGACAATGCACGCCGCTACGGCGGGGACGAGGATGAACGGCCAGCCCTCTCGGGCAACGGGGATCCGCGCTCGCACTCCTCTATTCTACATCCTGGGCGGTTTGATCCAGGTCATCATCGAGCGGAGGCGCTTGCCCACTTCTTCGATGGGATGCTCCGCGTCGCGCTTCCGCATGGCCAGGAACTGGGCCCGGTTGGCCTGGTTCTCCAGCACCCACTCCCGGGCGAACTGTCCCGACTGCACCTCCGCCAGGATCTTCCTCATCTCGGCTCGCGTCGCTTCGCTGATCACCCGAGGGCCGCGCGTGTAGTCGCCGTACTCGGCGGTGTCGGAGACCGAGTAGCGCATATACGCCAGGCCACCCTGGTAGAAGAGGTCCACGATCAGCTTCAGTTCGTGCATGCACTCGAAGTAGGCCACCTCGGGCTGGTAGCCGGCCTCCACCAGGGTCTCGAAGGCGGCCTTGATCAGGTGGGAGACTCCGCCGCAGAGCACCGTCTGCTCTCCGAAGAGGTCCGTCTCCGTTTCTTCCTTGAACGTGGTCTCGATGACTCCCGCCCGGGTGCAGCCCACGCCCCTGGCGTAGGCCAGAGCCACGTCCTTTGCCTTCCCGGAGACATCCTGTTGAACCGCGAGAAGCGCGGGGACGCCGGGTCCCTGGGTGAAGAGGTCGCGCATGACGTGGCCGGGGGCTTTAGGCGCGATCATGGACACGTCCACATCGGGGGGTGGCACGACCTGGTTGAAGTGGATGTTGAAGCCGTGGGCGAACATCAGGGTCTTTCCCTTCGCCAGGCCGCCCTTGATGGACTCCTCATAGACCTGACGCTGGCTCTGGTCGGGCAGGAGGATCATGATCACGTCGGCCATCTGGGCAGCCTCCGGCACCGTGGCCACCCTGACCCCGTCCTTTTCCGCCTTCGGCCAGCTCTTTGAACCCTTGTAGAGCCCAACCACCACGTCCTGGCCCGAGTCCTTCAGGTTCAAGGCGTGGGCGTGCCCCTGACTCCCGTAGCCGATGACGGCGATCTTTTTCCCACGGAGCAGGCCCAGGTCAGCGTCCTGATCGTAGTAGATTCTCGCTGGCATGTTGAGACCCTCCTCGTCAATCCTCGAAACCGATGTCTCGGGCAGGCTCCTTCGAGGCTGGAGCGGGTTCCTTGCCCTTCCCGAGTTTCTCCTCCACCTTCCGAACCCGGCTTTTCGGCCCGCGCGCAATGGCCACCTTCCCCGTCCGGACCACCTCCTGGATGCCGAAGGGGCGAAGCAGCTCCACGATAGCGGTCACCTCAGACACTCTAGAAAGATTCGCGAACCTGAGAGTTTCACCGAACTCCCTCCCTTAGCTTGGTCGGAGGGGGGTTCCCCACTTCCGATTCCTCCCCCCAGATGGCGCCGGCCAAGTCGGCGCTCGAAACACCGCTAGAGAAGTCCCCCTGTAGCCAGCAATTCCGTGATGTCAGCGATGGCGTCACCGTCCGGCGTGGACAGCGGTGGCCGGCACGGGCCGCCGTAAAATCCGAGAAGGTCCAGGGACGCCTTGAGGCCTCCGATCCCGTAGCAGCCGTGGACGCCCCAATCCACCGCCAGCATCCGGTACACGATCTCCCGCGCCTCGTCCCAGCGTCCCTGCCGGGCCAGCGCATAGACCTCGCAATGTTCCCGGGCCGCGATGACCGCGAGCGCGAGGATCCCTCCCGAGGAGCCGAGTGTCAGCGAGGGTAGCAGCGCCGACGCCGCCCCGACCAGCACGTGGAACGACTTCGGCGTTTGATGGATGATCTGCGCCGCCTGGGCGATGTTCCCGGAGGAATCCTTGATCCCGCACACGTTGGGATGCTCGGCAATCCGGGCTACCGTCTCCGGCTCCAGGTTGATGCCGGTGTTTTGGGGGAAGTTATAAATCATCACGGGGATCGGGGAGGCCTCCGCCACCGCGAGGTAGTGCCGGATCTGCGCGGCGGGCTGCGAGAAGCCCTTCTTGTAGTAATGCGGGGTGATGACGATCGCCGCGTCGGCCCCGATCTCTGCAGCGCGCCGGGTCTGGCGGATCGTGCCGTTGGTGGACTCGGTCCCCGTTCCGGCGATAAAGAACTTCTCGCGTCCGATGGCCTCCCGCGCCGCCACGAGAACGCGATCCTTTTCCGACTCGGTCAGGAGCGGAAACTCCCCCGTGGAACCCAGCAGCACATAGCCGGCCAGGGCCGTCTCGTTCCAGCGAGCCAGGTTGGCCTTCAAGCGATCGACGGCCACTTCCTCTCCACGAAAAGGAGTCGGGACCGGGATGAACACCCCCTGGAGGTCAGGCATTGGTGACCTCCCGCGCTCGCTCCTCCTTGATTCGGGCGTGAGCCGCCGCCAGGCGAGAGATCGGAATCATGAAAGGGGAACAGGACACGTACGTCATCCCGACCCGGTGGCAGAACTCAACCGAGGCCGGCTCCCCACCGTGCTCGCCGCAGATTCCGATCTTCAACCCCGGACGGGTCTTCCGTCCCCGCTCGATGCCGATCCTCACCAGCTCTCCGACGCCCTCTTGGTCCAGGATCACGAATGGGTCGACCGGCAAGATCTCGTGCTCGAGGTAGTGGGGGAGAAACTTCCCGATATCGTCCCGGCTATAGCCGAACGTCATCTGGGTCAAATCGTTCGTCCCAAACGAGAAGAATTCCGCCTGCTGGGCGATCTGGTCCGCGACCAGGGCGGCCCGCGGCACTTCGATCATCGTACCGATCAGATACTTCACTGTCATCCCCGTCTCGGCCAGGACGGCGTCCGCCACCGCCTTCGTCATCTCATACGTCAACTTCATTTCCCCGACCGTGCCCGTGAGCGGGATCATAATCTCGGGCTCGACCCTGACTCCCTCCCGCGTGACGGCGCAGGCGGCCTCCATGATCGCGCGCACCTGCATGTCATAGATTTCGGGGAACGTGATGCCGAGACGGCAGCCGCGGTGCCCCAGCATGGGGTTGAACTCCTGGAGCGCCCGGACCTTCACCATGATCTCTTCGAGCTCTTTCAGCCGCGCCGGGTTGATCCGGAGCGCATCGAGTCGGGTGTGCTCTTCGAGGAGGTCGGTATAGCGCGGCAAGAACTCGTGCAGCGGCGGATCCAGCAGGCGAACGGTGACCGGCAACCCGTCCATCGCCCGGAAGATGCCGATGAAATCCTCGCGCTGGAAGGGCAAGAGGCGCTCGGCGGCCTTGCGTCGCGCCAGGGTGTCCTTCGCCATGATCATCTCGCGAACGATGGGGATCCGCTCGGCTTGGAAGAACATATGCTCCGTCCGCACGAGCCCGATCCCCTCGGCGCCGTACTGCCGGGCCTTCATCGCATCGTCGGGCGTGTCGGCGTTCGCCCGGACGCCAAGCGTTCGCCGCTCGTCCCCCCACTTCAGGAGCACCTGCAGTTCTCCGCTGATCGAGGGCTCGATGAGCTCGATAGCACCCAGGAAGACTTCTCCGCTGGTGCCGTCGAGAGAGATGATGTCGCCTTCGCGAACGATCGTCCGGCCAGCCTGAAACGCGCGACGCTCCTCGTCCACGAAGACGTCTCCTGCGCCAACGATGCAGCACTTCCCCATCCCGACCGCCACCACCGCGGCATGCGAGGTCCGACCGCCTCGCGACGCGAGAATCCCCTGGGCCGCATGCATGCCGGCGACGTCCTCGGGAGATGTCTCCGGACGCACCAAGATCACCTTCTGTCCACCCTTTGCCCACTCGACCGCGCGATCCGCGTCGAACACGACCCGCCCGGCGGCGGCGCCGGGCGCCGCCGGGAGCCCCTTGGCCAGCAGGCCTCCCTTGGCGATCGCGCGCGCCTTATCGGTGGGGTCAAAAATCGGGTGGAGGAGCTCGTTGAGTCTGCCCGGCTCCACTCGGAGCAGCGCCGTGTCCTTGTCGATGAGGCCCTCGCGCACCATCTCGACGGCGATCCTCACCGCGGCGACTGCCGTCCGTTTGCCCGAGCGCGTCTGAAGGAGGTACAGCGTGCCCTCCTGGACGGTGAACTCGATGTCCTGCATGTCCCGGTAGTGGCGTTCCAGTCGGTCCTTGATCGCAATCAGTTCGTCGTAGACCTGCGGGGCCCGCGCCTTGAGCACGGTGATGGGTTCGGGGGTTCGGATCCCGGCGACGACGTCTTCCCCCTGAGCGTTGACGAGGAATTCACCGAAAAAGCGGCGCTCGCCGGTGGCGGGGTCTCGGGTGAACACGACACCGGTCCCAGAGTTTTCCCCCAGGTTTCCAAACACCATCGCCATCACCGTCACCGCCGTTCCCCAATCGTGCGGGATACCGTGGATGCGCCGGTAAGCGGCCGCGCGGGGGTTGTTCCAAGAGTTGAAGACCGCGTCAACGGCCAGGCGAAGCTGCTCGAGAGGATCCTGCGGGAACGCCCGTCCCGTCTTCTCTTGCACGATCCCCTTATACCGCGCCACCAGGTCCATCAGCGCTTCGGCAGGGACCTCGGGATCCGTCTGTACTCCGGCTCCGGCTTTGGTCTCGTCGAGGAGGCGCTCGAAAGCCGATCGCTCCAGTCCCAGCACCACGTCGCCGAACATGGCGATGAAGCGCCGGTAGCAGTCCCACGCGAAGCGGTCATTCTTGGTCCGTCGGGCCAAACCGATCACGGTCTGATCGTTCAGACCCAGGTTCAGCACCGTATCCATCATGCCCGGCATGGACACGCGCGCGCCCGAGCGCACGGACACGAGAAGCGATCGCTCCCGGTCCCCCAAGCGTAAATTCAGCGTGGACTCGAGGCGCTGGAGGTGGCCCAGCACCTCGTCCCACAAGCCATCCGGGGACCGATTCTTCCGCTTGAAGTACTCCACACACGCCTCGGTGGTGATGGTGAAGCCCGGGGGAACCGGAATCCCGAGATTCGTCATCTCGGCCAGATCGCATCCCTTTCCCCCCAACAGGTTCCGCATCGGAGAGGAGCCCTCCGCTTTGCCATTCCCGAAGAAATATACGCACTTGGCCATCGCCTCCGAATCTCCTCAGTGAGGGCCCCGCCGCCTTACGGCTGCGGTGTCCGAACCTCCGAGCGGGGGAAACGCCCGATTAATCTAGCAAATTTCCTGATGCGCTGTCAAGGGACGTTCACTTTTTAAGGCCCGCGCGAGCGCTCCTCTCTCTTTCCCGCCGACCCGGGTCGGGCTTCCTCGCAAGTTCCCCCCCGATAAGCGCTTCCACCGCGAAGAGGTGGTCCAGCATGGCCCGGCGGGCTCCGGCTTCGTCCCGGCGCCGAATCGCCTCCAGGATTCTCAGATGGTCCTGGTGGGAGCGGGTGGGCCGTCCGGGTGTCTGAAGCGATTCCTCGCGGCTCTGGGTCAGGAGATCCATGAGCGCGTTGACGATGCGCGTGATCGCCCGATTGCGGGCCGAGGCAGCGATGGAGGCATGAAAGGCCGCGTCCT
This sequence comes from uncultured bacterium, assembly GCA_964428805.1. GTDB lineage: Bacteria > Methylomirabilota > Methylomirabilia > Rokubacteriales > CSP1-6 > CAYRZF01. Next base: position 5,635 of record CAYRZF010000041.1, on the reverse strand, counting down.
GCGCAAGTCCAGTCTGCCCGGCAGCCACCTCCTTGGCTTGATCCTCCAGGATCCGCTCCATTTCGTGGATCTCATCCTGGGTGGCGCGCCGGGCCGCGAGGCCCGCGATGACAGGCTCCAGGAGCCGCCGGGCCTCGAACAGTTCGGCGACCGCCTGGCGCTGCGAGAGCATGACCCGCGCCAGCGGTTCGATCAGGGACTCGACCGAAATCTCGCGGACAAAGGTACCCTCGCCCGGGCGAATCTCGATAAGCCCCAGGCTCTCCAGGGTCCGGAGCGCTTCCCGGACGGAGGTCCGGCTGACCTTGAACTGTTCCGCGAAGTCGCGCTCGGGGGGGAGTTGATCGCCGGACTTGAGGCGACCCTCGGAGATCAGCGCCTTCACCTGGCGGACGATCTCCGCGTAAATGCGGGTGCTCTTGATGGGCGCGACTTCTGGCAATTCCATGGCTCGCTTACACCCCAGGGACTACTTGGCGGCCTTCGACGCTCGGACCCCTTCCGAGCGCCGCGCCAGCATCAGGCCGATCAACACGATGGCCGCGGCCAGGCCGAGACGGACCGCCCACTCCAGAGGCTTGGGGGCCTCACCGAAGCTGCGCTGGACGAAGTTGTCCTCCAGGATCATCTTTCCCGACACCTCCCCCAGGACTCCCGCACCCACGTAGACGATCCAGCCATAGCGGTTCATGAGCGTAGAGATGAACGCCGCCCCCCCGACCACGATGGGAATGCTCAGGCCAAGGCCGAAGAGCAGGAGGAAAAGGTTCCCCTCCGAGGCCCCGGCGATCGCCAGGATGTTGTCCGTGGACATGATGAGGTCGGCGAGGATGATGATGCGGATAGCCTCGGGCAGGGTGGTTCCGTGGCGGACGTTGGCCTCCCCCCCGCTGTCCTGGCGCAGGAGCTTGAAGGCGATCCAGATCAGGAGGAGACCGCCTACGAGCTGGAGGAAGGGAAGCAGGAGCAGCTGGGCGGCAACGAAGGTGAGCGCCACGCGGATCACGACCGCCCCGAGGGCGCCCCAGAAGATCCCCAGGCGCTGCTGCCGGCGCGGCAGCGTGCGCACGGCCAACGCGATGACGAGCGCGTTGTCGCCGGCCAGCGTCAGATCGATGACGACGATCTTGAGCCAGCGGGCAACGAATTCCCATTCCAAGGCAAACGTCCCCATCAATCGTTCGCCGCGGCGCCGGCGCCCGCCGGCAAGCCTCGAAGTCGCCGCCACCAGGGCGTCACCACGGGCAGGACGAAGAAGAACAACGCGACCGCCGTGATGATGCCCGAGATCGGGCGGGTCACGAAAATGGCCAGCGACCCCTGCGACATGATGAGGCTCTGCCGGAGGGCATTCTCCGCGAGGTCCCCGAGCACGAGAGCCAGCACCAGGGGCGCCAGCGGGTAGTCCAGCTTCTTGAAGACGTAGCCGACCACGCCGAAGATGAGCATATACCAGATGTCGATCATGTTGTTGTGGACGGCGTAGGAGCCGATCGCGCAGACGACAACGATGAACGGAGTCAGGATCGCAAACGGGATGCGAAGGATCGCGGCGAAGAATGGCACGAATGCCAGCACCATGAGAACTCCGATAATGTTTCCCGTGTACATGCTCGCAATAAGTCCCCAGACAAACTCGGGTTGTTCCTTGAAGAGCATGGGTCCCGGCTGAAGTCCCCAGATAATGAGACCGCCAAGCATCACCGCCGCCGTCGGCGAGCCCGGGATGCCGAGCGTGATCATCGGCAGAATGGCCGCCACGCCTGCTGCGTGAGCCGCAGTTTCCGGCGCGACGACGCCCTCCAGTTCGCCCTTGCCGAAGCGCTCCGGGTGCTTCGAGAAGCGCTTGGCAAACGCATAGCTCATGAATGAGGCTGGAGTCGCCCCGCCGGGTTTGAATCCCATCCAGAACCCGATGAACGCGCTCCGCACGAAGGTCCGCGCGTAGCGCGGCAGGATCCTCCACGTGTCAAGCACGACGCGCAGGTTCATGGTCGCCCGGACGCCCGTAAACTTCAGCCCCTCCTCGACACTCAGGAAGATCTCGCCGATGCCGAACAGCCCGATGACGGCCACGATGAAGTCGAAGCCCTTCATCAGGTCGGTGAACCCGAACGTGAGCCGCAGCTGGCCCGTCACGATGTCGAGGCCGACCGACGCAAGGATGAACCCGATCAGGATCGAGACGAGAGACTTCAGCGGGTTCCCGCCGCCAAGGCCGACGAAGCTCGAGAACGTGAGCAGCTGAATGGCGAAAAACTCCGGCGGCCCGAACGACAGCGCGATCTCCGCGAGAATCGGCGCGAAAAACGTGATCAGCACCGTCGCGAACAGCGCACCCACGAAGGAAGACGTGAACGCGGCCGTGAGCGCCTGGCCGCCCTCCCCCCTCTTGGCGAGCGGGTACCCATCGAACGTCGTGGCGACCGACCAGGGCTCCCCCGGAATGTTGAATAGGATAGACGTGATGGCGCCGCCGAACAACGCCCCCCAGTAGAGCGAGGTAAGGAGGATGATCGCGGAAGTCGGGGGCATCGTGAAGGTCAGTGGGAGCAGAATCGCAACGCCGTTGGCCCCACCGAGGCCCGGGAGGACGCCGATGATCGTCCCGAGCGTGATGCCCACCACGGTGATGAACAGGTTGAACGGCGAAATCGCGACCTGAAACCCGAGGGCGATGTTCTCCAGGCCCATCGCTCAGTAACCCAGCCACGACTCGAGTGGCCCCTTGGGCATCGGCACCAGGAACCATTTCTCGAAGATCAAGAACGTCGCGATGGGAACGCCGAGCGACAGCGCAACCACCGCCAGCCACGAGTGGCGACCCACCCATCGCATATAGAAGCCCAGGTAGAGTGACGACGCGACGTAAAGACCGAGGATCTGCGTGAGTACCACCATCCCCGCGGCTGGCCATAACACCTTGAGCACCCGGCCGAGCTGCTCACGGGAGACAAAGGGCTTCTGGGACGCGCGGCGCGCTGCCTGCGCGGCGATGACGGCGCACATGAGGACGAGGATCAGGGCGAGCCCGAAGGGAAAGAACCCGCTCTTCGGACCGTCTGTCCCCCACCCGATGCCGAGCCGGGCGGCGTCGAAGAGGACGACGCCGCCCAGCAGCATCAGGACGGACGCGGTGATGAGATCCGCGGCCCGCATCCTACTTCTTCAGCAGGCCGCCCTTCATCATCAACTCCTTGTGAAGCTGCTCGGCCCCATCGAGCCATTTGACGTATTCGGGTCCCGAAGTGAATGCGGGCTTGAGGGCCCCGTCGGAAAGGTATTTCTTGAACTTCGGCGTATCGTACACCTTCTTCAAGAAACCGATATACCACTCAACGGCCTCTTTCGGCATGTCCGGCGGGCCGAATATGCCGCGCAGCATGTTGTAGTGGATGTCCAGCCCGAGCGCCTCCTTCACCGTCGGGATGTCTTTCCAGTCCGGGTCGGGGATGCGCGTGGTGTCGAACACCGCGAGCGGGCGGACGCGACCGGCCTTCCAGTGGCTCGCGCACTCGATCGGGTTGTTGACGGTGGAGTCCACGTGATTGCCGACGAGGTTCACACACACCTCGCCGCCGCCCTTGAACGGCACGTAGATGAACTTCACTCCCAACGCTTGCTCGACCTGGATCGTGATGATCTGATCTTCCTGTGCGGAGCCCGTCCCTCCCATCTTCATCTGAGTGTCTTTCCCCGAGCGCTCCTTCACGGCGGCCAGGTACTCCTTCGCCGTCTTGTAATCACCCTTGTCAGGTCGGCTCGTATTGACCCAGAGAATGAATTGATCGAGTGCGAGTCGAGCGATGGGCGTGAGGTCCTTCCAGTTGAACGGAACGCCGGTGTGCAGCGGCGTCGTGAACAGGTTTGACAGCGTGATGATGATCGTGTGGGCGTCGCCTTTCTTGCCCTTGACGTGGAGAAAGCCTTCCGCTCCCGCACCGCCGGCCTTGTTGACCACGATGATCGGCCGTGGGGAGAGTTTGCTCTCTTCGGCAATGCCAGCGATCAGGCGCGCCATCTGGTCGGCGCCCCCCCCGGTGCCGGCGGGGATCACGAACTCGATCGGCCTGGTGGGCTCCCATGCGGCGGCGACTGGCGTCGCGCTGCCTGCCAGCCCGACTAGCCCCAGGACACTCAGGATCGTCCAATGCTGAAAACGCCAACCCGGACCTCTCATGGCCAGATCCTCCTTCATATGGACCGTTTGAGGACGAATGCCCCGACTATAACAACAGAAAGGGCCACGCCCGCGTTCCTCCGGGCGTGGCCCTTGTCCGCGATCCGGGCAGGCCCCCTCAGGCCTTCGCCTTAAGATCCTTTCTGAAGGACACCACGCCCGGCATCTCCCACTTGTCCCACATCTCATCCACCTTGGCCTGGAAGTATTCCAGGTCCTCCTCGGTGAAGTGGGCGAAGCGTCCTTGCTTCAGGAGGTACTCCCGGACCGGCTTCCGCGGTCGGCCGTCGACGATGGCCTTCGTCTTCCCGTAGTACTTGAGCACGCCGTCCTCGACCTCATAGAGGGGGAAGATCCCGGTTTCGATGGCCAGCTCGCCCAGCTCGTGCGAGAGCATGGGGTCGTAGTCCCAGCCCTTGGGGCACGGGTCCAGCGAGTGGATGAAGGTGGGGCCGCCGATGGTCAGGGCCTTGCGCACCTTGTTCATCATCTCCACCGCGTACGAGGCGCAGACGGTGGCTACATACCGGCACTCAGGGTGCCCGGCCGCCAGCATGCCCGCCGTGTTCTTCTTCCAGCGCGTGTGCATGATCCGCTTGGCCTTCCCGGGAGGGCTGAACGTCGTGTGCGCTCCGTAGGGAGTCGAGCCGGACAGCTGGATGTCGGTGTTCGCGTACGACTCGTTGTCGTACATCAGGATCAGCGAGTTGTACTCTTTGTGCGTGAGCGTCGCCGAGATCGCCCCCAGGCCCATGTCGGCCCCGCCGCCGTCGCCGCAGAAGGCGATGACGTTGATCGGCTCCGCCTTCATCTTCCCCTTCTTCATCAGAGCCTTCAGCCCCGCGGCGGTCCCCAGGGCGGCCGAGCCAGAAGAGCCGAGCTGGGTATGCATCCAGGGCACCACCCATGGCGTGCTGTAGTAGGTGGTGTTGGCCACATACATGCAGCCTGTGGACCCGAGGACGATCGTTCGAGGCCCGGCCGCTTTGACCATGAGCTTCATCACCAGGGCCGACTCGCACCCCTGGCAGGTCCGATGCCCCGAGGAGAAGTACTCCTCGATCGTGACCTTCTTGACGCCCTTGAAGGGCTCGAGGACCTGGGTTGCGTTCGTGAAGGTCGTCGTCTCAGCCATAGGTCGCTCTCCTTACTCGCGCACGCCGAGCCAGCGCGTCTTCGCCTCAGACTTGCCGCTCTTGGCGGCATTATAGCAGAGGTCGGCTACCTGGTAGACGTCTTCCAGCGTGACCTCCCGGCCCCCCAGCCCGCAGATGAAGCTCAAGAGCGGCGGACGCTTGTCCGCGTTGTACATCGCCGCCCTGATCTCGTTGGCGACCACGCCAGATCCAAACGGGGAGCCAAAGGAGTAATCACGGTCAATAACGCCGATGGCCTGGGCCTTCGACAGGGCGGCAACGAGCTTCTCCGTGGGGAACGGCCGGAACCAGCGCAGCC
>CAYRZF010000040.1:0-20142 GCA_964428805.1 uncultured bacterium | reverse complement strand
ATTTCCGAGGATGTCTGCGAACGTATACTTGGTCGGCCCCGGGCCGGGGCTCCGCATGGCCGTCCTGCTCCGCTCCCGGGTGGGGGCTCTAGAACGGTCGGAGAGAATCACTACCGATCCCAGGGTTCGGCCCTCACGGACGATCGGCTCCACGCGGCAGAGCGCGGTTTTCTCCGCCCCCGTGGGCATCCTCACGGCGATCTCCGCCTCCACCGCACTCCGACTCTCCCTGCTCTGCTGAACTGGAGTCCATAGCTCCGGGATGAGCTCGGCCAACGGCGCGTTTGTCAAAGCGGCGGGCCGCACTCCGAACGCTCTGGTGGCGGCGGAATTCATCTCGATGACTCTCCCGCTTTCACTGACGACGAGGATGCCTTCCCCCGGCCACTTCCTTTCGAAGCCGCGGGAGATGGTACGAAGGGTTTCGCGCCGCTGAAGTTCGAAGACCAAGAAGAGCTGTTCGATGGAGCGCGCGATGGCGACGGTCAGGGCGAAGGTGAGAGCGTGCGCCTTCTTAGCGGGCCCCGTGATATCCACCCCGCCCAGGATCCGCCCGGTCCCCGGCTCCCGCACCGGACAGCCATAACAGATCCATGGGTGCCACCCCTGACAGTAGTGCTCCGAACCAAAAACCAACTCCGGCCAGCCCAGGGTCAAAGGGGTTCCAATGCCGTTGGGCCCCACCGTGGTTTCAGCCCAATCCCCCCCCGGGGCCAGGTTCAGACGATCTAAGACGCGCTGGAGACTCCGATGCCCGGCCCAGTACACAATCCGGCCCCGGGCGTCGGCCAAAAGGATCACGTGCCCGGTCCCCTCTACGGCTCCGGTAAAGTCATCCAGCACCTGTCTGCCGGCCCGCCCCAGATCCTCTCGGAGGAGGATTGCCTCGATCTCCTCGGGGGAGATCACCGTCGGGGCGCGATCCATGAATGGGTTGATCCCCAGCTCGCGAGAGCGTTGCCAACTCTGGGCAATCACCGGTCGGGGGAGCGTGCCGACGAACTCTCCGGAAGCCACGAACCCTTCCCAAGCCCGTCCGATCTCTTTCAGAGCGTTGGGTGGATCAGGTGGGATTGCGGGTTCACCCGCCTTGAGGCTCTGAATCTTCATGGGCGCGAAAGGGCTGCTCATCGCCATCCCCCCTGAGGCGTTAGAGGGCGCCATTGTAGCATGGTGACTAGGGGAGGTCGGCGATCGCGACCCCCCAGGGGAGCGTGCCCGCCGGGATGCGGTCCACCACCGTGTTCGACCGGGTATCGATGACCGCCACCTCTCCCGCGCGGCCGACCGTCACGTAGAGGAAGGCGCCGTCCGGGGTGAGCGCCGTCCACCACGCTCGCGGTCCGACCGGGATCGTCGCCAGTAACTTGAGGGAGCTTGTGTCGAGCACGCGCACGTCGCCGGATCTGCCGTGGGAAACGTAGGCGCGGGCACCGTCCGGGGTAATCGCGATGTCAACGGGTCGCTCGCCGCCGGTCGGCACCGACTTCAGCACGGTCCACCCGGCCACGTCGATCACCGAGACGACGTGAGCCTGCTCACTTGCCACGAACAGGCGCCGGGAGTCGGGCGTGAACCGCATCCCGCGGGGATTCTTCGGCACAGCAATTGTCTTGGCAAGCTTGTTGCTGGTCGTGTCGATCACGTGGAGATCGTTCGAGGTTTCGTTGGAAACGACGACCCATTTGCCGTCAGGCGACAGAACGGCTGTCTCTGGTTCAGCGCCCACCTGAATCTTCTGGACGATCTTCATCGATGCGACGTCGATGATCGTCAGCGCCAGGTCGTTCTCGTTGACGACGTACAGGGTTCTCCCGTCCCTGCTGGGCGTCAGCCCTTCCGGATCGCGGCCCGCCGGCACGGTCTTCAGGACGTTCAGGGTCGCCGCGTCGATGATGCTCAGGCTGTCGGAGTCGCTGTTGGAAACGTAGACGTGGCGGCCGTCGGGGCTGGCCGCGACCCCGCGGGGGCGTTTGCCGACCGGAATGGTCTTGAGGACCTTCCGGCTTGCCGCGTCGATCACGGTGACGTCGTTGGACTTCTCGTTCGTGACGAAGACTCGAAGCTCGGCGCTCGCGTCGGGAAACGCTCCCAGGACACCGGCCACGAGGATCCAGCCAGCCAGAAAGACCGGTCGCATAAGAGACCTCGTCAAGTCAGCTCAGGACCCGCAGGAGCCGGGACTTCGGCGCCACGCGGAGCAGCAGATAGTCCAGCCCCCAGACGCGCCCCGCCCGAGTTCCGACAAAAATCACCATCGAGGTGACCAGCAGGAGGTGAAAACCCTGCTGCCCCATGCTCATCCACTGGGCGGCGAGCCCGAAGTTGAGACTGAGGAAAAGCCCGACCAACGCCGAGAGCCCAGTGACGAGCCCTAACACTAGCCCGATGCCGACGCATGCTTCACCGTAGGCCTGGAGGGTCGCGAACAACTTCGAATGGGGCAGCACAGTCCCTTCGAGGAACTCCTTGTACCAGCCGATCGGATTCCCCGCCGCAAACTCGGCGACGCGCTTTGGATGAAAGCCGAGGAATCGGGGAGACAAAGCGGGATACGGGATCACCCCAAAGAGGAAGGCCAGCGTCAGCTTCGTCCAGACCGCCTTGAGGAACCACGCCCCGACGACCACCCGTAAAAGGACAACCGAGCCCTGTGGATAGAGCATACGCCCTACCACCCTCCTATCGCCCGCCTGAGACAGCCTCGGGCTGTGTCACCACTGGACTCTCCCTCAAGACCGGAATGCCGTAGCGGCCGAGGATCTCCTCGACCTTTTTCTCCTCGACCAGGCGCTTGACGGCGCGATCCACGGCAGTCTTCAACTCACGGTCCTCCTTCCTCATCCCGATGGCGATTTTGAACTCGCCGTCGGGATCCCGAATCCAGGTCACATCAAGACCAGGGGTTTTCCTGGCCAACCAGCCAGCAGACGAAGACCACATAACCGCCGCGTCCACGTTGACGGTGCGGACGGCCTCGAACGTCTCCTCAGGAGTGAGGTAGATCCGCCGCTGGTACCCACGCGCGACGATTAGGATGTCTCCGGGGGTCATCGCCTCAACTCCAACCACCTTGCCCTGAAGGTCTTCGAGCCGCCGGATCCCCTCGCCGGCGCGGGAGACAAGCACTTGCCCCATCACGTAGTACGGACGGGAGAGCGCGATTCGTCGATTGTCGTCCGCGAAGCGCGGGTCGAGCGGCAGACCGAAAAAGAGGTCGCACCGCCTGTCCAGAAGCAGCTTCGCGACGACCGGCCAGCGGTACGTCGGCACCCAGTGAAAGGCCACGTCGGGCGCGAGCTCGCGAGCCAGATCCACCTCGAAGCCAGTGGCGGGTGGGCCCTTGCTCGAGAACGGCAGGTTGGCTGGGTCAGCGCAGACCCGAACACCGCTGAGCTCAGCTCCCTCGACGGCGCTGACAATCACCAGCGCCAGGACCAGCCCGACAAGACTCAGTCGAATCACGGCGGTGCCTCTCCGTTAATCCGGCGAGGACGACTTCCCAAAGTGGGTGGACAGATACCTGATGACGATCTCGCGCTCTTCCGGGGTCAGCGGAGCGCCCCACCGGACCATCCGTTCAACAGTCTCGGTCCAGCCGTCGCGGTTTTGGGGCGGAGGGATGGGTGGATCGAAGCTGTGACAGATAGCACATCGCCAGCGCACCAGATCTGCCCCCTGAGGCAGCGCCGCTCCTTGGCCGGAAACGATCGACGCGCCACCCCAGGGGTGCCCCACCGAACCCAGGAGAATTACCCCAGCGAGAAGTCCAACCCGCTTTCTCAATCGGGCAAGGCGAAGACGGCGACGATATCGCCCCACCCTATCTGCTTGAGATGCGCCCATCTGGGTTCATTCTTGTAGTAGGTCGCAGACCTCGTCTGCCCGCCAGCCGCGACCGCGATGTACTGCTTGCCGCCGACAGAGTAGGTGATGATCCCGCCCGAGATTGGCGTGCCGACGTTGAATTCCCAGACCTGCTTTCCGCTCCTGGCGTCCAGGGCAACAACCGTGCCCTCCGCCGTGCCGAAGAAGACGAGGTTCCCTCCGGTGGTCAAGGCGTGGGTCACCAGCGGGGTGCGGTGTCGCCACTCCCAGACGATCTTGTCGGCGTTGACATCGTAAGCTCTGAGGGCGCCCGAATAGTCCCCCTTCGCAAGGTGATCATGCGCGGCGCCCGTGAAAATCCCTCCACGCTTGTAAGTCAGCTCTTTGGCATAACTCAGCATCATGCAGAATTCGTTCGTGGGAATGTACATGTAGCCGGTTCCGGGGTTGTACGGCCTGTTCCCCCAGCTCGTCGCCCCGATCAGGCCTGGACAGATTTCCACCGGAGGGCCGCCCATCGTCGGGATCTTCTCCCGATTGACGGTGGCCTTCCCGGTTTTCGGATCGACCTTCCCCCAGGTGATCAGGTTGGCAAAGGGGGTGGCCGAGAGGAACTTGCCGTCGGTGCGATCGAGCGTGTAGACGTACCCGAGTTTGTTCGCCTGAACGACGCTCTTCACCGTCTTCCCGTCCCGTTTCACGTCGAGGACCAGCGGCTCCTGGTTGGTGTCGAAGTCCGCATGCTCGTTGGGTACGAACTGGAAGTACCACTTCAACTTCCCCGTGTCGGCGTCCAGGGCGATCACCGAGGTCGCGTAGAGGTTGTCCCCTTTGCGGAGGTCGGGGATCCACGGGGCGGGGTTGCCAGTGCCGTAGAAGAGAAGGTTCTGCTCGGGATCGTAGGTCCCGTGGTGCCAGGGAGGAGCCCCGCCAACCTTCCAGGTCTCACCGGGCCAGGTCTCGTTGCCCGGTTCGCCCGGACCCGGAACCGTGTAGGTCCGCCAGAGGCTGTTGCCGGTCTCCCCGTCGAAAGCCTCCACAAAGCCACGGGAGCCCATCTCGCCAGGCCCTGCGATGCCGACGATGATCTTGCCCTTGACCACGATGGGTGCCATGGAGACGTAGTAGCCGGCCTTGTAGTCGTCGATCTCCTTGTTCCAGATCACCTCGCCCGTGGCGGCCTTCAAGGCGATGAGGCGGGCATCCTTTGTGCCGTAGTAGATCCTGTCCTTCCAGAAGGCCACGCCCCGCGGCCCCAGGAGGATGCGGACCAAGACCGTCAGGTCCTCAGGCAGCTTGTGCTCGTGCTTCCACAGCACCGCACCGGTCGCCGCGTCAAGAGCATAGACCTTCTGGCGAACCAGCGTGCGAGGGTTGAGGGTGTCGCCGGCGTCAATGGTGACGGTGATCATGATGCCGTTGTTGACCATCGGCGTGCCCTTCTGGTCCCCGGCGCCCCCGCCCGAGAAGAGCCACCTCGGGACAAGCTTCCCCACGTTGCTCGTGCTGATCTGAGTGAGGGGGCTGTAGCGCCAACCGTTGTAGGTCCGGTTGAAGGTGAGCCAGTTGTTTGGGTCCTTGTCCGCGTTGAGCAGCCGGTCTTCAGTGACCGGGGTCCATTCCCACGCCTGAACCGCCCCCGCCCCCCACGAGGCCAGAAGGAAAAGGAGCCCAATGCTGATGGGGATCCATCGTTTGGTGGCTGTCATAGCGGTCCTCCTTGGCGATTGCGAAGAGAAAACTAAGGCAGTTTCGGGTTCGGGCGTACCCTAATACACCCCTCCACGCCTGTCAAGCGGGCCAGGATCCGGTATCTACCTCCCCTTCAGTATCGTGAAGAGCCATTGCCCGAGCACGCCCATCACCGGCGGGAGCAACACCCCGGGGATGAACCGCGCGAGCGTGAGCGGCCAGCCCAACAGCGGGGCTTCATACGTCAGCATCCGGATCGGGCTCACGAGGGTCTTCGCCGTGAGCAGCGCGATCAGCGGTCCTGGCGCCGCGCCACTCCGGAAGAGGTTTGCGGCAACCGGAAAAAACAGGTACGGACCGCCGGGAATCACGAGGCCTGCGGCCCACCCGACGACGATCCCTTGTCCCAGACGTTCCGCGCCGAGCCAGCGTGACAGGACCGGTTGCGGGATGAGGACTTCCAGGAGCCCGGCAAGGACAAAACCGAGGAGGAGTTCCACCCAGACGCCGCGCGCAAGCTTGACGCTCGCCATCAGCCCGCGAAGGGGCAGCGTTGAATCCCTGACGAACCCCAGCAGGGCGGCGAGGACCACGAGCGAAGCCAGGATGACCAGAGTCGGATCCACGCGCCTGTTCATCTCCGGAGAGACACCGTTCGCGCCCGGTATTCCAAAGGTATCTCCCTTCCAGCCGTTTCGAGCGCCTGAGCACGAGCCGCTTCAATGAGCCCATGGTCGGGCGACAGGCGGCACGCCGGATCGGTCACCGCGGCATTGCCGGTGAGGTGAAATGCCTGGCAGCGGCACCCCCCGAAGTCAATGGTGCGGCGGTCGCAGCTCCGGCACGGCTCCGGCATCCAGGCCTCTCCCCGAAAAGCATTGAAGCCCGGCGAGTCCCGCCAGATGTCGCCGAGCGCGCGCTGCCGGACGCTCTCGAACTCGAGGCCAGGAAGTGTGTGCGCCGCGTGGCAGGGCAACACGAGCCCGTCGGGACTCACCACCAGGAAGGCCCGCCCCCAGCCGTCCATACACGCCTTCGGAAATTCCGAATAATAGTCGGGCGTGACAAACAAGATCTCCATCGTGCCGCGAAGCCGCGCGCGGGCCGCGGCCGCGATCGCGCGCGCCCGCTCGAGCTGCTCGCGCGTAGGGAGGAGCGCCGCGCGATTGCGGAGCGCCCAGCCGACGTACTGCGCATTCGCAAGCTCGAGGCGGTCGGCGGAGAGGTCCTCGGCCAGCGCGATGACGTCGGCGACCCGGTCCAGATTGTCGCGGTGCAGGACCACGTTGAGCGTCAGCGGGAACCCGAGGCTCTTCACCCAGCGCCCTACCTCCAGCTTGCGGTCGAACGAGCGAAGCCCCGCGATGCGGTCGGACTCCCCGGCCCTGACGTCCTGGATCGAGAGCTGCACGTTGTCGAGGCCGAGTGCCCGGAACCGGGTGAGGCGCTCGAGGGTGAGCGGGATCCCGCCGGTGATGAGGTTCGTGTAGAGGTCCAGCCGGTGGGCCTCTTCGATCAGTGCCTCGAGATCATTCCGAATCAGCGGCTCCCCCCCCGAGAGGTTGAGCTGGACGACCCCTAGGTCCTCGGCCTCCTGGAAGACCCGGAGCCAAGTCGCCGTGTCCAGCTCGTCGGCATGGCGCCCATAGTCGAGGGGGTTGGAGCAGTAGACGCATCGGAGCGGGCACTTGTACGTTAACTCAGCGACGAGCGTGTAGGGCCGGAACTCGGAGCTCATCGCCCGGCCTTCACGAGACCGCGTTTTGCCATCGAAGCCAGGAACGCGACGACCTCCCGCTCGACGACGTCCCGCGGCTGGGTATCGTACGTCTGGAGGAGGCGTTCGATGATTGCCTCGACCGTGTGCTCTCCGGTGCACATTTTTAAAATTTCCGCCGCCGTGGGGTTCAGCGCCAACCCCCTCTCCGGGAAGAGCAAGAGGTATTGCTGCGCTTTGCGGTCGAATCTGAGACGCGCCTTCTCCGCAAGCCGGGGCCGGCTGTTCGCCAAGATCACGCGCGGCCGCCCGCGAACCCCAATCCGGGCTCTATGTACGCGGCGTACACGCAGTCGAGCAGGTGCCAGAGGATCTCGGTCTTGCGGATCAGCGCCGCAACACACCGCGCCTGCAACTCGTAGGTCGTCGCCTGCCGGACCACGAAGTCCATCGCCTCCTCGGAGTCGCGCCGCGCGCGCGGCACCCGAGAACGGAAGTACTCAAGCGTCTCGCGGCTCACCCACGGATAGTGCTGCTCCCAGGCAAGCACGCGCTTGGCCATCAAGTCCGGCGCGAAAAACTCGGTTAAGGATGCGGCGACCGCTTCCACGAGGCTTCGCTCCCGCACGAGCTCGACGTACCCGTCGCAGGCAAACCGCACGCCGGGCAGTACCGACCGGCAGCTCCGGACCTCCTCACGGTCGAGCCCGACGCCTTCCGCCAGGCGCAGCCAGAGTTCCAGGCCGCCTGCGCCCGGAGCGTCGCCGTCGTGGTCGCGGATGCGACGGATCCACAACCGCCGGAAGGCCGGATCCTCCGACTTGGAAAGGATGATCGCGTCCTTGATCGGGATCCGGGTCTGGTAGTAGTAACGGTTCAGGACCCACTGCTGGAGCTGGAGCTTGGTGAGCTTTCCGTCGTGCATCAGGACGTGATAGCGGTGGCTGTCGTGGTAGCGACTCTGCCCCTCGCGTCTCAGCCAGTCGATGAATGCCTCCCGGGAGAGGGGCGACCGGCTGTGATCTTCCGTCATAGAGCGATTTCCATGCCGTCGTAGGCGACCTCCCAGCCGCACGCCTCGACCCTCTCGCGCTCGGGCGAGTCCTCTCTCAGCAGGGGGTTGGTGTTGTTCAGGTGGATGTAGATCCTCCGCGGGGCGCGCACGCCAACCAGCAGCGCGAGGCTGCCTTTCTCACCGCCCACGGGAACGTGAGCCATGTCCTCGGCGCGCTTCGTCCCGAGCCCTTGGGCCGGAAGCTCGTCGCTCGACCAGAAGGTGCCATCGAAGAAGACGCAGTCAGCGCCCTCAAGCGCCTGGCAGACGGACGGCGTGACAGCCCCGACAGCGGAAAAGTACGCAAGCACGCGGCCGGTCGCCGACTCACGGATCCTGAAGCCCACATTGTCCTCCGGATCCGGTGTCACGAGCCCTTCGAGGTGCACAGCCGGCTTCCCCGGAACTGCGACCGCCTCGATCGACAAGCCGCTCGGCCGGCCGGCGGCGGTCATCTCCTCCTCCCGCCCCAGCTTGAGCGTGCGCCATGTCACCTGCTCGGGGAACCGCTGAAGGGTTCGATAGAGAACATTGCCCTCCGTGAAGCCCCGGCGCACGCGTTCTGTCGCATAGAGGACAAGCGGGTACGACTCGCGGAGGGACAAGAGCCCCAGGCAGTGATCGAGGTCGCCGTTCGTCAGCAGAATGCCCTCGATGGGCGAGTCGCGGGGTTTGCGCGGATGGAGAGGAGGGAACGCTTCAACGTGCTGGCGGATCTCGGGGGAGGCATTGAGCAAGAACCACGTCTTGCCGTCCGCGCTCACCGCAACGGACTCCTGGGTTCGCGGCATCGCCCGGATCGTGCCTGCCCGAACGCCCCGGCAGTTCAGACAACCGCAGTTCCACTGGGGGAACCCGCCTCCCGCGGCCGAACCCAACACCCGGATGAACACAATCGATCCCCCCGAGGCACGACAGCCCTTCCCCCGGTGGTCGGAACCGTTGAGAAGGGCTGCCCTTATCTGACGAAGCTTAGGTTTTAAATGCCGTCGGAATTGTCCCGATCAAAGTCGTCCTGATACGAGTTGATCTCGGCGTCCATCTTGATCTCGACGAAGGCGGGCGTTTCCCATGCCATCCTTTTTCACCCCCAGTCGCAGCAACCGCCAGCGGGTTGGCCGATCAATGCCGCCCCCATCCTAGGGGGATGCGCTCTGCGTTGTCAAGAGGATACCGTTCGTCCTATACTGAGCGCGCTTTTCACTGCCCTTCTTCGCGGGGTGCGCATGGCCAAGGTCACCGCGGCTCATCTACTGGTGAGGACGCTCAAGCGCCACGGCATCGAGGAGGTGCGGGAGGCCGTCAATTCCGACGTCATCTGGGTCATCGACGGGGGCGACTTCGCCCAGTGGTGTCGGCTCGGGCTACCGGCGAGGAAACCCGGGCACTGGCTTCGGCTGGGCGCACTCGCGACCGTCGGGGCCTCGATCCCCTTCGGTGTCGCTGCCAAGCTGGCGAAACCCGATTGCCCGGTTGTAATCCTGACCGGGGACAGCGGCATGGCCTTTCACTCCTGGGAACTCCACACGGCTCTCCGCTTCACCGCTCCGGTGGTCGTCGTGGTCGGGAACGACGGCGGCTGGGGGATGGAGCGGGAGCTTCAGGCGGCCTTCTACGACCGCACCATCGGGGTGGAACTCGGAGAGGTACGTTACGATCAGGTGATCGCCGCGATGGGTGGCCACGGCGAGCACGTGGAGCATCCGGTGGAACTCCGCCCGGCGCTGGAGCGCGCGCTGAAGGCGGGGAAGGTGGCCTGCGTCAACGTGAGAATGCGGGGCGTCGCGAGCCCCCTCACGACAGCCAACATCGCCCGCATCAAGGGGACCAAGGCGTGAACCTGAGTGTGGACCGGGCGATCCGGCGCGACCGGGCAATTGTCACCCTCGGCCTCCTTGGCGTGACCGCCCTGGGCTGGCTCTACGTCATCCGCCTGAGCCGCGAGATGGCAGCGATGGCCGACACGGCCATGGCCATGCCCCAGATGAAGCCCTGGGACCTTCCGGACTTCCTCCTCGCGTTCCTCATGTGGGCGGTGATGATGGTCGCGATGATGATCCCCTCGGCCACTCCCATGATTCTCATCTTCGCTACGGTCAATCGAAAGCGGCTGGCCGAGAACACCCCGGGGATCCGAACCGGCCTCTTTGTCCTCGGGTACGGGGCCGTCTGGGTGGCCTTCAGCCTGCTGGCGGCGCTGGGCCAGTGGGGGCTTCACACCGCCGCGTTGGTCTCCGGGCCCGCCATGACCGCCGCCCCATGGCTCGGCGGCCTCCTCCTCCTATGCGCCGGCGCGTATCAGTTGACGCCTCTCAAGAACGCCTGCCTCTCGCGCTGCCAGTCCCCCTTGGGCTTCATCCTGACCGAGTGGCAGGAGGGCACGGCTGGGGCGATCGTCATGGGGCTCAGGTACGGGCTCTTCTGCGCCGGATGCTGCTGGATGCTGATGGCACTGCTCTTCGTGGGGGGGGTCATGAATCTCTTGTGGGTGTCGGTCATTGCCGGCTTCGTGCTCGTCGAGAAGGTATTCCCCGTCGGGCGGGCCGTGAGTCGGCTCGCCGGGGGCGTCTTGATCGTGTGGGGAGTGTGGCTGATTAGCCGGGCGGTGTAACGCCGTAGGTAGGAGGCAAACCATGGCGACAATGAAATGGCGGCTCAAGGGCAAGTACCTCAAGAACTGCAACTGCGATCCCGGCTGCCCCTGCGAGTTCTGGGCGCGTCCGACTCACGGGGGATGCGAGGGGATGCTGGGGATGCAGGTTGACGAGGGCTACTATGGCAAGACGAACATGAAAGGCGTCAAGTTTCTCGTCCAGTATCGCTGGCCCGGCCCCCTCCACGAGGGGAACGGCACGGTTCTGCCGATCCTCGACGAGCGCTCCTCACCCCCCCAGCGTGATGCCGTGCTCCAGATCCTGAGCGGCAAGGCCGGCAACGCCTGGTTCGAGGTGGTCGCCTCGCTCGTCACGACCGTCCTCGAGCCGAAACTCGGCCGGATCGAGTTCAAGCACGACCTCAAGCGTCGCAAGGCCCGCATCGTCGTCCCGGGTCTCCTGGAAACCACGACCGAGCCGATCAGGAACATCGCCACGGGTGGCGTCCACGTGGTGGACATGCTGCTTCCGAACGGCATGGAATACAAGAAGGGGGTCGTCTGTCAGGCGACGGTCAACCGCGGCACCGGCCCGATCAGGTACGACTGGCCAGGGAGCCACAGTACCCTCGCCTATGTGGAGCAGACCCACGCCGGCCTCGTCCGCTAGCTGATCGGAGTGGGCCCCCACCCACGCTTGCGCGCGGGGCCCGGCTCCCTCCGAGACCTCCCCCTAGCTTGCGCGGGCCGGGTACCCACGCTCAAAGCGTGGGTCCGCGCTCGAGGCAAACGGCATCGGCTATGGGGCGAAGCCGAGCTTGAAATCGCCCGCTTTGATCGCCCGCAGGATGGCGTCCCGGTTCCGGCCGGCGTCCACCTCCACCCACGCCCTGCCGACGTGGGGCTCTCGGTGGGCGTCGTCCGTGGCGACCTTCGGAAGCCCGAGCGCATCGACGTCGTACTGAGCCTGGTACACACCGGTGTCTGTGACCTCGACGGCGTGGATCGAGAGGCCATCGGCAGTCAGGAGTTTGATCCGCCGTAAGGTTTCCTCAAGAGAGAGGCGATAGCGCGCAGGATGGTTCAGGACGTACAGGGTCTCGCGATCTCCCACGATTTTCCCCACGTGCTGACCGAGCGGCCGATAATCAATCTCGACACCGACGAACACGATCAGATCCGGCTCACCCCGCGGGATCGTTTGCCAGTATCCCTCCGGGATCCAATCGTCGTGGTCCGTGATCGCCAGGAAGTCGTAACCGAGTTCCTTGTAGCGGGCGATCATCTCTTCCGGACTTAAGCGCCCGTCCGAGAGGTGCGTATGGGTGTGGAGGTTTCCCTTCAGGAGAGCCATGTCTTCGCCCTGATCCCTCTCGGGCCGCCGTTGCGGGCCATCCGCTCCAGGAGCTTCTGTCGAATCATCTCGATGCCCGCCCGGTCCAGCCTTAGATCATCCAACAGAATTCCCGCTTCCTTGGAGGCCATAGCCCGCACCCTCTTCGCCAGCCGGCTGGAGCAGACCACCACTGAGGCCTTTTTGAGCATCCGGCGGAAACCCGCCCTGTCGTCACCGGAGCACGGAACCAGGCGGATGTGCGTCAGGCCGGCAGTCCGGAGGGAAAGCTTCATCTGTTCCGTCACGCCGACCCTCGTCCCCTCGGGAAGCGCCGCGAGGCGCATCAGCGTTTCCTGGCTCGCCTGGGCCGAGAGACCCACCACTTCGACGGCGGTCCCGACCAGCAGCTTCTTGACTTCGTACGCGTGGAAGAAGGTGGTCACGACCAGGGCGTACCTCCCGAGGGAGGCCGGGGACCGACGGACCATCCGGTGAAGATCCTTGATGAGAAGCGAATCCACCCGGATCGGCAACGCCTGCGCCAGTTGCCCGCTCAGGCAGCGGAGCCGCGGCCGGGTGCACTCCGCGAAAAGCACCGCCACCTTCGGCACCCGGGCACCCCCTCCCGACGTGGTCCGGGCGTAGAAAGCCGCGGCAAGCTCCGCCGGAGCGAACCCCAGCTGTCTCGCCCTGCGGGTCGCCTCGTCCATCATCGCCAGCAGTTCCCGCAACTTCTCGCTCTTTCCCGCCGACTTGCGCGGCGCAACAAACGTCCCCCGCCCGGGCTCGCAGGACAGGTACCCTCCTCGTTGCAACTCTGCGAAGACCTTCGACGCCGTGTTCCGGTTGATGCGCAGAACCCCGGCCAATTGTCGGACCGTGGGGAGCCGCATCCCTGGCGTCCATCGGCCGGTCTGGATCAGGTGCGCGAGCTGCGCCTTCAACTGGACGTGAATGGGTAACGCGCTCTTCCGGTTCAGCCTGAGCATGTCTTATTGTCTTAGGACAATAAGACAATATTCCCCGTGCTGTCAAGGGCAATCAGCTGAACACGGACTGAACGCCACTTTCAGAGTTTCCAGGGGGCGAGGGGCGGGAGCGCTTCTCTACCGCGGGGTCGTGGCGGGCGGACCGGCCCCGGGCTTCTCCGGTTGGATGGGAATGTCCCAGACGAAGCTGAAGCCGAGGACAATCCAGCCCGGAACCTCATGCGCGTACACGAAGTTGCCGCGGACCTGCGGGGCGGTCCAGCCCGAGAGGCCAAACCGGGCCGCGGTCTTGGGACCGGTGGAAATCGTGGTGGAAAAGGGCGCGATGAAAGCCGGGTCGTGACGCACCCGGATGTCATCCGCGTAAAAGTCCTGTTCCCGGGGATGCGCGATGTCGGGGGGCTGGCCGGGGATGAAGATCTCAGGGATGAAGATCTCGGGGCGCGGAGGTCGCTCCGGGGGCGGGGCGGTGATCTCCACCTGACCCTGAGCCCCTGCGGCGCGTGGTCCCCAGACCAGTAGGACCAACCCAATCACCCCGACGAGGCTCCGAACCGATGTCCTCACAACCTCATCATATCATAGGTCAAATCTTGACAGCGCCACGCGTTCGGCGGGAACATTAAAGCCGACATGCCGGGCCGACACGCTCCTCCGAAGCACCTTCCGACCTTCGCCACGCTGGTCACGGCGCTCTGGCTTCTCCAGGCGTGCGCAAGTCCCGCGCCGGTGGCCATGCGCGATCCGGCCTACCGCCCCTCGGAAATCCGCCGGCCGGCCGTGGTGCTCCAGGTCTCGCTCGACCAGACAGGATTCGGGGAGGGAGAGTTTACGAGTCAGGAGCGGGCCGGCCTCCCCGAGCAGCTCGAGGCCGGGCTCATCGAAGGGCTGAATACCCGCGGAATCTTCCCCCTCGATGTTGCCCTCATCGCGCTTCGCGCCTACCGCAGCACCTCGGCTCCCATTGACGGCCTTGACCGAAATCAGGCCCTGGCTCGGGCGCGGACCCTCAGGGCCGACGTCCTGCTGGTGATGGACATGCATCTGAGCCGGCGCGACCTCGTGTACTGCCGCGAGGTACGCCGACCCTTCTTGGCCAGAGGGACCACCGTGCTGGCGGTGACGCTCGAGGTGCTGAGGGTCTCGGACGGGGCACGGCTCCTGCTGGAGCCCCCGGACGCCGGTCTCACGCTGACCGACGTCGAAGCCCAATGCGCCCCCGAACGACGGGTTCGTCGCTTGTCTGCGGAGGAGATGACCGACGCGGCGGTCTCCCGGATCGTCGCGCTACTGATGAAGCGGTAGCTGGATCCCGGAGACCCTACCAGGGAAGTCCGAGAATCTTGCTGACGCTGTTCTGGCCGAAGTTCGTGACCCAGATGTGAGTGCCGTCGAAGGCCGCCCCCGCAGGTTCACGCCCGACCCCCACCGTCGCCGTCACCACGTTCGAGGTCGCGTGGATCCGGCTCACGGTGTTCATGACGCCTGTTCCGGCCTTGTTCGCCACCCAGACGTGAGTCCCGTCGAAGGCGACGCCGGTCGGCTCGCGTCCGACCTGTACCGTCGCCGTCACGAGATTGGTGGTGACGTTGATCTTGCTCACGTTATTGGCCTGGGAGTTGGCCACCCAGACGTTCTGGCCGTCGAAGGTAATGCCGTGCGGGGCCTTCCCCACAACGACCGTGGTCACGACGACGTCGGTGCTCACGTTCACCTTGGTCACCGTGTTGGATCCGCTGTCGGCGCTCCAGATGTGGCTCCCGTCGAAGACCAACCCCGATGGCCATCGCCGAACTTCCACGGTGGCCACCACCACGTTCGTCGCGGCGTCGATCTTCGAGAGCTTGTTGTCCACCATGTTCGCCACCCAGACGTGGGCCCCATCGAACGCGAGGCCGTGGGGAGACCTGCCGACACCGACGGTATCCACCACTTCGTGGGTCCCGGCGTTGATCTTGCTCACGGTGTTGTCCACCAGGTTGCTGACCCACAGGTGCGTGCCGTCGAACACGATGTCCCACGGGTTGATCCCCACCGGAACTGTGGCCGTCACCTTGTTGGTGTTGATGTCGATCTTGCTGACCGAATCGCTCCCGCTATTGGCCACCCAGATGTGGCTGCCGTCGAAGGCGATGGCGGTCGGATTTGATTCCACCGGGACGCGCACCTGATTGAAGCGGTGGAGGGGGACCAACAGGCTCCGGTCCGGGTCCAGGGTGATCTCAATGTTCGGGGTGACCTTCCAGCGGATCTCCCGGAGATTGAACATGCCGGTACGCGCTCCCTTGGGTTTTGCCGAGGCCACGACCGCCCCAGCTCAAGTCCACAACCCTAATGGATATCACCGCGATTATACGGGAGAATGGCGAGAAAACAAAAAACCTTACCCGAAGAAAAACGGAGGGCTTTGCGCCCCTTCCGCGGGGAACGCTGGAACCGAGTCGAGCGGGATGGTTTAATCATTTATTATGCCGCCTGAACGGCGGGTCTCACCTGCAGGGGAGCGGATGGCGTCGCCCTATCGCTCAGCGATCGCCTGGATCGCCGTCGGCACCTGCCTGGCGCTGTGGCCGCCGGCCGCCGCCGCGCCCCGTCCGGCCTTTTCGTTGCCCCAGCAGATCCCGCCGACGGAGCGGGGCAAGCTGGAGCAGGTCATCGACAATGCGTTTGTGGCCACACGGATGGAGGCCGACCCCTATCCCGCCCGACCCGAAATTTTCGAGTTCCTGCTGGATCACCCGGAGTTCGCCACTCACGTGACGCGGGCTCTCAAGGTTGCGCGCTACCGCATCTGGCGAACGCCGGAGGGTCTGTTCCTCGATGATGGCTGGGGGACGCAGGGACATTTCGAGGTGGTGCACACCGCGGCTGGGATGCGGGTCATGTACGCGCGAGGTCGCTACGATCCGCCCCTGCTACCAGCGATCCAGGGCCAGGCCGTGGTGGTCATGGAGTATGGCTTCCGTCCCACCGGGGAAAGAGACACGGTCGTCGCCACGACCATCACCGGCTACGTCAAGCTGGAGAACCGGTTCCTCCGGATCGTCGGCACACTGGTAAATCCCTTTGCGCAGGCAAAGGCCGACCGCGAGGCCCGGCAATTGCTGAAGGTCTTTGCGCGGGTGAGCCGCGCGATCGACGAACGTCCGGACGAGGTCTACGAGGCGGTGCGACAGCGACCCGACGTCCCGCAACAGGAGCTGGCCGAGTTCCGACAGCTCCTGAATGACCGCTGACCTCACTAAACCTAGCGCTTGGTAAGGGCGAGGGGGTCCTTCACGGGCGTGCCGCGCCCGGCGCTGATGTCAATCCCGTTGTAAAACTCCGGCTCCCCCGTCCACGGAGAGAGCCGCCGCCCGAACTCCGAATTCACCGTCCCGCGAACCAGCCGCCGAGACGGCAGCGCCGCCAGCGCCCGGCCGGCCTTGCCGATCAAGCGCTCCAGGGCGCGCAGACTCTGCCCCTCCTCGTTGACCGTGGCCGAGAGCAGGTCCAGCTCCCGGGACACCGCGACCCGGTCGCCAGGGAAGGCGGCGCGCACCGGCGCCCCGCCCCCGATCCCCGTCCCCTTCGGAGCCGGCCCCGCCTCAGGACCGAAGGGCTCCCAGATCTTGGCGTGCAGCCCACGCCACGTGGAGATCTCCCCCCGGATCTCGCCAATCCGAGTGTGGAAGGCTTCGATCAGGGCTTGCTGCTCCGCCGCCTGCCGATGCAACGCTGCCACCTCACCGTACCGCTGCTTCAGCGAGATGTAGTCACCGTAGATAGCCCCGAGCGCAGAGACCGCCAGCGCCAGGACAGTCAGCCCGCCGTAGAGCACCCGACGAGGAAGGTTCAGGCGAAGAATCCGCGTGCCGTCGCGGCGGACGAGCAGAAGGGTAAACCGGTGTGGCTGCTTCATCAGGGAGAAGAACTCTCTCTCCCCGTCTGCTGGGAGGGAGGAACAGCCTTTTTGCCAGCCACGGTGGGAGCCGGGCCGGCCGCGCGCGGGGTCGCGCGACGTGCCAGCGCCGGCTCGTCCTCGAGCGTTCGCTCGGTCTGGAGAATGATCTCCGTTGCCGTGGCGCGATCCTTGAAGAACCAGCCCTGCTGGACATTGACGCGCATGCGGGATGTCTTCGTGGTCAAGCGGTCCACCTCGATTTCGACGGCCCGGTCGCTGGCCTCAGCCACGATCTGAATTCCGGTCTCGGTGCGCTCGTTCTCCTTCACCTTGATGTCCATCCGCTTGAGGGTCTTGAGCGTGGCCGCCCGGAGTCCCTCCTCGGAAGCGGAGAACGTCTTGTAGGCGATGCTGTCCAGGGTGTAGGAGACCCCTGAGCTTGCGGCCGTCCCGGCTCCGATACTCAAGACCGCGAGCCCGATGGCGGCGCAGCCCGAACTCGCGGTCGCCGCCAGGAGCAGCAGCGGAAAGACGAGGGAGAGACGACAGTAAGCCACGATTAGCTATGAGCAGCAAAGCCGATGCCAGGGGAGGGGCCGGCGAAGTATCTGATATTGCGGAGGTCCGCCTCCCCCCTCCTGCCGGGTGTCAAGAGGCCGACGAGCCAGCCTGACCAAGTGTCGGGGGAGGGGGCTACTTCCTAGGGCAAGCGATCAGGGGAGGCCCGGCGAAGTGCGCCGAATGGTGGACGATGCAGGACTTGAACCTGCGACCTCTGGCATGTGAGGCGTGTCAGGGCGTTCGGGAGTGATACGGAGTGAGCGAAAGCGAGATTCAGTGAGCGCCGTCGCGGGCTTCGCCGACAGTCGCGAGTGTGGCCTAGCGATTGCTAGTGATACTGAGTGAGACTGCGGATAGGCACTATTTGGGCACCGGCACTATTTTAGGGCCCTCGCGTGTTCCACCCGGCGGCTGACCGACTTCGGACTTGCGGGCGTGGATCGCGGCGATCATAAGGCGATTCCTTTCGCAAAGGAGACAAACTTCTGGTAGAGACCAATGAAAATCTCCCAATCCGCGGAGGATACAATGGTCACATCCATCTTACCTTCGCAGCGTGGCACGGGATAACGCCCAGCCCAAATCACGAACGTGGAGACCCGAGAAAGGAACTGTCGTTCTCTCGGATCGAGGTCGAGGTCGATTTTCAGTTGGTTCATTAATTTGAGGAGATCGTGGCCTTTCATCGGCACTGGTCGTTTATGAGCCACCAAGCCAGCTTTGAGGGCATTCTCCAAGGCCATACCGGCCAGCATTAACCAGACGGGACCAAGCCAAGCGAATTCGGCGTTCCCCTGGTTAGGCTCTGCGGCCAAAAGATCTAGATCCTTGCGCCACCTGTCCCAGACGAGCTCCGCCGCAGTCCTTAAGCTCTCTGCAGCCCAAACCCAATGGGCAGGTGAGGATTTCCTTTGGCGAAATGTTTTCCGTAGCGCCTCTTGAAATTTCAGATCGGAATCGCTCACAACCTTCTTCATGCCGACTCGGCGCGCCGGCGCTCGCGCTCGACCGGGTCGGCTATAACGGTCATCCACTTCGCCTCTTCTGAGATGCCCGGATCATTCAAGATGTCCAGCAAGACGCCGCCGTCGGCTCGAAGCGCCTCCTCGGACACGCCGTAGCGCTCGATGGTGGCCGCGATCATGGCCTCGCGGGCCCGGGCTTCCTCCTCCTCCTCACGCTTTTGCTCCAGCTCGTCCAGCTTCTGCGTAAGCGCCTCAATCTTCGTTTGGGCCTCGTGCGCCTGCGCCGCGGCCGCAATGGCGATGATGAGCGCGATGACCGCGATGACCGGAGCCCAGCCCCCTGCAGCCGCGACGGCTTTCGAGAGCGTACTCTGGATGGCGTCGAGCACTACGAGCAGGAGGCCTAGGACGGTGTAGACGATATCCACAGCTCATCTCCCCTAGGGGATTCTTTCGTGAGCCGAAGCGCCGACATGCCCGCTTACGGCACTTTCCAGATGACCTTGCCGTCCTTGTCGAAGAGGCCCAGGCCCGGGGTGCCATCCGCCCTCACGAGCAGCACGGCCCGGGGCTTCTCGTTCTGGTCAAAGAGGTGCAGGCCCGGCGTGCCGTCCGCCCCCACGGCCAGCCCGCCCCGGGCCTTCTCGTTCTGGTCAGCGAGGGCCAGGGCCGGCGTGCCGTCCGCCCCCACGCGCAGCACAGCCCGGGCCTTCCCGTTCTGGTCAGCGAGGACCAGGCGCGGCGTGCCGTCCGCCCCCACCACGGCCAGCCCGGCCCGGGGCTTCCCGTTCAGGTCATAGAGGTGCAGGCCCGGCGTGCCCGACGCCTCCGTGCCCCAGATTGCCAGGACCCTCCCCTTCGCGTCCCGGAGGACGAACCGCTCCGCCTCGACCACCTTCGGCACCGCCTTCGGGAGCACCTGGCCCATCACGCCCACGGCGGCCAGGGCCAGCAGCAGGATGGCCCCGCTGATCTTCAGGCGGCGGTTCTCGCGTTCCAGCCGGTCGAGGCGTTGCGTTAGGTCCGCTAGCATTCGCTCAGGCATCGCCGCGTCCTCCTTCTTCGAGCAGATCCAGCGCCGCCTTCAAGAACCCCCGGAGCCGCCCATCCCGCTCCGCCTGGGCCTCCGTTGTACGCCGGCGTGACAGGGCCGCCCGGCACTTCCCCGAGCAGGTCTTCCGCCCCTCGGGGAGCGGGCCCTGGCAGACCGGGCACCTTGCGGATGAGCCTACCATGGCCGCACGTGCGGCTTCAGGCTGGACTTCGGGCCTCTGACCGGAAAGAGAACATGGGGGGTCTAGCCGCCTGGGGGTTTGGGGTGTGGGCGGTGGCAGGTGCCGTAGGGATGGGCCGACGGTCTTGCTGGGGGGATCTTCACGCCGGCGTGCGCCAGTAAGGCTCGATAGGCACTATTTGGGTACCGGGCCGAAAACACGAAACGCGGGGTGCTCGCTAACCCCGCGTCAGTAAATGGTGGACGATGCAGGACTTGAACCTGCGACCTCTGGCATGTGAGGCCAGCGC
>CAYRZF010000039.1:0-20244 GCA_964428805.1 uncultured bacterium | reverse complement strand
CCCCCCTCACCCTGCCCTCTCCCCCTCGGGGGGAGAGGATGAAGGTGAGGGGATTATGAGTGGGGTGAGGGGAGGTTGAGAAGTCCCAATGGGGCGGACAGTCCTCCCGATCACCCAGGCGATCCACGAGGAGGTGGCGTCGTGGGCCAAGTTCAGGCGGGCCCTCAGGAAGGAAGATCAGGGGGCGCTGGACGACTGTTTTCAGGCGGCGCTCATGCACGCCGCCGAGGGAGCCTACGCGACCCGCACGGATCCCTACGAGGTGGTCGTCATGGCGATCTTGGTTGAACACCAGAAGGCGATCCGGGCCTTGCAGGCGCAAATGGCTCGGCTTGTCGAACTTGTCGAAGAAGGGAGTCACACATGATTACGCGAGCATTGAGTTTCCGGCGATCAGAAAGCCGGCGGCCCCGGCCGTCCCGGTTTCCCACGCCAGGCTTCCCGCGCGGCCTCGCCGCTCCGTGCCGCCGCGCCGCTTTTTTGTCGGCCCGTTCTTCGAGCGCGCACCCAAGCCTCCGGCTTGGGTACCCGGCCCGCGCAACCCCGGGGGGAGGTATCGGAAGGGGCGGGTACCCGCGCCCGAAGGGCGTGGGTGCGCCCCCCTCCGAGATTCGTCACGTGAAGACGAGTACCGCTGGCGCCGATCTTTTCACGGCGGTCGCGATGGTGGGGGGAATCGTCTTGTGGGGAGGGCTACTCGTCCTGCTCGCGGGCTGACCTGGCCCCCCTCACCTTGATCCTCTCCCCGGTGGGGAGAGGGGAGGGTGAGGGGCGTTAGGTGCCGGCGGCGACCCGCTGATACACCTTCGCCTCGACGAACAGGTTCAGGAGCGCGCCGTCGAGGGCGCCGGCTTTCCTTTCGTACTCGAGAATGTCCAGAGCCCGGTCCAGGGGCACGGCTTTCTTGTAGGGGCGGTCGGCGGCGGTCAGCGCGTCGAAGATATCGGAGATCATCATGATCTTCGACTGGATCGGAATCTCGTCTGCCCGCATCCCGTAGGGGTATCCTGTGCCGTTCAGTTTCTCATGGTGCGCCCGGGCGATGTCGGGAACGCGCTTGAGCTCCTTCGTCCAGGGGATCTGGGTCAGGAACTGAAAGGTGTGGACGACGTGGGATTCGATCTGGACGCGCTCTTCCTCCGTCAGGCTCCCCTTCGGGATCGAGAGGATCCGGGCTTCTTGTGGGGTGATGAGGGTGCGCGGGTTGCCCAGGTGGTCCGCGAACGACTTGAGAGCGATCTGCTGGATCGTGGCCGCGAAATCTTCGGGCATTACGGAAGGCTCGTTGGCCATCACCACGGCTTTCAAGTAGTCGTCGATCTCCTGGATGAGGGCGGTCAGCTCCGCATCGTCGGCCGCGAACTGCTCGGCAAATCGCTCCCGGCCGTGTTCCAGCAGATACGCGATCTTCCGCCGGCTGTACCTCAGATCGATGCCTTGCTTGACGAGTTCCGCCCGCTGTTTGATGAGTTCGAGGTGATGCGGGTAGAACTTCTTCGCCTTCACCAGCACTTCTTCCCGGACGCCGATTTTGCCGAAGTCATGGAGGATGGCGGCATAGCGGATCTCCTGCATTTCCTGGGGCGTGAACCCGATGGCCCGGAACGGGCTGGTCTCCGCACGATCCACGGCCTCGGCCAGCCCCGTGGTCAGGTCCGCCACGCGGAACGAGTGGCCGGCGGTCGTGGGGTCTCGCGCCTCGATCGCGGTGACTGAGGCTTTGACGAACCCCTCGAACAGGGTCTGGATGCTTTTATACAGCCGGCTGTTCTCCACGGCGACGGCGGCTTGGGAGGCCAGCGAGGCCGCGAGCTCCTGGTAGCGGGCGGAGAAGGGGATCACCGTCCGTTCGATCTCGGCCGGTGAGGCGAGGATCCGGGCCGAGTCCGGTTTGCAGTTGATCAGCTGGAGCACGCCGAGGACCTCGTTCTTCTGGGTCTTCATCGGGACCACCAGCATGGATTTGGTCCGGTACCCGACCTGACGGTCAAACGCCGGATTGATCTGGAAAGGGGAGCCGGGGGGCGGCGCGTACGCGTCCTCCAGATTCTGGATCTCGCCGGTGAGCGCCACGTGGCCGGCCACGCTTTCGTGGCTGATGGGGAGCGTGAATTCCTTGAAGGGGACGCTCAGGCTGTCGTTCTGGGCCAGCTTGAACCTGAGGCGGAGATTCCCGTTCTCGTCTTCCTCGACCAGGTAGAGGGAGCCGGCGTCGCTTCGGGTGATCTCGCGGGCCTTTGTCAGGATCAGCTCCAGGAGCGCGTCGGTGTCGCGCTCGGCCGAGAGCTTGACGCCGATGTTGTTGAGCTCCTTGAGCTCTCTGGCGAGCTCGGAGAGGTCCACTTGGGCGCGCTCCTGCTCCTCGAGAAGTCGGATATGAGCGAAGGCATTGGCGAGGGTTTTGGCAAGGATGGATACCGAGATGGGCTTGGGCAGATAGGCGTACACCTGATCCGAGGGGAACGCCGGGAGGTTGGCGGGATCCGCTAGCACCACGACCTCAACGTTGTGCCGAGTGGCCCTGAAGCGGCTGGCCAGCTCCAGCTCGCGCTCCGACCCGTCCACCGCCAGCACGCCGGGACCGACCGTCTCCGGATCGTCCACGTCATCGGGACTGAGCGGCACCCGGTCGTAGATCCCCGGCAACCCCGCGACGAGGCGCGAGGCTTCGGAGCCCTGGAAATAGAAGAGACGATGGGTCATAAATCTACCGTATGGTGTTGCGAGTCGTCCTGTCAAGGTAGGATAAATGCGTTTTGAAGCGTGGTTTTTTGACGCGTATCCCGTGCCGGGGGGCATGGCGACCTGGTGGATCCCGAAAGACGGCGGGCGCCGGATACGCCTGCTCGATGCCTGGCGCCCGGCGCTGTACGTGGGCGGTACGTCCACGGAGCTCGAGACGGTCCGAAACCGGCTGGCAACAGACCGCCGCGTTGCGGGGATCGCGCTCGAATGCCGCCGGGAGTTCTGGAGCCTCGCCCCGGGGCCCGTGCTCCGCCTCGAAGTCGTCGAGCCCCGGGCGTTCGATCCGCTGGTCCGGAAGCTCGGTTGTGCCCTCGGTCCCGTTCGGCTCTTCAACGCCGACCTGCCCCTCGGGCAACGGTACTGTTATGAGCGGGAGGTGTTCCCCCTGGCCCGATGTCGCGTGGAGGCCGACGGAGGCGCGCTGCGCTCCATCGAGGCCCTCGACTCCCCCTGGGCGCTCACGGTCTGCCTGCCGCCGCTCCGCGTGCTCGAGCTGACGCCGGCCGACGGCATCCCGTACCGGCTGCCGGGGACGCCGCTGGACCTCGTCGCGCGAGCCGCCGGCAGGGAGGAGCGGCTCGACGGACGAGCGCCTCTGAGCCTCCTCGGGCGCTTGGCCCGACTGCTCGAGTCGGAAGATCCCGATCTGCTGCTCACCGATTGGGGAGACGAGATGCTGATCCCCGCTCTCATGGCCCTCGCCGGCGAGCACGGGGTCGAGCTCCCGTTGGACCGTGAACCTGCGCCCCTCACCCTGCCCTCTCCCCCACCGGGGGAGAGGATTAAGGTGAGGGGGGCCGGAGCGGCCGTTGTGGCGAAATCCGGGCGCCAGGCGGTGGGCGGGGCCGGGCGCTCGTACCTCTCCTACGGCCGTGTCCTGTACCGCGGGCCGGCCTTTCCGCTCTACGGGCGCTGGCACGTGGACCGTCGCGCCTCTTTCTTCTACGGGGAGACCGGTCTCGAGGGGCTGCTGGAGGTGGCGCGGCTCGCCCGTGTCCCGGTCCAGCGCATGGCGCGCACCACGCCCGGCACCGCCATCACCTCCATGCAGCTCGACCTCGTGGTGCGTGAGGGGGGCCTGGTGCCGTGGAAGAAGCGCGAGCCGGAGGCGTTCAAGTCGGGCCTGGCGCTGCTCACGGCCGACAAGGGTGGGCTCGTCTATCGCCCGTGCCCGGGCGTGTACGAGCGGGTCGGCGAGCTGGACTTCGCCTCCATGTATCCGGCCATCATGGTCCGCCACAACGTCTCGCCGGAAACGGTGAACTGCGCCTGCTGCGGCGGGGTGCTCGTTCCCGAGGATGGCTACCGCATCTGTTGGCAGCGTGACGGCCTGATGAGGCGCGTTCTCGGTCCGCTGGTGGAGCGCCGCAGGCAATTGAAGGACGCGATGCGGAACAGCGTCGGCCCCGAGCGCGACAGGTTGGACCGGCGGCAGACCGCTCTCAAGTGGATCGGGGTTGTCTCCTTCGGCTATCTTGGGTACCACAACGCGCGGTTCGGGAAGATCGAAGCTCACGAGGCCATCACCGCGTTCGGGCGCGAGGCGTTGCTGCGCGCCAAGGAATTGGCGGAGACGAGCGGTTTCAGGATGCTGCATGGACTGACCGACTGCCTGTGGCTCCAGCGCCGGGGCGCCGCGGAGGCCGACTACCAGGCGCTCGCGGAAGCCATCGGAGCGGACACCGGGATCCCGGTGAGCGTGGAGGGCGTGTACCGCTGGATCGTCTTCTGTCCGGCCCGCCTCCTGCCACAGACCACCGTGCCCAATCGGTTCTTCGGAGTATTCGAGGATGGTCGAATCAAGGCGCGTGGCATCGAGTTCAGGCGCGACGACACGCCCCCGCTGGTGAGCGCCATGCAGGAGCGGATGCTGGCGGTGCTTGCCGCTGCCGAAAACCTGCGCGCGCTTCAGGCGCTCGCGCCCCGGGCCAGGCAGGTCGCGGACGCCGAGATCGGGCGGATCCTCGCCGGCCAGGCGCCGCCGCGGGCCCTCGTCGTCACCCGTCGGCTCTCGATGGCCCCGGAGGAGTACGTCAAGGAAGATCTTCAGGTGCTGGCGGCGCGCCAGCTCCTGGCCCGAGGGCTTCGGCTCGAGCCCGGCCAGTCCGTGCAGTACCTCGTCGTCAACGCCCGGGCGAAGGCCCCCGCGGCGCGAGTGCTGGCGGTCCCCCTGGTCAGCGACTCGAGCCCGTACGACCGATCCTTCTACGCCAGCCTCTGCCGTCAGGCCGCTGCCACGCTGCTGGATCCGCTGGGTTTCCCCTGAGCCCTCTCGCTTGACCGGCCGGACGGTGCCCCGTACAATCGCGCTCATGACTTCGCGGGTCTCCACGTCGATTCCGAAACTGGATGCCATGCTCGGGGGTGGGCTGCTCCCCGGCACCCTCGCCGTGGTCTATGGCGCCACGGGCATCGGCAAAACCCACCTGGGTCTCACCTTCGCGCATCACGGCCGGTATCAGGAGGGCGCTCCGGGCCTCGTGTTTGATATGAACGGCCGGGGGGACTCACAGCAGCATCACGAGTACGCGCAGCGCCTCTTCGGGTGGTCGCTTGGCCGCTGGACCCACGCCGTGACTCCGATGGCGGACCCGTTCCCTCCGGGGGAACAGATGGAGGCGTTCTACTGCGACGCCTTCCCGTGGGTCGGGAGGCTTCGGGACTATCAGGTCGTCACGCCCGACGGCCGCGAGTTCGACTGGGGTTGGAAGGCCGCGTATAGCCGCGCGCTCTACACCGTCCGTCCCTTCTTCTACTTTCACTTCGGCGCTGGGTCTCGCCGCGTGGTGGTGGACGGCGTCGAACCGATGAGCGATCCTGCCGAAGCGATACAGTTCTTCCTCTTCGACGAGCTGTACCGAAAGGTGATCCACCGGGATTCGGAGACGCTGGGCATGGAGATCTGCCTGCCTGTCTGGAAGCACCGTGAGTTCATCGACGCCCACCGGTACGATCACCGCGCTCTCACGACGCTCCTGCTCGTGACGGCGGAGGAGACCAGGATCGAGGATCTCCTCGGGCGCAAGACCGAGGCGGGCGATCTCGGCGCGGTGGCCAACACCATCCTCGTGATGGGGAGCGAACGCGTGGGGACGCGGGTGGGGCGCTTCGTCTGCGTCGTCAAGCACCGCGGCAGCGCCATGTCGGACGAGATCGCGGAATACCGGATCGGCCCCCAGGGGATCGAGCTCACGTGAGGATTCTGCCGTTCAGGGGCTACCGATACAACGCCGCCAAGGCCCCGGATCTCTCTCGCGTCGTCGCGCCTCCGTACGATCAGATTGATGCCGAGGTCCGGGATTCCCTCCACGCGCTCCATCCCTGGAACTTCGTCCGCGTCACGCTGGGCCGGCCCGAGCCGGGCGACAGCGGCGAGCACGACCGGCACCGACGGGCCCGCGAGTACCTGGACCGCTGGATCGCCGAGGGCCTTCTCGTTCGGGACCCTGAGCCCGCCTTCTATCCGTACCTCACGACCTATCGGGCCGGGGGAGAGACACTGAGCCGCCTCGGCTTCATCGCTCTCGGCGAGCTGACCGAATACGCGGAGGGCGTGGTGTTGCCGCACGAGCGCACGCACGCGGGCCCCAAGGCGGAACGGCTGCGGCACCTCGAGGCGACCGGGGCGGACACCGGCCTGATCTTCATGCTGACGAGCGACCCGACGGGCGAGCTCCTGCGGGCCGCCGCGCCCCCCCAGACGCCACCGCTCGCGGTGGCCCAGGACCTCAAGGGCGAGCTTCACCAGCTCTGGCGGATCAGCGACCGGGTCGCCATTGCCCGGATTCAGGCCCTCATGGCGGAACGGCGCCTGATCATCGCCGACGGGCACCACCGCTACGAGACGGCTCTCGAGTACCGTCGCCGCCATCCCGGTGCCAACCTGAAGTTGCTGGCGGTGTTCGCCCTGGAGGCGCCGGGGCTGACGATTTTCCCCACCCATCGGTTGCTCCACAACGTCGAGGGCTTCGAGGCGGGGGCGCTCCTGGCTCGGGTCGGCCGCTGGTTTGAAATCGAGCGAGGCCCTGCGGTGTCGGATCCAGCAGCGGAAGCGGTGGGCCTCACGCAGGCGCTCGACGCCCGGGTTCGAGCCGGCGCCCTCACCGTCTCGATGGTGGCGGGAGCGGAGGGTCCGGGGTGGCTCCTGACCCTGCGGCCGGAGGCCTTTGACGCTATGCCGTGGTCTCCGGGAACGTCCCGGGCCTGGCGCAGGCTGGCGGTGTCGGTGCTCCACGAGGGTCTCCTCAAGCCGTTCGTGGGCATCACCGAGGAGATCCTGCGCGAGCAGAGCCGCGTGGACTACACGGCGGATGCCGCCGAGGCGGTCGCGCTCGTGCGGAAAGGCGAGTATCAGGCCGGCTTTCTGATCCCTCCCACGAACCCCGAAGAGCTCGGGGCGGTGGTGCGGGCCGGGGAGCTGCTCCCGCAAAAGTCCACCTTTTTCTACCCGAAGCTCCTCGACGGCCTGGTCTTCTCCCGGCTCGGGGGCGAGGCCGGGGACTCCGAATGATCCGGGTCGGCCTCCCGGCCCCTGACTTCTCGCTCCCCGGTGTGCACGGCGGGCGCCCGATCGAGTTCCGCCTGCGGGACCTCAAAGGGCGCTGGGTGGTCCTCTTCTTCTACCCGGCGGACTTCTCCTTCGTGTGCCCGACCGAGGTCAAAGGGTTTCACGTCCAGTTCGAGGCCTTCCAGCGGGAGGGGGCCGAGGTCCTGGGCGTGAGCGTGGACCCGCCGAGCCTCCACCTCGAGTGGGTGAAGGAGCTCGGGGGGATCGCCTATCCGCTACTCTCGGACGAGCGGCGGGATGTCGCGCGTCTCTACGACGTGCTGGACCCCGAGACCAACCGGTGTCAGCGCGGGACCTACATCCTCTCTCCCGACGGCCGCGTGGAGTACGCTGTGCAGAGCGCATACAACGTGGGGCGGAGTGTCAGCGAGACCCTGCGTGTCCTCGAGGCCCTCCGCTCTGGGCGCCAGTGCCCGGCCGACTGGCACCCCGGCGACTCGACCGAGCGCTGATCGATGGTGACCCCGGAGGGCAAGCGCGAGGAAGTGCGCTGGCTCGCCCAGATCCGCGAGGTCGTGTTCGGAATGCAGGATGGGCTCATCTCGACGGTGGGGTTCGTGGCCGGCGTCCACGGGGCCACGTCGGATGACCGCCTCGTGCTGCTGGCGGGGATCGTTCAGATGATCGCGGGCGCTTTCTCCATGGCGGCCGGCGCGTACCTCAGCACCAAGGCGGAGCGCGAAGTGGTGGAGGGACAGGTCCGCGCTGAGCTCGCGCGCTATGTGCAGGAGCCCTACATGGCTCAGGAGGCGCTCTTGACGGCGCTCGAAGCCGATGGCCTTCCCCGCGACAAGGCCTACGGGGTCGTCAAGCTGATTTCGGCCGAGCGGAACTCCTTTCTTCAGACCTTTCGGGAAAAGGTGCTCGGCCTGGGCGCTGCCCAGGAGCGGCTGCCCCTCTCGGCTGCGCTCCTGATGGGCGTGTCCTTCGCCTTCGGGGCGATCATCGTCCTGGCCCCCTACTTCGTGCTCGTCGGGATTCGGGCGCTCGTGACGGCGGTCGGGTTCACCGCCGTCGCCCTGTTTGGGATCGGGATGGCCAAGGCCGTCCTGGCCGGAACGCGGCTCCTGGTCTCGGGCCTGGAGTTCCTGCTGATCGCCGCCGCCGCCGCGGCGGTCGGGTACGTCCTCGGGCTGCTGCTGCCGCCGGGATTGGCCGGATAACCTCTCTACATGCCCGATGCTCCGGCGGAACCCCTTCTGTCCCCGGAAAGACTCTCGCGCCTCAGGGATCGGCGTTTTCACCGGGTCGCCGGACTGCGGGTCAGGACTGAGCGAGCCGCGCTCGCCTTCGTCAACGCCGTCGGCCTCTGCTCCACGTTCTACCGGTTTCGCGAGGGACTGCCGTGCCTCTGGGAGGCCGTCGAAGGGCGCCGGGATCCCAAGTGGCCTCGCCGCTCCCACCACGATTCGGGAATCGGCATCACCTGGGACCTGAAGGACGCCCTGCCCGCGAAGCGCCAGGTGTACTATGGCAAGCTCCTCAAGGGGCGCCCGGTGCTGGTGGCGCTGGATCTGTTCCCGATTTTTTACGCGCTGGTGCGGGGACGCCAGCGAGCCCGGGACTATCGCCTCGAGTACGAGGCCGGCCGTCTGTCGCTGACCGCCAAGCGGATCATGGACGCGCTCACGCGCGAGCACCCCCAGTACACGCGGGAGATCCGCGCCAACTGTTTCCTGCTGGAGCCGTCCAAGACGCGGGAGTTCGAGCGGGTGATGGCGGAGCTTCAGCAGGGACTCTGGCTCGTCAAGACCGAGGAACGCTACGAGCCGACCTTCTCGTACCGATGGGATCTGCTCGAAGTGTGGCTGCCCGAGCACGTGGCCGAAGGCCGGCGCCTTCCCCGTGGGGCCGCGGTCGAGCAACTGGTCGCGCGCTACGCCCGGGCCGCCGTCTTCACGACGCCGGCGCTCCTGGGCCGGCTCTTCGCGCTGCCCCGGTCCGAAGTCTCCAGCGCCGTGTCCCGCCTGGTGAGAGCCGGGACCCTGGTGGCCGACTGTGCCGTGCGGAGGTGGCCGGGCCGCTGGCTGATTCACGCCTCGGCGCTTCCCGCCGGGAGGGCGGTGTAGAGTAGATCGTGAAGGGCGACGTTGATGGCTGGCCATAAGGGGTTCCGGAACCTGCCGAAGCTCGAGCGGCTGAAGCGCGGCCGCCCGGCGCCCAGCCCGCCGCCCGTGGCCCGCGGCGCGGGTCGTCCTCCCCGACGATCACGCTCGGAGTCTCCGTCCCATCTCGTTTCGCTCTCCGATTTCCCGCCGGCTCATCAGACCGTGCTCCGCACCCTGGCCGATCTCCTCGGACCCCCTCACCCCGCCCTCTCCCCCCGGGGGGGAGAGGATGAAGGTGAGGGGGCATTTATCGTCGGCGGGGCAGTGCGAGACCTCCTGCTCT
The DNA here is from genome assembly GCA_964428805.1 of uncultured bacterium. Lineage (GTDB taxonomy): Bacteria > Methylomirabilota > Methylomirabilia > Rokubacteriales > CSP1-6 > CAYRZF01. Next base: position 10,541 of record CAYRZF010000039.1, on the reverse strand, counting down.
CGCGCGGGGTCATGGAGGACCTCGATCTCGCGCTTCCCTGCGGAGCCCTGGCGCTCGCGCGGGAGTTGGCGAGCCGCCTTGGCGGCACGTTCGTGCTGCTGGACGAGGGGCGTGGCGCCGCTCGGGTTATCGTCAAGGACGAGACGGGCGCGCGCCAGGTGGACCTCACCGATTTCCGGGCCTCCACGCTCGAGGCGGACCTCCGAGGGCGCGATTTCTCCGTGAACGCCATCGCCCTTCCTCTGGGCCCGCTCGTCCGCCAGGGGAAGGCGCGGTTGGTGGACCCGACGGGCGGGATGCGGGATCTGGCCCGGCGCCGTCTCCGTCTCGCCGGCGCAGCGGCGTTCGAGGAGGATCCGCTTCGGGCGCTCAGGGGGGTTCGGTTGGCGATCGAGCTCGGTTTCGTGCTGGACTCCGAGGCGAAGCGGGCGTCAAGGGCCGTTGCGCCGCGGCTTGCCGCGATTCCACCAGAGAGAATCCGCGAGGAGGTGGTCCGGCTCCTCAGCCTCCCGCGAGCTTCGCGCGGGTTGCGAGAGCTGGACCGCCTGGGATTGCTCGAAGCGATTGTTCCCGAGATCGGGCCCATGAAGTCGGCGAACCAGCCAAAGCCCCACCGGTTCTCCGTCTGGGAGCATTCCCTCAAGACTGTGGAGGCCGTGGAACTCCTCCTGGAAAGGCTCTCCTCCCTGACTCCCTATGCCGATGAGCTGGCTGAGCACGTCGCGGAGCCGCTGGGTGACGGGCTCACCCGAAGGGAGTCGCTGAAGCTGGCGGCCCTCTTCCACGACGTGGCCAAGCCCCAGACGCGCCGCGTGATCGAGGGACAGGTCCGGTTCATCGGTCACGACGTCGAAGGCGCTGCCACCGTCCGCGCCATCGGCCAGCGCCTCAGGCTTTCGGGGAAGGCGGTTGACGTGCTGGAGCGCCTGGTGCGCCACCACCTGCGCCCCATGCACCTGGGACAGGTCGCCCCACTCACGCGACGCGCCCGTTATCGCTTCTTCAGGGATCTCGGCGCCGAGGCGCGGGACCTGCTGCTCCTCACTCTGGCCGATGCTGCCGCCGTTCGGGGCGATTCTCCTCTCGACATCTGGCGTGGTCCCGCGGGACGCCTGGTGTCGGACCTCCTGGGCGGGTGGGAGGAGGATCGGCTTCAAACCGCCGCCTCACCGCTCGTGAGGGGAGAGGATGTGATGGCGGCGTTCGGCATCTCCCCCGGTCCGGAGGTCGGACGCCTTCTGGCCCTGGCACGCGAGGCTCAAGACCTGGGCGTCGTCAGGACCCGCGAGGAGGCCCTCGCCTATCTGCGACGCGCCAGCGACGCGCCTGACGCAGGGCTTGACACCCGAAAAGCCCCCGACTAAGGTAAGCTCACGGGCGGGCGTAATTCAGGGGCAGAATGCCAGCTTCCCAAGCTGGACGTCGCCGGTTCGAATCCGGTCGCCCGCTCCAGAATTGAAACCCGCGGATCCTCGGAGGGTTCGCGGGTTTCTCTTTCTTACGATCGACGGCGGGGTGGGGGAATTAAACGGCGGGACCGAATCCGATGACAGTCTGGTTGTCGTGATCCAGCGGGCGGAAGCGGACGGGAAGCCCGATGTTCAGGGCGTCGAGCGGAATGTCAACGATCCGGCCGAGCAGCGACACGCCCTCGTCGAGCCGCACCACCGCCACCGCGTAGGGGGCTTCCGCGGCGCGTCCCCGGGGCGGGACGCGGATGACGGTGAAGCTGGCGATCGTTCCGTGTCCGTCGAGTGGTGCGGGTTCCCACGCCCGCTCCTGACAGGCCGGGCAGAACTCTTTGGGAGGAATGGCCAGCTCTCCGCACCGGCCGCAGCGGATGGCTGTCAAACGGCCGGCCCGGGCCTCTTCGAAGAAGGCCTTCAGCGTGATCACCTTACTCACTGCCGAGGAGGCTCACGAGGACGGTGGCGGCATTGCCGCCCAGGGTGTGGACGAGCCCGACCCTGGCGCCGTCCACTTGACGGGGGCCGGCCTCGCCTCTGAGCTGGTTCACGATCTCCGCGATCTGAGCTGCTCCGGTCGCGCCGATCGGGTGGCCCTTGGCCTTGAGCCCGCCGGAGGGGTTGACGGGGATTTTCCCGCCCAGGCTGGTCCACCCCTTCTCCGCGGCGATGCCGCCGGTGCCCGGCTCGAAAAAGCCGAGCCCTTCGGTGGCGATGATCTCGGCGATCGTGAAACAGTCGTGAAGCTCCACCACATCCACGTCCGCCGGCCCGCGGCCGGCCTGCCGATACGCGGCCTGCGCGGCCCGTTCCGTGGCGAGGGCTCGGCTCAGGTCCTTCTTGTCGTGGAGGCACATCGAATCGGAAGCGGCGGCTGAGGCCAGAACCCACACGGGCTTTCGGCTTTTCCGCGCCACCTCCTCGGAAACGACGACGACCGCGGCGGCGCCGTCGGTGAAGGGGCAGCAGTCATAGAGCTTGAGCGGGTCGGCGATTTTGGGGCTGGCGAGCACCTGCTCCACGGTAATCTCTTTTTGGAATTGAGCCTTCGGGTTCAGCACGCCGTGCCGGTGGTTCTTCACGGCCACGTGGGCCATCTGCTCTTCGGTCGTCCCGTACTTCGCCATATGCGCGCGAGCCATGAGCGCGAAGACGCCCGCGAACGTGATCCCGGTGGGCTGCTCGAACGTGGCATCCGAGGCGAAGGCGAAATACTCCGTGGCCGCGTCGGTGGGAAGGTTCAAGATCCGCTCGGCGCCCCCGACCAGCAGCACATCCGACGCGCCGCCGGCGATCTCCATCACGGCGTGGCGAAACGCCGCGTGACTGGTGGCGCAGGCAGTCTCGAAGCGGGTCGTGGGGACCGCCGGGATGCCGAGGGCCGACGCGACCTGGGGGCCCATGTGGAGTTGTCGCTCCGCCTCGCCGCCGACCACGTTGCCGAAGTAAATGGCCTGAATGGCTCGAGGCGAGACCCCGGCGTCCTGGATCGCGTCGGCGGCGGCCTCGGCGAAGAGTTCGGCGCAGGTCCGTTCGTGCTTGCCGAACTTGGTGACACCCACTCCGACCACCGCGACGCGTCTCATCGGGATGTCCCTCCTGGCAGGTTCGACACGAAATAGGCGACAACCTTCATGATACTGGAAGAGTCCGGCGAACTCAAAAGGATGTGCTAGCATGGGGAACATGCCGAGAACGACGGTGCGACCCGTCGGGGGCCAACCGGGATGAGTCAGGAATTGATTCTGGCTGTGGTGGCCGCTGTCGCGGGGATATTTCTCGTCGCCGGAATCGCGCAGGCGCTCGGTCCGCCGCCCCGTCGTCGTCGCCGCCGACGCCGCCGAACTGCGCGCGTCCCGGCGAATCGGCGGCGGGGTGAACCGAGTCCGGAGGCTCGTCTCCGCGAGACGCCGGCGAGCGCGGAGCCGTCGCTCTCCCGTCGGCGTTCGGCTCGCCTTTTCACCCCGCGCTCGAGACCCGCGGCTCCCGAAGTGCCGCTTGACGCTCCTTCCGCGCCGGCCGAACCGACGCCGCCCCCTGCGACTGCCGCTGCCAGCGTGCCCCCGCCGCCCGAGATTGCCCCGTCTCCCGTCCAACCCGCCGAAGTCCCGCGGCCTACTCCTCGCCCCCGCGAGGTGGAGCTTCCCGTTGCGCAGTGCCAAACTCTCTTTGAGGGGCGGCAATACCACGGGGTGATTTCCACGGCGGAACCGGCGCTCCAGCGCGCCCTCGGCGAGGCGTCCGGAAGCGGGCCTCGGGCTGACGAGGTCGCGGGCCTGTGGAGCTTACTCGCGCTTTCCCGCCAGGCCCTGGGTGACGAAGAGGGCGCGCGCTCCGCGTTCGAGGAGGCGATCCACACGGCCCCCGAGTCCGAGCGGCCTGGCTACCAGCAGCAGCTGGCGGCCTTAGCGTCGAGCGTCGGTCGTCGGCTGCTCGCGCGGGCTGAGCAGATTACGGAAACGGCCGGGGAAGAACGGATCGCCACCTTCAGGCAGGCAATCGTCTGGCTTCATCAGGGATTGGCGGAAATGCCCGGAGACGGGGAGCTCTCGTCCGCGCTGGACCGGGCGCGGCGTGGGCTCTGGAGCGCCTACGGGCAGACCGTGACCGCCCTCAGCCAACGGCAAGAGTTTCACCGGGCCCGTCGGCTCATCCGCGATGCCCTGTCCGAAGAGGAGTTCCCCGGGGACCGGCGCGCGCACTTCAATGAGCTCTTGTCCGCCACATTCACCGGCGAGATAGGACAGCTCACCGCCAGCGCCATCCGCGCGCTGGAGGATGAACGCGAGGGGGAGGCGTTGACGTTCCTCCAGCGCGCCGAGGGCGTCCTGAACTCTGTCCCTCCCGAGGCGCTCACCTCGAAGCGGCGGGAAGAGGTGAATCGGCGGATTTGGTCGGGCTACACCAAACTGGGGATGCGACGGGTGGAGGCAGGGGAGCACGAGGGCGCCATCGAGCCGCTCTTCCACGCCCTCCGAATCGGGGAGATCAATCCCGAGCGCCAGCAGGAGACCCGGGAGGCCACCGCGCGCGCCCTCGCCGGCGTCGCCGAAGCCCGGGCTGCGATGATCAGCCAGCTAGTGAAGGAGGGGAAGCAGAGCGACGCCATGGAGGAAGGCGAGCGCCTCAAATCGCTGCTGCGGGAAAGCCTCGATCTGGGGCTGAGGCAGCAGGAGCTGTCGCCGGCCTTTCAGAAGGCGCGCCGAGCCATGGGGTTGATCGAGAAGGGGCCGGGCGGTTGATTCCTATGAGGACTCCTCGACCAACTCGAGCACGTTACCGTCCGGGTCTTTGACGAAAACCCGGCGGGGCCCTCCCGACGCCGGGGGCGACTCTCTCAGGGGCACGCCTTCCGCCTTCAGCCTGGCGGTGAGCGCCTCCCATCCCTCGACGCCCAACGCAAGATGACGCACCCTCCCCGCAAAGGGGCCCTCGGGCTCTGCGGCGGGACGCCCTTCGGGAGGAACCATCAAGTGAAGCTGGCAGGCCCCGATGCCGTACCAGATCCCGGGAAATCCCAAATCGGGACGGGCGATCTCCTTGAGCCCCAGGAGCTCGGAATAGAAGCGGCGCGCCCGCGCGAGGTCCTTGACGGTGATTCCCGCGTGCAGATAGGAAACGACGGAGGGCATCGGAGGCTCCTTCAGGGTTCCAAGCTTCGCCGACGAATCTCCTCGAGAACCGTTTCTGGAATCGACAAGAAAGTTTCGACGACGACCGGGTCGAAGTGGCTTCCCGCGCAGCGCTGGATCTCCTTGCGGGCCGCGTCGTAGGAAATGGCCTTGGAGTACGGCCGGTCGAAGGTCATCGCGTCCAAGGCATCGGCCACCGCAAAGATCCTGGCCCCCAGGGGGATCGCCTCACCCCGGAGCCCCAAGGGGTATCCCGTCCCGTCCCATTTCTCGTGGTGGTGATAGACAATCGGCAGGGCCCCCCGCAGGAAGGGAATCCGTTCGATCAGGTGTTGCCCCACCTCGGGGTGGGTGCGCATGATGGTCCACTCCTCCGGCGTCAGGGGGCCCGGTTTGAGCAGAATAGCGTCGGGGATTCCGATCTTGCCGATGTCGTGGAGAAGAACGCCGTGCTCGATGTCTTTGATGTCGCGCTCCGGGACGCCGCTGGCTCGCGCGATGGTCAGCGCATACCCGCGCACCCGGCGGGAGTGGGCCTCGGTCCCCACGTCCCGCGTGTCGAGCGCTGAGCCCAGCGCTTCGAGGGTCGCCCGGTAGGTCTCCTGCAGTTCGCGAAGCGTCAGCGCGAGATCCCGCGTGGCCTCCTGGACGCGGCGCTCCAGCGTGGCTTGGTATTCCCGGCGCTCGATCAGGAGTTGGCGGCGCTCCACGGCGCGCTCGGCCGCGATGAGCAGCTCATCAACGTTGACGGGCTTGATGATGAAATCGTCGGCCCCGACCTTCAGGCTCTCGATGGCGATCTTGACGTCCCCCACGCCCGTCAGCATGATCACCGCGGCATCGGGGTCGAATCCGCGGACCGCCTTCAGGAACTCGAGACCATCCATGACGGGCATCTTGACGTCAGTGACGGTCAGCGGCGGCCGGGTCGTCTGGAAGAGTTCCAGGCCTTCGCGGCCATCAGTGGCCACCTGGCACTTGTAGCCGTTGGAGAGGAAGATCTCGTGCAGGACATCGCGAACCTGGCGATCGTCGTCGACAATGAGGACCCGTCTGCCGTCGTTAGACATGGCTAATATACCTTTTAACGCGATGCCGCGACCTTGGAATCGGAAGTCGCCTCGTATCCCTCCACCCGGTTCCTACCCGCCCGCTTGGCGGCGTAGAGGGCCTCGTCGGCCGCCCGGATGAGCTCTTCGGTGGCCGGGGCCACATCCTCGGGCAGGCTGGCCACCCCGAAGCTCGCCGTGACGCGGCGTCCGTGGGGAAACGGGTGCGTCGCCAGCACCTGCCGGATGCGATCCGCATAGAGAAGCGCACCCGCCTTTGAAGTTTCGACCAGAAGGACGGCGAACTCATCCCCCCCGTAGCGGCAGATGACGTTGATCCCCCGCGAGTGTTTCAGCAGAATGTTGGCAACCTCGCGCAGCGTCTCGTCCCCGGCCGAGTGGCCCAATTCGTCGTTGATGGCCTTGTACCCGTCCAGGTCCAGGAGAACCACCGAGACAGGATGATTGAACCGCCGGCAACGGCTGACCTCCTCTTCCAAGCGGACCGCGAAGAAGCGTCGGTTGTAGAGCCCCGTCACCTCATCTTTGAAGGAAAATTCTTTCAGCCGAGAGTCGCTGGCCTCCAGCTCCTTATAGGCGCTGTCCAGCCGGGCGGCGAAGGAGTTGATTTCCGTCGACTGCGCCTCGATGGTGGTGAGCATCCGGGAAAAGGAACCCATCAGGAGCCCGATCTCGTCCCGGCGACCATCCATCTCGTTGAGCTGCCTGGAAGCGGAGATGAATTCGGCCGTCCTCGCGACGGCGGTCGCCACGTCCCAGATCACGTACCCCCCGGCCGCCATGAGGAGGCCGACAAAAATGATCAGCACCGGCAGGCCGACGATGAGAAGCCGATGCGAGACCGGATCCAGGAGCGGCACGATCTGGGCGTACAAGACGTAGGTGAGGATCAGGAGGGGGATTGCGGAGCAAAGCGCCAGCGCCAGCAGGATCTTCCGCCGGACCCGCTGTCCGGTGAACGCGGCCTCAACGTTCCCTTTTGTCAGCGAGAGCTCCGCCACGTCGTCAGGCCCCGGTGATCAGATCCACGACTTTCCGGAGCTTCTGAATGTCCACCGGCTTCTGAAGCACGGTGAAGGGGCCGATTTCGAGCACCTTCAGCATGAGGTCGCTCTCCGGGAAACCGGTCACAATCACCACCGGCAGATCGGGTCTCGCCGCGTGGATCCGGCGAAAGCTCTCGACCCCATCCATCTCCGGCATGACCAGGTCCAGAACGACGAGGTCCAAGTGGGTTGAGGTTGCCCACCGCACGGCCTCGAGCCCGTTCCGGGCTTGAAGAACCCGCCGGCTGGGTCCCCCGAGCGCCTCGGCGATGACCTCGCGTACGTCCTTGTCGTCGTCGGCCACGAGAATCGTGGTCGCGCGCCCTTCCGAGCGTCGGCGGAGCCAGTCGTCGATGACGGAGCGCTGGAAGCGCCATTGGCGGCCGACCTTATGGCCCGGTATCTCCCGGCGCTCGGCCAAGCGGTAAACGGTGGAAATCGGCAGCTTCAGGTAGCGGGCTACGTCGGCAACGTTGAAGATGTCAGAATCTGGTTCTGGCGGCATTTGGGGTTGGCTTCCCTTTGCTAGAAAGAGTTCTAAGGTGCTAGCAATTGTTGTCCAACACTCCCGGGGTGTCAAGGAGTTTTTCCGGGGCTTCTTGACTCCTTTGTCGCCAATGAGGTAGTGTCTCTCGAAGGGGCCGGCGGTCGCCTCGACGTGGTGCCGCCGGAGACAAAGTGACCAATATTCACACGCAGATCGACTGCATTGGCCTTTTTTGTCCGATGCCGATTGTGAAGATCCGCGAAGCCATCCGGGACGTCGCCGTGGGTGAAGTGATCGAGATGGTGTCGGATGACCCGGCCTCGGAGCCAGATATGAAGAGCTGGTCCAGGCGGACGGGCCACGAGCTCGTGGAGATGTCCAGGGATGGAGCGATCTACCGCTTCCTCGTCAAGAAGTGCCGGTAGGGCGGACCGGCTTTTGACGGCTCCACCCGCACGCGTGTACCTGGACTACGCCGGATTTGCCCCGGTGGACCCACGGGTCGTGGCGGTCATGCGCCCGTTCCTGGAGGGCGGGGTCGGCAATCCCTCGGCGATTCACTCGCTCGGCAACGCGGCTCGCGAGGCCATGGAGGCGGGGCGAATCAAGGTCGCCCGGCTTGTCGCGGGACCGGCCGCTGGGCTCATTTTTACCTCCGGCGCCACCGAGGCCAATAATCTGGCGATCAAAGGCGTGGCGCTGCGCGCCGCCCAGAGGGGCGGGCACGTCATCACCTCGGCGATCGAGCATATCTCCGTCATCAACCCCTGTCGGGATCTGGAAAAGCGTGGTTTCGGGGTGAGCTATCTTCCCGTGGATCGGGAGGGCAGGGTAGATCCCGATGAGCTGCGGCGCGCGATCCGGCCGGACACGGCGCTGATCTCCGTCATGGCGGCGAACACCGAAATCGGCACCGTCCAGCCGGTGGCCGCACTGGGAAGGGTCGCCCAGCAGCACGGCATTCCGTTTCACGTCGATGGGGTCGGGGCTGTCGGACGGCTCCCGGTTTCGGTGGACGAGATGGGCATCGATCTCCTGACGTTGTCCTCCAACGACCTGTACGGCCCTCCCGGGGCCGGAGCGCTCTGGGTCCGGCGGGACGTCAAGCTCCTCCCTCAGATGCTGGGCGGCGGCCAGGAGCAGGGATACCGCTCCGGGACTGAAAACCTTCCCGCCATCGTTGGAATGGGAGTCGCGGCGGAGTTGGTGCGAACGGAGTGGCGGGAGGAGACAGCCAGGCTCGCCCGCCTCCGGGATCGATTGCTCACGGGACTCCTCGCGGCGCTTCCCGACAGCCGGCTCACCGGCTCACAGGCTCACCGCCTTCCCCATCACGCGAGCATCTGCCTCAGGGCGGTCAAAGCCGATGCGATCCTGATGGACCTGGATCTCCAGGGGGCCGCGGCGGCGTCCGGTTCAGCGTGCGCTTCGAAGACCCTGGAGCCGTCGCACGTGCTTCGCGCCATCGGCGGTGATCCCGAGGAGCAGGAGGGCTCGCTCTGCTTCACGCTGGGTCGCTGGACGACGGCCAGCGAAATCGAAGTGGTTCTGGAGCTCCTGCCGTCCATCGTGAGCCGATTGCGGGCCTTCTCGCCCAAGGCGCTCCGGGCGACCGCTTCCTGATGCGTCTCTTCCTCTTCGACGTGGACGGCACCCTGCTGTCGGCTCGGGGCGCCGGCCGCCGGGCCATGAGTCGGGCGCTCGAGGCCGTCTACGGCATGACCGGCCCCATCGAGAGCTATGATTTCAGGGGCAAGACTGACCCCCAGATCGTCTTCGACCTCCTGCAAGCAGCCGGCGTATCCGCCGCCTGGGTCCAAGATCGCCTCAGCGGCTTTTACGACCGGTACCTCGAGGACCTTCGCGCCGAGATGTGGCACGGCGGGGGGCCGGCGTTGCTGCCGGGAGTCTCGGAGCTGGTCGGGCGCCTCAGCGAATGTCCCGACGCGATCCTCGGTCTCCTCACCGGCAACATCGAAGCTGGCGCCAAGGTCAAACTGGAGCCGACCGGGCTCCTCCCCCACTTTCGCCTTGGTGCTTACGGTTCCGATGACATTGACAGGGCCAGGCTCCCCGATATCGCCGCCCGGCGAGCGGAGACGCTGGTGGGACAGGTTATCGGCCCCGAGTGCGTCGTCGTAATCGGCGACACCCCGCTCGACATCGCATGCGCCCGGGCCTATGGGGCGCGGGCCGTGTCGGTGGCCACCGGATGGCACGGGATCGGGGAGCTGGCCGCCCACCGCCCGGATGTCCTTTTTGCCGATTTCGCCGACGTCAACCATGTGCTGACCACGCTCCTGGACGGCCAGCACGGCCGATGAGAATCCTCCCGCTCTGGCTTCACCTGCTCGCGGCCGTGGTGTGGCTGGGCGGGCTGCTCTTCGAAAGCCACATCCTGTTCCCGCTGTTGAGCAAGAAGGGCCTCACAGAGACCGTTGGGTCAGCCATCAGCCGGTTCAGGCGGGTGACCTGGACGGCGATCGTGCTCATGGTCCTGACTGGGCTGTACAACCTGACCCGGCTGCCACCTATCCCGCACCTGATCGAGAGCGGGGTTCTCAAGCTCCTCGCCCTGAAGCTCTTTCTCGTGTTGATTGTCCTCATGCTGTCGGCGCATCGGGATTTCGGGCTCGCGTCCCGACTGCTCCGGGAGGTCGCGGCGGGAAGAGCCCCGGACCGGATGCTGAGCGCGATCCTCCGCGTCGATCGAGTCGTGCTCCTGCTCGGGGTGCTCCTGCTCTATCTCGGGCTTGCGATCAGCCGCGGCGGAATCTCCTAGGCCAGGGGGGCGACGCCCAGCGATAGCGCGATCCCGTTCACCTGTTTGACGAGAGCCG
>CAYRZF010000038.1:2325-20389 GCA_964428805.1 uncultured bacterium | reverse complement strand
GGGGTTCACGCTCCTCGAGCTTCTGCTGGCGCTGGCCATCGTGGGCGCGCTCCTCGTGATCCTGCTCGGCAGCCTCCGCGTGGGGCTCGCCGCCTGGCGCCAGGGCGACGAGCGCGCCGCGGCCCACCAGCACCTCAGGAGCCTCTCGGAACTGCTCGCGGGCTCGGTGGCAGCGGCGTTCCCCTACCACCAGAGCAGCCTCCAGGGCGGCGAGGCGAAGGTCCAGTTCAGGGGCGAGGAGGAACAGCTCTCCTTCGTGACCTTCGCGCCGCCGTTCCCGCTGGCGGCCCCGGTGCCGTTTGTCGCTGTGACGTTCGCCGCGCGCGGCGGGGAGAATCCGGGGCTCGCGATCACCGAACAGGCGCTGCCCAACTTTGATCCATTCGAGGAAGCCAAGCCAATCTTCGTGGACGACTCCGTCACAGCGGTGAAGTTCCGCTACCTGCGCGCCGACGGCGGCTGGGAGGAGCGCTGGGATGGCGCGGCAGAAGCGCGGCTGCCGCAGGCGGTTCAAATCAATCTCACCATCACCCTCAGCGGGCGAGCCGAATCCTTCCCTCCGCTCACGATCTCCATCCCGGTGAGGACGCCGTGAGGGGGGAACGCGGATTCGCGCTCCTCGCCGTGACGCTGGTGCTGGCGCTCCTCGCCGTTATCGTCGGGGAGTTCGCGTTCTCCATGCGGCTCGAGGCCACGATGGTCCGGAGCTATCGAGAGGAGGTCATCGGCCGCCACCTGGTCGAGGCAGCCGTGCAGCAGGCGATCCGAGAAATCCTCACTGACTCGCAGCTCGTCGGCCTCGCCGACGGCGCCCTGACCTTCTTCAGGCTGCCGGCTCGGGCGTTGCCCCGCCTGGCGCGAGCCGACGCGCCACTGGGGCGGGGCACGTTCTCCTACCGGATCACCGACGAGGAGGCACGCATCAACCTCAACACCGCGCCACCTGATCGCGTTGATCGGCTTCTGACGGTCCTCGGCGTGGACAAGCAGGCGCGCGACATCATCAACGACTCGCTCCAGGACTGGAGGGATGCCAACGAGCTGCGCCGGCTGAACGGGGCGGAGAGCGACGACTACCTGAAGCTCCCCGTCCCCTACCGGGCGCGGAACACAAACCTCGAAGATGTGGCGGAGCTGCTACAGATCCACGGCGTGACGCCGGAGCTTTACTTCGGACGGGACGACGCGCCGGGCCTCGCGGAGTTTGTGACCGTGCGGGGCGCCGGCCAGGTGAACATCAACACGGCCGCCCCGACAGTCCTCAAGGCCCTGGGGCTGTCCGACGCCGAGGTGAGCGAGATCACGCAGGCCCGAACCGCGGCCCCTTACCCCGCGGTCCCGGCGCGGTTCACCGGAAGAGGACTCTCAGTCACCACCCGGACGTTCCGGGTCGAGGCTGAGGGACGGGTAGACGGCCAGATCACCGCCAGAGTCGTCGCGATCGTTCAGAAGGGGAGTGACGTCGGTGGCCAGCCGACCGGCGTCATTGTCTCGTGGAACCCGACGCCCGGAGGCCGACCGTGATCGGCAGGCTCCGGCTCGGTCTCGTCCTGTGGGAGCAACGGCTGGCCGTCGTCGCAATCGCCGGGACCCGGTTGAGCCACGTCTTCACGCTGGAGGCCCAGGAAAACCCCGCCGCGGTCCTGAGGGCCGAGCTGGACGCCCGCCGACTCAAAGCCGGAAAAGTCTGGCTCGCGCTCCAGCGGCGGCTGGCCACGGTGAAGGCCCTCGAGCTCCCGCCCGTCGTGGGTGGCGGCCTCGCCCAGATGGTGGCCTTCGAGCTCGAGCGCCATCTGCCGTTTCCCGCCGAGGACGCCGCCTTCGACTTCCTCCCGTTGCCCTCCGCCCGGGGCGCGCCCCAGCGCGTGCTCCTGGTGGCGTGCGAGCGACGCACCGTGGATCGGGCACTCCGCCTGCTGGAGGAAGCCCGCCTCGCTCCCCGCTCCCTCACCGTGGCCTGTCACGACCTCGTCGCTCTCGTCCAGCGATGGCCGCGGATGAAGCGAACAGTCTGGGCCCACCTGGTCGGCGACGAGGCGGAGTTATTGTTCCTGGAGGGGCCGCGCCTCTACCTGAGCCGAAGCACTCCCGCCACCGACGAGGCAGCGCTGGCGAACGAGATCGCCAAGAGCCTGATGCTCCTCCGGTGGGACGAGGCGGCGGGGCTCTGGGTCTCCGGCGATCGAGCCGAGCAGCTGCTGGCGTCGAGAGACCTCATGGGTCTCGGACTCCCCGTGACGCCGCCGCCCCTTTCCCCGCGGGCTCGGGCCGCCGTTGCCGCGCTCGGGGAATCGGCGAACGGACTGACTCTGCTGGCGCTCGCGACGGCCCTCGGCCCCCGCCACCGTCCACTGAATCTTCTTCCCGCCGCGCTCAGACCTCGCCAGCTCTCCTTGGGGCAGCTCGTCACCGCTTCGAGCCTCGCCGCGGCGGCGATTCTGGGAATCGGGGTCCTCTTCGCCCAGGGCTACCAGGGGCAACGGCACCTCACCCGGCTCAATGAGGCCATCCGAGCCCTCGATCCTGAGGTGAAATCGGTGGAGCGGTCGATCGCCGACTGGGGCCAAAAGCGCCAGCTCCTGGCGACGCTCCAGACCGTGCAGGCCTCGTCGCTTCACCCGCTCCCCCTGCTCCGGGAGCTGACCGAGCTGATCCCGCCGGACGCGTGGCTCACCACGCTGAACCTGGATGCCCAGAGCGTGGAGTTGACCGGTCAGGCCACCGCCGCCAATCAGCTCATCCCGCTGCTGGAGGGCTCCTCGAGTCTCGAGAAGGTGGAGTTCGCTTCCCCCGTCACCAGGGGACGGGACAAGGAACAGTTCAGGATCAAAGCCGTGTGGGAAGCTCGCCCCAAGCCGACAGCCGCCACGCCCCCCGCAGCGCCTCCGGCCGTCAGGCCACGCGGAGCCCGCTCGCCATGACGACCTTATCGAAGCGCGAGCGCACCCTCGTCGGCCTGGCTATCGGGGTTGCGATCGTCATAGCCGGATACCTCTATCTGGTGGAACCGACCCTCGCGCGGGCCCGTGAGCGGGCGGCGTTGATCCCCGCGCGAGAGGAGATCCTGACAAAGCGCCGCGCCCTCATCGCTCAGCGCGCGGCCTATGCGGCCAGGCTTGAAGAGGTTTCCCGCGCCGTGGAGCAAGTATCGGCGCGCTTTCTGCCCGGGGCCACTCCGCCGCTGGCGGCCTCCGAGCTTCAGAAGCTCGTGAAGGCGCTGGCCGCCCAGTCGAGCGTCGAGATCAGGAGCGAACGGATCCTCACGCCCGTCGAGCGCGGCCGCCTCCTCGAGATCCCGGTGGAGATCACGGTGTCGGGGGGCATCCGCGACATCCTGACGCTGCTCTATCGCCTCGAAGGAACGGAAAAAATCTTGACCCTTCAGGAGTTAAAAGTTAGAGTGGTCAGCGTAGGTCAGCCTAGAGAGCTGCTGACGACGCTGACGGTGTCTGGATACATTCTACCCAGCGCTCAGACGCAGAAACAGGGGGAGAAGCCTGAGGCCCCGCCCAAGGGATAGACGATGTCGAGGCGACTGCTCCTGCTGAACCTGGTCCTGGTGACCGCAGCAGTCGTGTTCTCTGTTCACATCGTCCGAATCTTCGTCGCCTCCCCCAGGCTCCCCGCGTCCCCGTCCCTCACGGCCCCGCCCGCCGAACGGCCGCCGGCGGAAGAGAGCGCACGGCCGGCCCCCTCGCTCGCCATCTACGACGTCGTCGCGAGGCGGAATCTCTTCACGCCGACCCGCTCCGAGACAGCGACGGCCGCCGCCGCCGCCGGCCCCAAGCCGATCCTGTACGGCATCGTGCTCAAGGACGGAGCCCCCGCGGCCTTTCTGGAGGATCCGGTCACGAAACGGGTGATCAGCTACAAGCCGGGAGACCAGGTGGCCGGCGGTCAACTGGAGCGGATCGAGTCGGACCGCGTCGTGATCCGGCGGGGCGAGGAAACGATCGAAGTGCTCCTTCGAGACTCGACGAAACCAAAGGCCGTGGCCACCACTCAGCCGGGAGCCCCAGCGCTCCAGCCATCCCCGCCCGGCGGCATCCCGCAAGTGCAGGTACCGCCGACGTCCCCGGCGCCCCAGCAGCCGTCGCCAACCCTCTTCCGCCGACCCCAAGCGCCGGCGGCCCCACCGGTGAGGAATGCCCCGTCCCCTTATTAACGACGAAAGGAGACGATGACGCTTCACCGCCAGGGGATCTGGCTCAGCGGCCTCCTGATGCTCTCCCTGGTCGGGTGTACGATTCTCTCTCCCCCAAAACCTCCCAAGCCCAAGTCCGAACCCGCTACCCAAGCCCCGCAGCCACCCGCAGCTGTCGCTGAGCCCCCCGCGACACCCGAGGTCCCTTCCCCACCGGCTGAGGTGAGAAAGGAAGTCCCGATTGCCCAGGTCCCACCGACCCCTCCTGCACCACCCCGCGCTCCCGCTCAGCCACCAACTCCCCCCGCTCCCGCTCCGCCGCCGTCTCCCCCCGCCCCTCCAAGGCCGGCAGCCCCGACCGGGAGATTCATAGTCCTCAACTTCGACAACGCCGACATCGAAGTGGTCATCCACGCCGCCAGCGAGATCGTCGGCTTCAACTACGTGCTGGCTCCCGACGTCAAGGGGAAAGTCACCGTCCAGACCTCGAGCCGGATCCCGCAAGAGGAGGTCTTCAACGTCCTGCTCGCGATCCTGGAGGTGCACGGGTTCACCGCGGTCAAGTCGGACACCCTGTACAAGATCATCAGGCTGGAGGGCGCCCGCGAGCGGCCGGTGCCGACCATCGTGGGCGCGGCCCCCGACCCGGGACGGGTGGGGGACGAGATCATCACCCAGATCGTCCCGGTCCGCTACGCCTCAGTCGCCGAGCTGTCGAATCTGCTGAGACCCCTGATCTCCGCGCGCGGGAGCATGATCCCCCACCGGGAGACGAACCTCGTCATCATCACCGACTCCGCCTCCAACATCCGCCGGCTCCTGGAGATCGTCAAGCTCGTGGACGTGGAGGTGACGCTCGAGGAGCTCCAGATCATCCCGCTCAAGTTCGCCGACGCCCAGGAGCTCGCCCAGATCCTGAACCAGATCTTCGCCGGCGGCCGACTCCGGCCCGCCGGCGCGCCGGGGGCCGTCGCCCCACCGGCGGCTCCAGGCGCGCCGCCGACGGTGTCGCGGGCGGCCCCCGAGGGGGCTCTCGGCGAACGTCCGCCGCTGATCGTGGCCTACCGCGGCATCAACGTGCTCATCGTGCACGCGCGAAAAAACGAGATGGAGCTCATCCGGCGGCTGCTCACGCAGCTCGACGTGGACATCTACGGCGGCCGCCGTGTCTTCATCCACTACGCCGAGAACGCCAAGGCCAAAGAGCTGGCGGCCACGATGAACGCGATCTACGGACGGGTGGACGGGGTCCCATCCGCCGCCCCGGCCGCGCCCCGTCCCCCCACCGCGCCGGGGGCTCCGTCCACGCCCTACACGCCTCCGCCACGGCCGCCGGGGGCCACCGGTGGCCCGGGCGCGGGCGACGCCGGCGGAGTGATCGAGGGCGAGGTGCGCTTCATCGCCGACGAGGTGACCAACGCGGTGATCGTCCTCACCTTCCCGCGCAACTGGCCGGAGATCGAGGCAACCCTGAAAAAGCTGGACCGGATGCCGCGCCAGGTGCTGATCGAAGTGCTGGTGGCGGAGATCACACTGACGGACGACATCAAGCTCGGCGTCGAGTGGGCGGTCCGAAGCGGGCGGTTTGATGTGTCCAATGCCCCGACGACCGGCACCCTCAGCGCCCGACCCACGTTTCCCATTCCCTCGAACACGACGATCACAGGTGTCGCCGCGGGGTTGAACTTCTTTACCTTCGCCACCGACCAGTTCTTTGCCGCCTTGAACGCGCTGGCGGTGGACAACAAGATCAACGTCCTCTCGAGCCCCTCCATCCTGACCGCCGAGAACAAGAAGGCGGTGATCAACGTCTCCGACTCCGTCCCCATCATCACCAGCCAGCAGGTGCCGATCGCCGGGGTGACCACGACCGCCACGACGACGCCCACGGCCGTCGGCACCCAAACGGTCGAGTACAAGGACGCGGGCGTGATCCTCACGGTGACGCCACGGATCGGCGAGCAGGGAACCGTGGCCCTCGACGTCAAGCAGGAGGTAAACCAAGTCGGGGCCCCGGAGCCACCCACGGGTTCCCCGCGGTTCACCAAGCGGGAGGCGGAGACCTCGGTCGTGCTGACCAACAACCAGACCCTGGCGCTCGGCGGCCTGATCCAGAGCAGGCGGACCCTCACCCGGAGCGGCGTCCCCATCCTCAACCGGATCCCGATCCTGGGCCTGCTGTTCGGGTCCACCCAGGAGAAGATCGAGAAGACCGAACTGCTGATCCTGATCACGCCCCGCGTGCTCGGCACGGCGTTGGACGCCGCCAAGCTCACCGAGCAGATGAAGCGGATAACCCCGGGAATGCAGGAAGCCGTCAAGCAGACGCCGCGGTGGCCCTCGCCTCCCCCGAGGCCACCGGAGGAGAAGTCAACCCCGCCCGGGCGGCAGGGAGGCTAGGCCGTCGCGCCGTGAGCGGGTGCCGCCGCGGAGAAGCGGCGGATGAAGACGGCGCCTTTGGTCTGGAGCCACTCCTTGGCGGTGACGTAGCCGAACCGGAGCGCGGCGCGGCTCGCGTCGAACCCCATGGAAGGGCCGAAGAGGGGTGATTCCTTCGTCTCCGGTTGGAAGAGGAAGAACTCGACCTTCGGATGCTTTTGCTGGAGATCCCGGAGCCCGAGCTCCAGGAGGTGCTTGCTGTTGATCCGGCCCGCCTGTTCAAGAATCGAATAGAACCCCCTCGCCTTCAGGCCCGGCCGCCGCCCGCCATCGTGCTCCATCAGCGGAACGAGCGGATTGATCACCACGACGGCGTCCGCCCCGCGCTCCACGGCCAGGTCCGCGTGACCCGTGTAGCCCACACCGCCATCGACGTAGTCGCGCTCGCCAATGCTGTACGGCTCGAAGAACCCCGGGATCGCCGAGGAAGCGGCAACGGCCTGGGAGATGGGCACCTCGGCCGATTCGCCCAGCCCGAAGACCACGCGCTCAGCTCGATCCAGATCCACCGCCGGGATCAGCAGCGTGCGGGACAGCGTGCGGAAGTCGTTGGAAAGCCCCTTTTCCTCGAAGACCCGCCGCATGTAGACCTCGAGCTGCTGGACCGTGAAGAAGCCCGAGGGAAGGGCACCCTGCATTCTGGCCAGCAGGTCCGGAAACGAGCCACGCCGACCGGTGAGGAAATTCTTCCCGATGGCCCAGACCAGCTTGCCGAGCCTGCCGGCGGCTCCGGAGAGCGCGTGGCGGTCATAGACCGCGGCCCGGCTGAAGTTCAGCGGATCGGCCAGGTCCTCATTCAGGATCCGGTAGAGCTCGACCGGCCGGGCGCCGTTGGCCATGAGGGAAGCCACGACCGCGCCGGCGCTTGATCCCACGAAGATGTCAAAGTCGTTGACCTGAAAGCCCCGGAACTCCTCATCCAGGGCCGCCAGGACTCCGACCTCGTACATCCCGCCGATCACGCCCCCGCCGGCCAGCACCAGGGCTCGCCTGCCCGGCTCGCGTCGCTCCGGCCAAAGACGGTAAAACCAGCGCATACCAGTATTTTACAGCACTCCCGATTATTCCCAGCCGGATGCCGCGGTGAGCTCCGGGGCGCGCCGTTGGAACCGCTCATCAATGGTGAGGCTCAGGGTCGCCCCCAGGAGCAAAAAACCGCACGCCACCGCGAAGGCGGACCCGTAGCCGTAAAACACCTTCGGCCGCGACATGTCGCCTCACTATACCCCGGAATGATAAAATTCCGCCATGGGCTTGTCCGACGATCTCCGAACACTGGCCGACCCGGTGTGGAGCCGAAGCCTTTCTCACCCGTTCGTCACGGGAATTGGGGACGGATCGCTGCCGACGGAGAAATTCAAGTTCTACGTCCGCCAGGATTACGTCTTCCTGGTGGAGTACTCCCGCGTGTTGGCCCTCGCCGTCGCCAAGGGGCACGATCTCCCCGTGATGGAACAGTTCGCCGAGCTCCTTCACGCGACGCTCGTGACGGAGATGGCGCTTCACCGGTCCTACTGCGGTGAGTTCGGAATCAGCCCGGAAGACCTGGCCGAAACGCGCGCGGCTCCCACGACCTACGCCTACACCCGCCACCTGCTCGAGACCGCCTGGTCCGGCAGCCTGGGCGAGATCGTGGCGAGCCTCTTCCCCTGCGCGTGGGGCTACTGGGAGATCGGGAAGATGCTCTTGGCGCGGGGCACACCGGCGCGCGCCCCGCTCTACGCCCGCTGGATCGAGACGTACGCCTCCAAGGAATACGGCGAGGTGGCCCGCTGGCTGAAGAATCTACTGGACGCCCTTGGCGAAGCCGCATCTCCGAGCGAGAGCGAACGGATGACGGAGCGGTTCCTCCTTTCGAGCCGCTTCGAGCACGCCTTCTGGGAGATGGCGTGGTCTTCCTCGGAGGGGGGCTTCGCCGGGGTAGAGCAAAGAGCATGAGCCTCGCCTATATCCTCCGGTTCCCGGTCCTGACTCTCCTCCTGGCCCTCGGCCTCGCCGGCTGCGCCAGCCCTCCCCTGACGGGGGCCCGCCCCGTGGATCCCGCCCTCAGCGCCCAGCTCGGCCAGCTCCTTCTCGTCGGTTTCCGCGGCACCGAGGTCGAGGGGAACGCGGAGCTGCGCCACCTCCTCTGCGACGTCAAGGTGGGTGGGGTCCTCCTCTACGAGCGCGACGTCGCGACGGGGAGCGCTCGGAACATCCAAAGCCCGGAGCAAGTCGGGCGCTTGACGCAGGATCTCAGGGCACTCGCCCAGGCCTGCGCGGGGCGCACCCCCTTGATTGCCGCCGACAACGAAGGGGGCGCTGTGATGCGCCTGAACGCGCGGACCGGCTATCCCCCGACCCTCGGCCACGGGGAGCTGGGAGACCAGGACGATCTGGCGCTGACCGAGCTCGAAGCTCGGCGCATCGGGACGATGCTCCGGGAGGCCGGGATTGACTGGAACCTGGCACCGGTGGTGGACGTGGGGTTCAACCCGTTCAACACGGTTGTGGTCCAGAGCGGGCGCACCTTCTCTCAAAGCGCCGAGCGGGTGACAGCCCATGCCCGCGCGTACCTGCGCGGGATGCACGCAGCGGGAATTCTGACGGCTCTCAAGCACTTCCCGGGCCACGGCTCGAGTTTCGAGGACTCGCACCTCGGGTTCGTGGACGTGACCAACACAGCCGACCCGGAGACCGAACTTCTCCCGTACCGCACGCTGATCCGCGAAGGGGCCGTGGACGCCGTCATGACCGCCCACGTCTTCAACCGGAACCTGGACCCGGACTACCCCGCCACGCTCTCCCGGCGGACGATCACGGGGGGACTGCGCGAGGGCCTGGGCTTCAAGGGGCTGGTGGTCTCGGACGACCTGCTGATGGAAGGGATCGCGGCGCGCTACGGCATCGAGGAATCCGCCGTCCTGGCCCTCCGGGCCGGGGTAGACCTGCTGCTCCTCTCCCACAACACGCTCGCCCAGGACTCGAGCGCAACCGATCGCGTCATCAACGCCATCCGGCAGGCGCTGGCCGACGGCCGCCTCTCTCCCGAGCAGGTCGAAACGGCTCTGGCCCGCATCCAGCGCTTCCACGCCCGCTAGAGAGCGGGACTCCGGGGTTCGCCGGTCCCACGTGGTGGACCCTTGACGAGAGGGACGGGCTACGGTAAGCTACGATGTACATAAAGTGGTACAAGAGGTACGGACATGAAGACTTTG
The DNA here is from genome assembly GCA_964428805.1 of uncultured bacterium. Taxonomy (GTDB): domain Bacteria; phylum Methylomirabilota; class Methylomirabilia; order Rokubacteriales; family CSP1-6; genus CAYRZF01. The sequence goes on along the minus strand of CAYRZF010000038.1, from coordinate 10,609 downwards.
ACGGCAACCGAGGCACGGAAGGAACTTTTTACGCTGCTGAAACGATCTGTTCGGGGGCATCGCCAGTTCCGGATCACCCATAAGGAGGGCGATGCGGTCCTTCTCTCGCAGGAGGATTACGAAAGCCTGCTGGAGACGCTCGAGCTTCTCTCCACGCCAGGGTTGCTCAGGAGCGTGCGCCGAGCTCGCCGCGAAATCGCCCGAGGTGAGACCTACTCACTGGAAGAGGTGTTGGGCGCCAAGTGAGCGCCCCCTGGGAGATCCGCTTCACGAAGCAGGCCAAGAAGGACGTCGAACAGCTCCCACCCAAGCTTAAAGCCAAGCTCCGAGACATCCTCCTTGAAGTCTTAGCCCAGAACCCCTACGAGGGAAAGAAACTGCTCGGTGATCTGGCGGGAAGCTACTCATATCAGCTCACCTACAAAGACCGTATCGTGTACAGCCTAGATGAGGAACGCCGGATCATCTACGTCGAGCGTGCAAGGACTCACTGCGGGGAGTGACCAGGATCAGGCACCCTCCTTCAGGGATCGGAGGAAGGCCTCGACTTGGGCGCGATCGGGGAGGGCCTCCTGGGCGCCGGTCCGCGTGCACGCGAGCGCGGCGGCGGCGTTCGCCAGCGGAATGGCTTGTTCCAGTGTTCCGGCCGCCGCGAGCCCCACAGCGAGGCCGGCGTTGAACGCATCGCCAGCCCCCGTCGTATCCACGACGCGAACAGGGAACGCCGGGAAGTGCAGGGTAGAACTCTCGCCGCAGGCGAGCGCGCCTGCTTCCCCCAGAGTGACCACGACCGTTGCCACCCCGCGCGCGAGCAGGCGCTCGGCCGCCCCCCGCGCCGTCTCCGGGCCATCAACGGCGCAGCCGGTGAGGAGGGCTGCCTCGCCGGCGTTGGGGGTGAGATAGTCCACGAGGGGATAGATCTCCTCCGGCAGCGGCTGGGCCGGGGCTGGATTCAGGATCGTCAGGACGTTGTGTCGCCGCGCCGTCCGGAGGGCCCACGTCACCGTCGGAATGGCCGTCTCGAGCTGAACCAGCAACACGTCGGCCCACTCGAAGTCACCTTCGCGCTTCTGCGCGATTTCGGGCGTGAGCGCCCGGTTTGCCCCCGGAGCCACCGCGATCTGGTTCCTCCCCTGGGCGTCAACGATGATGAGCGCCGTTCCCGTTGCGGCCTCCGCCGAGCGATTCAGCCCGTCCGTCGCGATGCCCTGAGTTGCCAGGCGGGCGACGATCTCGTCGCCGAACGTATCCGCGCCCACGCAGCCCACGAAGCGCACCTCGGCCCCCAGGCGCCGCGCCGCGACCGCCTGGTTGGCGCCCTTGCCGCCGTGACCCACGTGAAGGCGCCCTCCAGACACGGTCTCGCCCTCCTGTGGGAGCCGGTCAACGGTGACCGTGAAGTCCACGTTGGCCGAACCGATCACGAGGACGCGGGGCATAATCGATCCAGGAACAGGTCCAGGAAGCTATCCGCCCTGAGCCCGCGCGCCACCCGGCAGGTTGCGGGCGCCTTTCGTCCCACCGGGATCGGGCGCCGGTCGGCCACCGACATTCCGCGCGTCAGCGTCCCCTCGCACTCCACCGCCACGTGGACCGGCTCGAAGTGGGTCAACGAGGGCTCCAGCGCGATCCCCAGCGCGACAGGATCGTGAAGGAGGATCCCGCCCTCGCCGATCTCCTCCGCGAACTGAAACCCGTGCTGGGTCATGTCCCGGATGAAGCGAGAGACCGAGTCCGTGCAGGCGGCCAGCCGCTTCTCGAAGATGCTGCGGGGGAGGATGGCTTTCCGGGTGACATCCAGCGGGACGAGCTCGACGGGAAGTCCCGAGGCCAACACCTGGGCCGCTGCCTCCGGATCGACGTAAAAATTGAACTCGGCGACCGGCGACACGTTGCCCGGCACCGCCACCGCTCCGCCCATGACCACCACCCGGCGCAGCAGCGCCATGCGGCGGGCATCGCGCTGGAGCGCCAGCGCCAGGTTGGTCAGCGGCCCGAGGGCCACCAGCACCACCTCCCCCCGAAGGCGGCCGACGGTGTCGAGGATCAGGTCCGGGCCGTCGAGCGGGGACAAGTCAACGCGGGGCGGCGGATAGCGATGGCTCAGGTTCCCCAGTCCGTCGTCGCCGTGAACGTGAGTGGCGGAGACGAGCGGCCGGGCGAGCGGCTTGTCGGCCCCGCGGGCCACCACGGGTGGGCGTTCGGGCTTCACGGCCTCGAGAATTCTGAACACGTTCAGCGTGCACCGCTCGACGGGGACGTTACCGGCGATGGTGGTGATGGCTTCCACCGAGCACTCCGGGGACCGGAACGCCAGGAGGAGTGCCAAGGCGTCGTCGATGCCGGGATCGGTGTCGATGAGCAACGGAATCATTTGACAGCCTCGTGACGTCTCATTATCATCAGGAAGAGATCATTCATAAGGAGGATCGGTTGGATATCCGGATCACCTACTGCGGGGAGTGAAACTACCTTCCCCAGGCCTCCGGTCTGCAGGCCGCCATTAAGAAGGAGTTCGGCATCACCGCCAACCTCAAAGAGGGGCACAGCGGCATCTTCACCGTCGCCATCGACGGCAAGACCGTGTACGACAACCAGGTCACCCATCGCTTCCCCGAGAACGCCGAGATCTTCGAAAAGATCCGCGCCCTCAAGAAGTAGCCAGACTCCGCTCCAGCTCGTCCCTGAACTTCGGCTCCGCGATTCGGATCAGGGCCCGCGCCCGCTCAGCGGTGCTCAGCCCCGTGAGCCGGGCCCCTCCGTGCTCGGTGACCACCCAGTCCGCCAGGTAGCGCGGCGTGGTCACGCCGGCGCCCATCGCCAGACGCGGGACGATCCGGGAGACCGCACCCCTCTTGGCCGTGGCGGGAAGCGCGATGATTGAAGCGCCGCCCGGCGCCCGCGAGGCGCCCAGGACGAAATCGAACTGCCCCCCGATCCCCGTGAGCTGGCGCGGTCCCACGCTCTCCGCGTTGACCTGCCCGGTCAGGTCCACCTCGAGCGCCGAGTTGATGGAAACGAAGTCTCGGATCCGGCCCACGACCTGGGGATCGTGAACGATGTCCGAAGGCTCCATGTGGAGCCACGCATTGTCGTGGACGAAGTCGAAGAGGCGCCGGGTGCCCATCACCTCGCAGATGTTCGTGCGGGTGATCAGGTTCTTTTCGACCAGGGGCAGCATGTGGTCCACCAGGATCGAATGCACACCCAGGTCCCGCCGGTCCCGCAGCGCCTCCATGATGGCCTGAGGGATGGAGCCCACGCCGATCTGGATCGTCGCGCCATCGGGGATCAGGCCGGCCACGCGAGCCGCGATCTGGCGCTCCACGTCGCCCACGGCGGCCGGGGGATACTCGACCAGCGGTTCATCCACCTCGGTCCAGCAGTCGATCTGGGAGGAGTGGAGGAACGCATTGCCGAGGGTACGCGGCATCCGGGGATTCACCTGGGCAATGACGAGCGGCGCCTCACGGGCCGCAGGGAGTGAATAACTGACTGATACCCCCAGGCTCACGTACCCGTGCCGGTCTGGGGGGTTCGTGTGAACGATCACCGCGTCGGGAGCCCACGCCCCATCCCGCCCGAACAGCCTCACCGCGTCGAAGTAGCGAGCCGGGACGAACTCGGCCTGACCGCGCTCCCACGCCGCCACAGCGGGCGGCATCAACTGCCAGGTCACCCATCTGAACTTGCCGCGGTACTCCGGGCGCAGGAAGGGGTAATCGCCGAGCAAGAGCCCCCCCATCAGCGTCAGCGGGGCGAGCCGGTCGGCCTGCCGGCAGAGTTCCCGGATGAACGCGGTCGGCTCGCCGCAGCCCGGAGGAAGCAGGACCTTCATCCCCGGGCGGAGACGGCCGACAGCGTCAGGGAGGGTGACTTTCTCGAATTTCCGTCGCATCGGCGGGCGAAGTATAACCCGCCCCCTTCTTCTTTGCTAGAATCTCTCCGCGGGGGCTGCGAATAAAGACCCCTTGACGAGTTTAATAAAACCGCAGAAAGTGCTGTGGGTGTGCTGCAGGGCGACTTTCGCAGGGTGATCGCCGACACGGCAACGGCGGAGTCAAAGGGGCCATGATGAAGTTTCACCATGTCGGAATGGTGGTTCGGTCGGTCAACATTGCTAATGAGCTTTGCCAGGAGCGGCTCAAAGACGATGCCCCGTTGGTCTGGGGGCCGGTGCCGGCGTTTCAGTGTTTTTGTGCCTTCTCGACCAAGTTTCCAATGATTGAATTTGTCGTCCCTGAGGCGGAGTCGAAGCTTATCAAGTTCCTTGGGGGCAAGTCTGTCCTCCACCATATCGCATTTGCCGTTGAGAACATCCTCTGTCCTACTCCTTTTTCAGTAGGTGACTTCATATTCGATGAGCCAGCTCCCGCCGTCCGAGGGCTCCTGGTAAACTTTCTCAAACCCCTTGGAGGGCTCCTTGTGGAGTTGGTCCAGGAGCCAAAGAAGGAGGAGGGGCGCGGGTAAGACCCCCCTTGCCGTGGTTCATGCCGGAACAAAAACTCACAATTCGGAGCTTACAATCGCGCGCCGTTAACGTGCCAATGCAGCGGCAGCTTCAGACAAGCGGCGGTCTGGTTGGCACAGCCCCATTGGTCCTGATAGATATCCGGACAGAGGAAGGAGTAACAGGTTGCAGCTACGTCTTTTGCTACACACCGCTTGCGCTCAAGCCAATTACGCAGCTTCTCACCAATCTTGAAGAGCTAATCAAGGGTGATTCTCTTGCTCCGTTTGCAATCGAGCAGAAACTGCAGCGGCGTTTTCGCTTACTCGGCCCGCAGGGCTTTACGGGAATGGCGCTCGCGGGTATCGACATGGCCGTATGGGACGCACTCGCGAAGGCGAGCGAGATGCCGCTGGTGCGGTTCCTGGGTGGGGAACCGCGTCCGATCCCTGCCTATAATAGTTGCGGGCTCGGGATCATCGGGAGTGAACGTGCAGGGGCCGAAGCGCAGGAGTTGGTCGCGCCCGGCTTTAACGCGATAAAGGTCAGGTTGGGGTATCCGGATCTAGAAACCGATGTCGCCGTAGTTCGCGCCGTCAGGCAGTCCGTCGGGAAAGGCGTCTTGCTCATGGCGGACTGCAACCAGTCCCTTTCTGTGCCGGAAGCGATAAGGCGTACCCACGCGCTGGACGAGGAACAACTCTTCTGGGTCGAAGAACCCACTCTGGCAGATGATTATGTCGGCCATGCACAAATCAGCCGCGAGGCAAAGACACCGGTTCAGATTGGTGAAAACTGGTGGGGCCCCCATGACATGTCCAAGTCGCTAGCCGCTGGCGCTTCAGACTTCGTCATGCCGGATGTGATGAAGATCGGCGGAGTCACAGGTTGGCTACGTGCCGCAGCACTCGCCGAGTCTGCTGGAGTGCCAATGTCGAGCCATCTATTCCCCGAGATTAGTGCGCATCTTCTGGCCGTCACTCCAACCTGTCACTGGTTGGAGTATGTCGATTGGGCGAACCCGATCCTGTGTGAACCACTGAAAGTTGAGGGTGGCCACGCGCTCGTTTCCAACGTCCCAGGAGTTGGCATAATCTGGGAAGAAAAAGCTATCCGGCATTTCCTGGTTCAGTAGACAGCGCACGATGGTCACTTGAGGGAGTCGGCCAGCCGGTCGCAGGCTTCGATGTTGGCGATGTGGCGCGTCTTCATCTCCTTGAGAAACTCGCTGACGGGCGCGGGAAGCGTTTCGCCGAGGAGACCATCCAGCCGTTTGACGACCCATCCCTGACCCCGGTTGAGGAGCCGAAGCCGGGCGGCGAGGGTGGGCTCGCTCATCACCTTGTCGGCGAAGTCTCCCTTTTTCTCTGACATGACCCCGCCCAGCGTCTTGATGGAACGGGCGAGCCCGGCGCAGGACCAGGCCTCATCGTCCCTGACCTCCTTGAAGAGCTTCCGCATTTCAGGGGTGCGGGCCTCGGGAAAGAGGCGGGAGAGCGTCTCCACGCCGGCGCGCTCCGCCTCGAGGAGTTCATTCAGCCGATCGACAGCCGTCATATTTCATCCTCCCTTGACTTCCCCTGCCCCGGCTCACTACACTGGCGCCGTGGCAGGCAAGTGGGCACGAGCGCTGGCGTTTTGTCTCGTCGGCCTCGCGCTCCCGTTCGGCGCGACGGCCGAGCACGAGGTCTTCTACCGTTACGTGGTACTGGGCTACGTGAAGGATGTCAAGGGCGTCCCGCTCCGCGGGGTCTCCGTCAAGTTGATCCGGGGGAAAACCGGATTCTCCTACCTGGCCGAGACCGACGCCCGGGGCTTCTACGCGATCGTGGCCCGCCTCGGAGACGAGAGCGTTGGCGAGCGCCTCCTGGTCCGGGCTGGCTCGCTGACGGCGACCGTCGTCGCCCGCTTCGATCCCAAGAATCACACCACCGAGCGCGGCACGCGTCTCGACTTCCTCGGCAAGAAGGCCGTCGAGCATCCCAGCGCGTTCGCCTACACCCTCAAGCGGTTCCTGGCCCAGTAGGAGGAGCCGTGGACCCGCTCTACGCCTTCGTTCAGGTCGTGGGTCGGTTCTGGATCTGGTTCTTCTTCAAGGCCGTTGAGGTCCGCCATCCGGAGTTGGTGCCGCGCACGGGCCCGGTTCTCCTCTGCATCAACCATCCCAACAACCTGATCGACTCGCTTCTGGTGGGCGCGGCCGTCCCGCGCAAGGTCCACTACCTGGCCGCGGGCCGGTTCTTCAGAAACCCGCTCCTGGCGCGCTTCCTCACCGCCGTCGGGGTGATCCCCATCTATCGCCGCCAGGATGACCCCGCTCAGATGGACAAGAACACGGCGACCTTCGAGGCATGCTTTCGCGCGCTGGGCGAGGGCCATCTGATCGCCATCTACCCCGAGGGCACGACCCACGCCGAGCCCCGGGTGCAGCGGATCAAGAGCGGCGCCGCGCGGATCGCGCTCGAGAGCGAAGCCCGCCACGACGGCAATCTGGGGTTGGCCCTCATTCCGGTCGGGCTCACATTCGAGGCGCGGAAGTCCTTCCGCAGCCGCGTCCTCGTGGCCTTCGGCGAACCGATCGAGCTCCACGCGCACCTCGACCGCTACCGCGATGATCCGCGGAAGGCCGTCGAGGCCTTGACGACGGCGATCCAGTGGGGGCTGGAGGCTCAGGTCATCCACGTGGAGCGGATCGATCTGGACGATCTGGTGCGCGAGGTGGAAGCACTCCACCGCGGCGATCTGATCCGGGAACTCCAGGAGGAGCGGGGCCTCTCGCCCAAGCAGGTCGATCTCGTGCGGCTCTCGCGCACGATCGTGGACGCCGTCCAGCACTTCAAAGCGCGGGACCCCGACCGGGTCGAGCGCATCTGGCAGCGCATCCAGGAGTACAAGGCCCTACTCGCGCTGTACCGGGTGCGAGACGAGGCCGTGAGGTCCCGCCTTCACGCGTCCCCGCTTCGCCGTAGGCTCCGGACCACCGGGCTCGGCCTTCTCGGACTCCCCATCTTCGCCTACGGTGCGGCGGTCAACGCGCTGCCGTATCTCGTCCCGCGCTGGATCGCTCACAGGGTCACCACCGAGGAGACCGATTACGCCACGGCCCGTTTCCTCTCCAGCATCGTCCTGATCCCGCTCTTTTGGGGCTTGGAAACCTGGCTCGTGTGGCGCCTGTCCAACCTCCGGATCGCCGCGCTCTTCCTCGTCTCCCTTCCGGTCAGCGGCCTCCTCGCCTACCGCTACCTCGGCGGGCTCAGCCGTCTCCGATCTCAGCTCAGGTTCTCGCGCCTGGCCCTCATCCGGAACCAGGCGGCCCGGCAGCTCCTGGCCCAGCGACAACAGATTTTCGACGAGCTGGAGCGGGCGAAGAGCGATTATCTCGTCGCCACCCGGGGGAGTTCCTTCTGACCAGCCTTGGCAGGTAACCTTCAACGCAAGGAGGAAACAGCCATGAAAGCCTACGTCCTGATCGAAACCGCCGCGGGAAAGACCAAAGCCGTGAAGAAGGCGCTCTCGACGCTCAAGGGCGGGCGGATCACCATCGTATCCATGGATGCGGTGACCGGCCCCTACGACTTCATCGTGGTACTGGAGGGGCCGAGCCTCGACGCCATTGGGCAGGTCGTCACGGAGAGCATCGGCGTCGTGGATGGGATCACCCGGACGACGACCTGCGTGGCCGTAGCGATCGGTTAAGCGACCGAGTGACCGATCACGATGTCGCCCGTCAGCGCGCGGTGGACGGGGCAGCGGTCCGCGATCTCTCGGAGCCGTGACTCTTGCTCAGGTGAGAGATCGCCGCCCAACAGCAACTCCAGCGTGACGTGATCGACC
>CAYRZF010000038.1:0-2225 GCA_964428805.1 uncultured bacterium | reverse complement strand
CCCCGTCCCGCCTCTCGTGCCGGAGCTTGACCTCCGCCCGGTCCACCGCCCATCCCTTCCGTCTTGCGTACAGCAAGACCGTGATGGAGGTTCAGGCGCCGAGCGCCGCGAGCAGCAGCTCATAGGGAGAAGGCCCGGCGTCGTCCCCGCCCATCTCGGGCGGCTCGTCGGCCACCAGCACGTGCCTCCCAACCCGTACCTCATGCCGGAGATTGTCGAGCAATGTCACCGTCACCGCTCTCGCCACGTTGGTGTCCTCCTGTGAGATAGGGCCCCTTTGTCCTCTCCCCCGGTGGGGGAGAGGCAGGGTGAGGGGAGAGTCATGGTATGATGGCGCCCGGCATGCGCGTCCTCGTCGCCGGGGGAACCGAATTTATCAGCCTCGCTCTCGTCCGGGCGCTCCTGCGTGACGGCCACGCCGTCACCGTGCTCAACCGCGGCCGCAAGACAGACAGGCTGCCGCCCTCCGTGAGCATGATCCCCTGCGACAGGAAGGACCACGCCCGGCTCGCGTCCGCCCTCGCCGGAGCCCGCTTCGACGCGGTTTACGACATTTCCTACGCCCCGACCACGGGGGAAGACGTGGCGGCTCTCGCCGATACGCTCGCCCCCAGCCTCCCTCACGTAATCTTCGTTTCTACCGGGCGCGTGTACGACCACGCGCTCCCCATCCCCTACAGCGAGACGACCCCCCGAGGATACTACTGGGGCGAGTACGCCCGCCACAAGATCGCCGGCGAAGATGCACTCCTGGAGCGACATAGGGACCGCGGGCTGCCCGTGACGATCGTCAGGCCGACCCACGTCCTGGGCCCGTTCAACACCCGACACAATGAAACCTTCTTCTTCGATCGGATCATCCGGGGGCGACCGGTGCTGGTGCCCGGTCACGGCGGGTGGCTCCGCCAGTTCGGTCACGTGGAGGATCTGGCCGACGCGTTGGCGGTCATGCTGGGAAACCCGCGCGCGTTCGGCCAGGCCTACAACGCCACCGGGGAGGAATGCGTCACCCAGGTCGGCTTCGTCGAGCAGATCGCCGAAGTCCTCGACCGCCCCGTGGAGTTTCGCCACTTCGACTCCGCCCTGCTCACACGCTTCGACAAGGCCGGACCGGTCTTCGGGCAGAACCTCGTCTATGACTGCCACGCCGTGTACACGACCTCGAAAGTTCGCACCGAGCTCGGGATCCACCCCCGCTACACCCTGGCCTCGGGCCTCAGGCAGACCTGGGAGTGGTACCGGAAGGAAGGGCTGGACCAGCGGCCGGTGGACTTCAGCTTCGAGGATCAGCTCCTCGCCCTGCTCCCGCGGTGATCCCGCGCCGCGTCCTTCTCTATCACCCCGACGAAGCCGAGGCGTATGCCCGCCTGGTGAAAGCTCCGAGGGGTGCGATCCGCCTGGATGTGTGCTCAACGCCGGAGGCGGCCGTCAAACCAATCCGAGGGGCCGAGATCCTGTACGCCTGGAGATTCCCGCCCCATCTCCTCGCCAAGGCATCCCGCCTCCGGTGGATTCAGGGCATGGGGGCGGGTGTGGAGAGTTTCCTCGTCCCCGAGCTTCCTGCCCGCGTCATCGTCACCCGGGCGGCCGGAATATTCGGCCCCTGGATGGCCGAGTACACGCTCGGGTGGTGCGCCTGGGTCAGCCAGCGGATGGAAGCGTTCCGGGAGGCCCAACGACAGCGCCTGTGGCGCGCTCTGGATCCGGGGCCGCTTCACGGCAGGACCCTTGCGATTGTCGGCCTCGGAGACATCGGCAAAGCGATCGCCCGCGCGGCGCGAGCGGTCGGCATGCGGGTCATCGGCGTGAGCCGGAGCGGAAAAAGGGAGAGGGGCGTCGCCGCCGTTTATCGCCCCTCCGCAATCGCCCGGGCCCTGGGGCAGGCCGACTTCGTCGTGATCGTGCTTCCTCTCACCAAGGAGACCCGCGGATTGATCGGAGAGGCCGAGCTCCGGGCCATGAAACCCAGGGCGTGGCTCGTCAGTATCGGGCGGGGACCAGTGATCGATGAAACAGCGCTCATGCGCGCGCTTTCCGAGAAGCGGATCGCCGGCGCGATCCTCGACGTGTTCGAGACCGAGCCGCTCTCGCCCGACCATCCGCTCTGGACTCTGCCCAACGTCGTCATCACCCCGCACATCGCCGGGCCTAGCGTGCCCGCGGAGATCGCTCCCGTCTTCAACGACAACCTGCGACGCTATCTCGCCGGTCGCCGCCTCCGCCAC
>CAYRZF010000037.1:17489-20919 GCA_964428805.1 uncultured bacterium | reverse complement strand
CACGCGGTGGAAAAGATCCGCCGTCTCCAACAAGAAGACCCCAAATTACGCAAGAGGATCGACACGCTCACACAGGAAATTGCTTCGTGACCCCTTGGCATCCAACGACTGCCCACAGGATTTTCCGCAACTATTCCCCCCGCCCCTCGCCTTTGGGGGCGGGGTCAGCGCTGCTTTCTCCTTAGCCGCAACGAGGCCGATTCTGAAAGTTATCCACTTATCCACATCAATCCCCAACCGCCCATTTTCCGCGTCCAGACGCGTGCCTCCGGCCAGGCGAAATTCTGGCTGCCCAGACACGCCTTGAGGAAGTTGTCACCTGCTGTGCCCCCGTTGGAATCCCGATAGGCTTTCCCCCGAGAGTTAGTGGATTAGCCTTCACTGCAGCGCCGGCAGGTACGCGCTAAAGGCATATTCGACGAGAAGTAAGTGAAGGGACACAGCGTTTCCATGAAGCGAGATCGACCTCAAAGACAAGACCCGGCGATATCGGTGAGAGCCCTTGGAACCAGTAAAGACGCTGAACGCCGTTCCAGGTCTCACCGTACGAAGGGCTGTGCCCCAATTTGTGCCCGCACTGCGACACCTCCCCTTGTCGCCTCTTCTACAGTGATTGCGAGTCGGGGGGTGTCTCAGCATCATTGGCGAGGAGGGGGGTTGTGCTGGCTGGCCCCGACGGCGTATGGTGGAGGCGCCAAATCGGGGGCTGCTGTCTCACCATCATAGAGGAGATCACGTGGGTCGAGGTCCTGCGCGGGAGTTCTCGTGCGAGGTGGTATCCGAAATGGTCCTGATCCGTCTCCGTCGAGTGGACGGCTTCGGACGCGCTCGAGGATACTTCGTTCAGTGTAACCAAACCGACTGTCAGTACGTTGATGAGAACAAGCTCCCCTGCCCACTGCACATCGGTATGTTCGCCGCAGAGATCAAGGCGGCGGAAGAGGCGCGGGCCTCGCGGGGCGAGTAGGAGCGTGGGGGGTCCTCGCCGGCCGCTATCCTTAAAAATATCGGCGATCGCCACCGACTGCGTTTACGAGTGTGATTGTGCAGTGATGCCATGAGAAGGAGTTCCATGAAGATCCAGCGGCGCTACGTCGACAAGAATGGCGAGTCGCATTTCGAGGACGTGGAGGTTGAGGTCGAGGAATCGACCCGTGCCGGGCGGCTGTCGGCGCGCCTCCCGGCGACCGGGATCATCTTCCGCGAGGTGCCCCCGACTATGACCTCGACTGGCATCCCGCCCCGCAGCGACAGTATATTATCAATCTCGACGCGGGCGTCCAACTCACCGCAAGCGACGGCGAGACGCGCCGCATTGGCGCAGGCGAGGTAATCCTTGTCGAGGATACGTGGGGGAAGGGTCATCTCTCCAAAGCACTCGACGGCAAGCTGCCCCACTGCATCTTCGTCACGCTGGACTGAGGGAAGCGATTCGAGGTCAGCGAATTTTTTTCGGGGCCGGGGAGGGCCGAGAGGGGGAGGGCTCGGGTCCTCACGCCTCTAGTCTGCGAGCCGGAGAGGGGGCTTGCTAGGCTGTCCTTCCACTACAACATGGTGGCAACAGGAGAGCGGGGGGCTGGCAGTCCAGGAGCGGACGGGATATCATGCCGGGTAAAGAGCCGAGGGGACGAAGGCGAACCATCCGCCGTAGGAGGCACGCCGATGGATAAGGGATTCACTCTGACAATAGCCGAAGTGGGGACGACTGTGACACTAAGTGCGGGAACGACCAATTACAAATACGGGGGATTCAAGGGACCGAATCATACCTGTAGTGAGCCGAAGGCATTGAAACCTAGGGATGTAGTCGTAGTGCAAAACGTGGCACCAAGCAGCGTTCTGGTCACAGGGCCTTGCGGCTGTAACTTTCTGCTGTACGACAAAGTCCCTCGGGCGAGGCTCCCCGCTCGGTCGAGGCTCTTGTGACAAGTCCCCTCATAGCGGAAGCCAAGGCTGCTTCTCCATCAGGCCCAGTGACGTTCCGGTGTTGGTCTTGCAAATCGGATATAACGGCTAAAGGGTGATGGGCGCTGCCTGATCCCGCTACGGCTGCTGGATTGCGCTGAGCCGCCAGGGCTTGGAGCCGACGGGGCGTATGACGGTCCAGTACTCCTCGAACTTCACGGGCTCGGTCCGGCTGCCCTCGAGGACCTGCGCGCCGCCCTCGTCCGTGGTGTAGTCGAGCAAGCTCGCCAGGAAGCGCACCGTCACATAGTCCTGGCCCTGCTCCTGCCAGGCCTCGGTGACCTCCGCCGTGCGCACCGCGATGTTCTCGAGACGGTTGACCCGGCGGTCGGCGCGGAGCCGGTCGCAGTCCTTCTGAAGGATGGCCCGCATCTCGGGCGTGAGCACGCCGGCCGCGACGCTCATGTCGCGCGCCATCCACGCCGCCTGAACCTTGAAGAAGATATCCGAGGCCACATCGGCGGCGAACCGCTCCGGGGCGAAGCCGGGGTCGAGCTGACGGATGTGGCCGATGCCGCGGTCGAGGTCGTTCGGCCCGCCGGGCGCGTCGACCACTGCCGTCGACGCCGCCGAGCCGCCCGGCTGCCAGCCGCCGGCGTCGTAACCACCGGGAGCAGCGTAGCCCGAGGGCGCTGCGGGCTCGGGCTGCCGGCTCCGCATGAGCCTAAATGCGAGGTAGACAAGTCCCCCGAGGATCACGATCTCGATCAGGCCGATTCCCCCGAACAGCCCGCCCATCCCGGTAAACAGGAGGCTCCCGATCAGCCCACCCACCAGGAGGCCGCCGAGCATGCCTCCCCACCCCGGCCGTTGCGGGGCGGGCTGCTGGAGGGACGACGGCGCCGCGGGGTGACTCGGCGAGACGGGGCTCGGCGAGGGCTGGGCCGGCCCGGAGTAGCTGCGCGAGCCGCGGCCGCCGCCGCTCGAGCCGCCGCCTCCGGCGCGCGCCCAGGCGTCCACCGTCCAGAGACACGTCGTCAGCATCAGCGCCGTGAGAGCCCCAAGCGCGAGCGATCGTTTCATCGTGTGGTCCCTCCCGTGTGCATCATATCCTGTCCCGCTGACGCGTGCGCTTCTTCCTGCGACTACGGCCGGGCCCTCCTCCCCGTAAGTGAGTCCACCCAGGCCCTCGTTTTGGGCTAGGCTGCGGGCCACGGTCCGTAGGTGGCCCTGAGCCTGACACACCGTCAGCTCTAACATCGACTCCTCACGCAGTAGGGATACGAGGCCATCTCCCCATCGCAAAGGAGTCAATTCTCCAGCCTTCTACCGGTCTGGGCGGCAGGAAACCCAGTCCGATTCCCGGTTTCCCAGTAGATGCCTCCGGTGTCTGGAGATACTTGAATCAGTTGCGGCATTCTCGCCTCCTCAGGGGGAAGTCTCATGAGGTGAGGTCGAACACATGGGGACCTCGCCTCGATGTCACGAACAAGCAGACGCGGCCACGATCTTGCTCTCTCGCCGA
>CAYRZF010000037.1:0-17389 GCA_964428805.1 uncultured bacterium | reverse complement strand
ACGGAGGTTTTTGAGTCACCCGGGTCTGGGTCGAGCGAGGACTTGCTCTATGAGCGGGAAGAGGAGCTTCCGGGCGGCGGCGTAGCTGTAATGGGCCACGCAGCGCTCCCGCGCCCGGAGGCCGAGAGCGGCGGCCTCGGCGGGATGGTCCAGCAGCCAGGCAAGGCCTTTCGCGAGCCCGGCGGGATCACCGGGCTCGACGAGAACGCCACAGCCCTCCAGGATTTCAGGGATCATCGAGACCCGCGTGGCGACAACGGGACGACCGAGCGCCATCGCGTCGAACAGCTTGGCCGGAACCTGGCCGAGGGTGTCGGGGCCGAGGCGTTGAGGGATCGCGACCACATCGGCCGCGGCGAGATAGAGGGGCACCTCGGAGAAGGGGATCTCGGGGATCAGCCTCACGCTCTTGCCGAGGACGGCGAGTCGGCGGCCAGCGGGGCTGTCGGGGGGGCACCCCACCACCGCGAGGATCACATCGGGCCTGGCGAGAATCCGCATCGCCTGCGCCAGGTCATCAATTCCTTTATGGGAACGCGGCGTTCCCAGAAACATGACCACGCGCTCGGCACCGACGCCCAGCCGCGCGCGCCCTGACGCCGAGGCATAGCGGTCAGGCCGCCACTCATCGGTGTCGCGGGCGTGGGGGATCAGCACGCCGCCGAATCTTGCTTCGAGAAACCGGGAGGCCACGGTGACGGCCTGGGCCCGGCCGACCAGCCGCTCCATGAGCCAGGTCCACGTCAGGCCGTTGGGATTTGCCAAGTTCAGGAAACGCCCGATCGTTCCCCACCAGCCGGAGCGACGGAAGAAGCCCACCTCCCAGTCGTCGATGTCGAGGAGCAGCGGGCGCCGGCGGGCCATGCGGGCGAGGAGGCCAATCCCGTAGCTGGTGGGTCGGGGCTTGGAGGCGTAGAGGACGTCGCCATCGGCCAGCCTGACCAGCGCGGGAAGCGCTCGGAAGAACGCCGGGTATCGGGAACCTGGAACCGTTCGGTACTTCACCGGGCCGTCGCGCACGGGAGCCCAGACTTCCCCGTCAAAGCACGGCCCGACCACCTCGACGTCGTACTCCGGGCGAAGTAAGCGAGCCAGAAGGTCCGCGCGTCCGGTGGCGTTGTCAAAACAGTCGAAGCAGAGAACCGTGATCTTCACTGCGCGCGCCCGCCCACCAACCCCGCATAGAGATCGGCCAGATGCGCGGCGACGCGGGCGCCAGAGTAGCGCTCCACCACGCGCCGCCGGCCGGCGAGTCCGAGAGCGGTTCGAAGCCCCGGATCGGCCACGAGGCGCCGGATCGCCTCCGCCAGGAGCCCGGGATCGCCCGCCGGGACCAGGAGCGCGTCGCGCCCGTCCACCAGGATCTCCGGGACAACGCCGACGCGGCTGGCGACCAACGGTCGCCCCAGCGCCAGGCATTCGAACACGACGCGGCTCATCCCGTCCGACTCCAGCGGAACGTAGAGCGCGATGTCCAGCGCGGACATGGCCGCGGGGAGGTCGGGGACGAACCCCACCAGCGTCACCTGCCCGTCGAGCCCTGCGCGCCGGATGCTTGCCCGGATCCATTCCTCCTCTCTCCCCTTCCCGATGAAGAGGAAATGGGGACGAACCCCGTCCCATCCCAGGAGCGAGGCCGCCTCGAGGACGACGCCGTGGCCCTTCATCGCGCGGAGCCCGCTCACCAGCCCCACGAGCAGCGTATCGTCGGGCAGCTGTAGCTCTCGGCGGACGCCGCTCCCGTCAAGCCCCGGGTAAAAGCAGTCCGCATCCACGCCTCCCGGGAGGGCGACCACTCTCTCCGCGGGCACCAGCCCCGCGGCGAGGTACTGGCGCCTGATGGCCTCCGTCACCGTCACGACAAGGTCCGTCTGAGTCCGGTAGAGCCAGCGGTTGGCCGCATGGGGCCTCACCGCCTGGACGATGTGGCGGGTGCGGATGAGCGGCCGCGGATTCGTGGACAATCGGTTGGCGAGGGCTGCCAGCCAGTGTTCCTTGCCGCGGTGAACGTGCACGACATCGAAGCGCGGGAGCCGGTCCCGAAGCCACCTCAGGTCGGACAGGTCGTCGCGAGGTCTGAAGCCACCCCGCAGGGTGAGTGTTTCAATGCGGCGGGCCCCCAATTCCCGCGCCCGCTCAATGACGCGCGCCTCGGTGCCCGCGCGGCAGCAGAGGGTGACGTCGTGGCCGGCCCGCTCCAGCTCGACGGCCATCCGGGCAGCCCCGTAGGCGTCGGAGCTCCACCCGCGGCAGCTCATCAGGTGAAGCACCCGGAGCCGGCTCATGCGGCGCGTCGAAGAACTTTCAGGTAAACCTGCTCCACCTGCTGCACGTGGCGCTCGGCGTTGAACTCGGCCTCAGCCCGACGGCGTCCCTCCTTCCCCATGCGGCGCGCGCGTTCCGGATCGCCGAGCAGTTCCAGAAGGGCGCGGGCGACAGCCTCAGGGTGGTCCTCGGGCAGGAGGAGTCCGGTCTCCCCGTCTATGATCGTCTCGGGAAGCGCCCCCACTCGCCGCGCCACCACCGGCTTGCCTGCCGCCATCGCCTCCAAGGCCGCGCGGCACGATTCGTCCGAACCCGCTCCCATCAACGCGAAGCAGTCCATCGCCGCCAGCACCTGCGGGAGATCGTGGTCGCGGTAGCCGGTGAAAAGGATCCCCTCCGACAGGCCGAGTACCCGCACGAGAGCTTGCAACTTCGGCACGGTCTCGCCTTTGCCGACCAGGAGCAAGCGCGCGTCGGGGAGCTGTCCCAAAAGCCGGGCAAAGCCGTGGATCAGCAGTTCGTGACCCCGATTGGGAGCGAGCCGCGCCACCGACCCGACCACCGGGCCCGTGCCGAGGCCGAACTCGCGGCGGATCGCCAGCCCGTCGGCATCGGGAGTGAACCGGCGAAGATCCACGACCCCGCCGATGGTCCAGAGCCGGTCCGGCGGGATCCCGACCGCCCGGCAGCGCTCCCAGATCTGGCGGCTCACCGCGATCGCCCCGTCCATCCGCCGGTAGAGGAGCGACGTGGGCCAGCGCCGCTTCACCGCGCGAACGTTATGAAAGGTCCGGGCTACCGCCGCGGGACCGCGCGCCAGCGTGGCGAGCCAGTGATCGTGGGAGTGGTGGGCGTGGATGACATCCACGCGCTGGTCCCGGACCAGCCTACGGAGCCGGACGATATCGCTCAGGAGGGCCACTGGGGCTAGACGGACCGACAGCGAGAGACCTGGAACGAGACGGATCCCCGCCTCGCGAGCCTTGGCCTCGAAGCGGTCGCCGGGAGTCACCCCGAGCAGAACGTGGTGCCCCCGCTCTTCGAGCCCTTTCACGAGACGGATGATCGGGTCCGCGCTTCCGGTCCACCAGCGGTTGGCCGCCAGATGGAGGATCGTGAGGGGCGTCATCGTCCGATCAGCTCGGCGTAAACGCGGGTCGTCTGGGTCATCATGCCTTCAATCGTGTATCGTGCGCGGACCAAGGCTTGGCCGGCCTGGGCCAGCTGCCGCGCCCATGCGCGGTCCCGGAGCAACAACAGGATCGCCTGCGCCAGGGCGTGAGGATCGGCCGGCGGAACCAGGCAGCCGGTTTCGCCATCACGGATGATTTCGGGAATCCCCCCCGTCGCCGTGGCGACCACCGGCGTCCCCACCGCCAGCGCCTGGGGAATCACCTGGGGCGTGCCCTCGGACTTGATGGAAGGCAGCACCAGCACGTCGAGCGCTGCCATCACCTCGGGGATGTCGGTGCGGAAACCGGTCATGATCACCGCCTGCTCCAGCCCCATCTCCCGGATGCGGTTCTTCACGTCCGCATACCCAATCCCGTCCCCGACGATCAGAAAGCGAGTGTCCGGCAGTACCCCAAGGACCTCCCGGGCCGCTTCTAAAAAGAAGCGGTGCCCCTTCGACCCGCGGAGCATCGCGACGAGGCCTGCCACCGGTCCGGTGAGGCCCAGTTCTTTGCGCACGGCTCGGCCTGACACCCCGGGATGAAACCGACTGGTGTCCACCCCGGCCGAGATGGATACGATTCGGCCCGCCCCAACCCCTGCCGCTCGGACGATTTCCTTGATGGCCTCCCCGCTCGTGATGATCCGATCGGCGAGCCGGTAGACCAGCGCGCGGCGGCGCGCAATGGGGATTGACACGTGGCGACTCCTCACCACCGGGAGGGACAGCGTCTTGGCGGCCAGCGTGGCGACCCAGCTGTCCACCGAGCTGTGGGTGTGGACGAGGGCGACGTCGCGCGTCTTCATCAGCCCTCTGAGCGTGGCGATCGCCCGGACATCCAGCGGGCTCCCCATCTTGACCTCCACGACCGGGAGCGCCAGGGCCCGCGCTTCGGTCAGAAGCCGGCTCTCGGGCTGGCAGGCGATCAGGACCCGCCAGCCGTGGGCAAGAAGCCAAGGCACCTCCGTCATGATGCGGATTTCCTGTCCACCCAGGCCGAGCGAAGACTCGGTATGGAGAATCGTGCTCATGGCACGTGATGGCCGAGCCGCCGGGCTCCAAGCCGTTCCTTCACGGCCTGAAGGACCTCGTCGATGCCGATGGACCGCATGCACGGATGATCAATGGGGCAGTCGGGCAGAAAGCACGGCGCGCAGGGCGGAGGCTTCCAGATGACGCACGAGCCAGCGCCCCGAGGCGCCGTGAGTCCGGGATCGGTCGGCCCGAAGAGCGTCACCAGCGGGACGCCGACGGCCGCCGCCAGATGCGCGACCCCGGTATCCATGCTGACGAGCACGTCGAGGCGGGCCAGGAGGCTGGGGAGCAGTTCGGGGGCGTCCTTACCGACCAGTGACGTCAGCTCCCCGCCGGCCTCGGCGACGATGGCGTTCGCGATCGATTCGTCCGACGGCGCCCCGAGGAGCACGGGGACGAGACCCTCGCGCTGCAACACACGAGCGAGGGCCGCCAGGCGGTCGGGAGGCCAGAGCTTGGAGGGCCCGAAGGCGGTGCCGAGGTGGATGCCGATCCGCAGGCCGGGAGGCGTGCCGCTTGAGGGCAGCAGTGCCTCGACGCGTTCCCCGTGAGTGTCGCCCGGCAGGACCCAGCGGGGCGTCCTATCCGCGTGGTCCAGACCGAACGGAGCGAGAAGCCCCAGATACTCGTCCACCTGGTGTCGGCGCGGGACCGGCGGCGGCAGAGGATGCGAGAGGAATGGTCGCCGACCGTCGGTGGCGTAGCCGATGATCCAGCGTGCGCCCCAGAGCCAGGCGCTCAACGCGGACCCGATGGAGTTGGGCAGGAGAAGTGCAGTTTCCGCGCGAAGTCCGCGGAGGGCCCGGATGGTGGCGAGGCGTCGTCTCCGGCTCCTCGGGTAGGCCACGGAGCGGTGTGCCAGGCCCTGATCCGAAAGCAGAGGAGCCCACGGTCCGACGAGCGTGATCTGGCATTCGGAGAGGCCCGCCCGAAGCGCCCTCAGCGTCGGTAAGGCCATGACGGTGTCGCCGAGCCAGTTCGGGAGCCTGACGATGAGGTGGTGGACGTCGAGCTGCGGGTTCACCGGCGAAGAACCCCCTCAAAGGCCTCGCGCCAGCGCGCCTGTCCCTCCGTGATCTCCAGGCGGACCGACAGGACCCAGATCGGGAGGATCCCGAGCGCCGCGGCGGAGAGCCGCACATAGTCTTTTTCCGTCGTGACGAGACCCTCCGCCCCGGAGCGCTCAGCCTGACTGACGACCGCTGCCAGATCCTCGGCGCCGTACCAATGGTGATCCGGGAACTCGACGAGACCCGCGAGCGAGACGCCCAGTCGCTCGACGGTCCGGCGGAAGCCTTCGGGTCGCGCGATCCCCGCGAAGGCCAGGAGCCGCCGCCCGGTAAGCACGTCCGGCGCGCGCGCCTGAGCGTATGGCGTCGGGTCCGCCACCTCAAAGCATTCTACCGGCACATACTCGGCCACGACAATCGGGGCCCGCTGGTTGTGGCGCCCGAGCACCTCTGCCACTGCCGCCAGCCCCTCGCGGTCTGGGTTGGTTACCACTACGAGGTGAGCCCGGCCGAACGCGCTCAGCGGCTCCCTGAGGGGCCCACGGGGAAAGAGATGACCGTTTCCCCAGGGGGACCGCCCGGCGACCAGAACGATTTCCAGGTCCTTCTCGATCGTTCGGTGCTGAAAGGCATCGTCGAGCACGAGGGCCTGGACCCCGAAGCTCTCGAGGCAGCGGCGTCCGGCCTCATACCGGCTTTCCCCCACCACCACCGGGACGCCGGGAAGCCGGCGGGCCAAGAGGAACGGCTCGTCTCCTGCCTCATGCGGGTGCATCCTGAGACCGCTCCCATCGGCCACCACCTGGACGCCGGTCGAACGACGCCCGTAGCCGCGGCTCACGACGCCCGGGCGCACCCCGCACTCCTGGAGGGTGAGCACAGCCAGCTCCACGGCCGGGGTCTTCCCGGTCCCTCCGAGCGTCAGGTTCCCGATAGAGATGACGGGGCACGGGAGCCGTCGGCTCCTGAGAACGCCCCACCTGTAGAGCCGCTCCCTCGCCTCCAGGAGTCCGCGGTAACCCGCCGTCGCCGCCGAAAGGCCGAGCGCCAGCAGAGGGGGCGCCTCCTGCTCCCAGGTCCGGCGGACCTTCATCCGCGCCGAGGGGAAGCTCGGACTCACTCCGCACCCGATCCGTCGGCAGGAACTGCCGGCTTGGCTTCCGTGAAGAGAAAGCGCTCGATCAGCTCCAGGGTCTCGAGCACTGCCCCCTGGCGTCCGACCACGGCCTCGAAGGCCGCCTCGCCCATGCTGGCCCTGAGCCCGGGGTCCGCCAAGAGCCGATCGAGCGCTCGCTCGAGCTCGGGACGCCCCCGAACGACGAAAGCGGCCCCGGCCATCACCAAGAGGTCGGTCCCGTCTCTGAAATTCGTGGTGTGCGGTCCGAACACCACGGGCTTTCGTTTGAGAGCCGGCTCCAGCATGTTGTGGCCGCCCGCCGGCACGAGGCTCCCTCCCACGAAGACAACCTCGGCCAGCTGGTAGACCTGGGCCAGCTCGCCGACGGTGTCCAGCACGATAATGGCGTTGCGGTCTCGATCCTTGGGCAGCGCGGTCCGTCGCACCGAGGCGAGACCCCGCTGTCGGATCAGGCGCTCGACTTCCGCCACCCGTTCAGGATGGCGGGGCGCGATCACGAGGACCAGCGACGGATACCGCCGCTTCAGGCTGTCGAAGGCCTCCAGGAGCAGCTCCTCTTCTCCCCGGTGGGTGCTCCCGGCGACCCAGACGAGTTCCTCGCCGGTCAGACCCATCAGGCGCCTCCAAAGGGCATCGGCCCCCGCCTCGACGGGCAGGATCTCGGTTTTCAAGTTGCCGGTGACGACCACCCGCTCCGGCGAGGCGCCGAGCGAAATGATCCGCCGGGCGTCCTCCGCGGATTGCATACCGAACACGGTGATGTCGTCGAGGATCCGGCGCATGACCGGGCGCACGAGCCGGTAGCGCCTGAACGAGCGGTCGGAGATGCGTCCGTTGGCGATCATCGCGGGGATGCCGCGGGCGCGGAGCGCCCGGAGGAAGTTGGGCCAGAGTTCGGTTTCCAGGGCAATGAAGAACTCGGGCCTGACGCCGGCCAGCGTGCGGCGCACAGCGCCGGGGAAATCGAGCGGGAAATAGAGGTGGGTCACGACCGATCCCAGCCGCTCCCTCACGACCCTGGCGCCGGTCGGCGTCACGGTCGTGACAACAGGGTGAAGGTGCGGCCACCGGCGTCTCAACGCGTGGATCAGCGGGATAGCCGCCATGACTTCCCCCACTGAAACCGCGTGGATCCAGCAGCGGGGTTCCGGCGGAAATGGGGGAGACCGGTACCCGAATCGCTGGAGCAGGCCATTCCTATCCGGCTCCCCCGCGAGCCGACGGAGGACGAACACCGGTGCGTAGGCGAGCACAAGGGCCAGCAGGAGGCACGTGTAGAGGACGTACACCTCAGGCGCCTCGGACCAATTCGTCGGCGCGCCAGGTCAACTGGGCCAGCGCGCGCTCGAGCTCCTTCCGCAACGCTTCCTGGGCGGCGCGGTCGGCGCCGGGGGGGACGGCGAGTGGGAGGCCGAAGCAGACAACGCTCCGGGCAAAGGGTTTGGGGATCAGGAACTCGTCCCAGCTCCTGAGGCGCCAGCCCGGATGAGCGCTGAACGCGAGGGGCACAATCGGGGCGCCCGTGAGTCGAGCGAGCGCAATGACCCCCGGCTGAACGACTCCTCTCGGCCCGAGAGGGCCATCGGGGATCACCGCCACTTCGTGTCCCTGACGGAGGAGCCGCGCGAGCTTTCTCAACGCCTCAGATCCGCCGCGCGTCGTGGAGCCCCTCACGGTTCCGAACCCGAACCGTTTGACAAACCGGGCCACCAGCTCCCCGTCGCGGGACCGGCTTGCCATCACGCTGATGGCGCGCTTCCTGCCATAGAGGGCGGGAAGCATCACGACGCGGCCGTGCCAGATCGCGTAAATCACCGCCGCGCCGCGCTTCCAGAAAGGATGGGCGTGGTGCTCGTCCACGATCCGAAGCTTCAGGGTCAGGGCCAAGAGCCGCACCGCCCAGTGGCCGAGCGGCGGAGCGCAAGCGAGCAGAAACCGATCATAGAGGGTCATCGTCCCGTCGCGCGCAGCGGGGCGGGGGCCGCCAGTCCCGCGATTTCCAGGACGCTCAGGGCCGCGCGCTCGCCGACGCCGGCGGTGCCGAGCCGGGTCCTGATCTCGGAAAAGGCGGCTTGCTGGGCCTCCAGCGCCGTCGGCGAGTCCAGGAGTCGGAGCGCCTCTCCCGCCAGCCCTGCCCCGCTGGCCTTGTCCTGAAGGAGCTCAGGAACCACGGCCCGCCCCGCCACGATGTTCGGCAGGCTGATCCACGGGGTCCTGAGCACCAGACGCCCGATCAACTGGGATACGCGCGACACCCGGTAGCAGACCACCATCGGTGTCCCGATCAGGGCCGCCTCGAGCGTCGCGGTTCCCGAGGCGACGAGGAGCAGGTCGGAGGCGGCCATGACCTCGTAGGTTCTTTCCGCCGCGACCTCGACCTCCACCGGCGCAGTGGCCAGCAAAGAGTTCACCAGGACTCGGTCCACAGTCGGCGCCAGGGCGAGGACGAATCGAACGCCAGGTCGGGTGTCCCGGATGCGGACCGCCGCTCCGATCATCTCGGGGAGCAGCCGCTCGACCTCTTCCCGGCGGCTGCCCGGAAGGAGCCCGACCAGCGTGGCCTCCGCCGAAATCCCCAGGCTCGCGCGGGACTCGCGCCGGGTCGGCGGCGAGGCCAGCCGATCCAGGAGCGGGTGCCCAACGAACCTCACGCGCGCGCCCGCGGATTCATAGAGGGAGACCTCGAACGAGAAGACAACGAGCACGCACGTGATGAGCCGGGCGATGAGCCGAACGCGCCCCCGCCGCCACGCCCAGACCTGGGGTGGGATGAAGTAGATGATGGGGAGCCCGAGGCGCTTCGCTTTCCGCGCCAGTGTCAGGTTGAACTCCGGGAAATCGATGAGGACCAGCGCGTGCGGTGGTTCTTCCTTGAGCCGGCTGACGAGCTGACGATACGCCCGGTATAACGCTGGCACCCGTCGGACGGCCTCGCTGCTCCCGACCACCGCCAGCCGAGTCACGTCGGAAAGGAGGCCGACTCCGGCCGCGGCCATGCGCGGACCCCCCATTCCGGTGAGAGAAACCGCGGGGGCGAGACGGCGCAGGTGGCGCGCAAGGGTGGCGCCGTGGAGGTCCCCCGAGGCCTCGCCGGCGACAATCATTAGGCTCGGGATCGCCGTCGTGCCCATTATGCCGCATCCGCGTCGAGGCTCACGACCGCGATCTCATTGCGGGCCGCAACGGCCAGCACCGCCTCCCGATCGAGGACCAGGACCTTCCCGCCCTCGACGGCGAGCACGCCGGCTTTACCTTCAGCCAACGTCTCGAGGGTCGCGCTCCCAACAGCGGGAACGTCGAACCGGTAGTCCTGCTGGGGCGCCACCGCCTTGACGACGACGGCGCCCGGACCCGCCAGCCGGCACCCCCGCAAAATGGTTTCGTTGGTCCCTTCGATCCCCTCCACCGCCACGACGACACCCTGTTTCACCACCACGGTCTGCCCCACCCCAAGGCCGGCGCTTTGCCTGGCGAGGCTGAGCCCCAGCTTGATATCCCGCCACTCGGCCTCGGAGGGCGCGCGAGGAGTGAGCAAGCCCGGCGGGACGAGGAGCGAACCGAGGAAGATGCGCTGGTCGAGGACCTCGATCCCCAATGCCGAGAGGGTGCCAACCACCGCCTGAGCGAGGCCGCTGTCCGACAGCCCGCCCGCCGCCCTCAGGAGCTCCCGCCCCGAGGCATCGGCAGCCGCGGCCCCCTCGATGAAGTCTCGCTTTCCCATCTTGCCTACGAACACCACAGCGGAGACCTGCTCCCGCCGCAGTCCATCGAGAAGCGCACTGATGTCGGTGAGACGGCTCGGGATCAGGCGATCAACGACCGGGTCGAGGGCGGGGGCTTCCCCGAAGACGAACGCCACCACGCGCCACCCCTGACGCCTGGCTTCGAACGCGACGTGGGCCGGGAGGGCGCCGGCCCCGCACATCAACCCGAGCGCACGCTCCACGGAAGATCCTCCGGCCAGGCCGTTTCCCCCCGGCCCTCGCGGATCATCCGCTCGATCTCCAGCGCCACCGCCAGCGATCGGAGATCCTCACCCTCGGCGAACTCCGCCGGCCCGCCCGCCCACGCCTCGCGCGTGGCTTGAACCAGGTGGAGGATCTCCAGCTTCAGGGGGTTATCCTTGTGGACGAACAGGTGCTCGACGAAGGCGGCTTGCCGGTACCGGATGGACTCGCGGTTCAGGGTGTACTCCTGGGCGGCCCGTCGGTGGATCTGGATGTCCTGGTCCGTGTAGTCCAGCGTGATATACGCATCGGGTTGGGTGATGGCCAGCGTGCGGATCTTCTGCTCGGTAGCCCGGCTGGCGGTGATGCTGGCCAGCGTCCCCGTATCGAAGACGATCTGCACATTGACCACGTCCGGCAAGGGTGACTGAACGGAGCTCCCGACAGCGTTGATGCGCCGGGGCTCGCCGTTCACCAAGCCCAGGACGATATCGATGTCGTGGATCATCAGATCCATAACCACTGTGTCGCTCTGGACCCTGGGGATGAACGGGCCGAGCCGGCGGGACTCGATCAGGATCGGGCGCTCCACGATTTTCTTGAGCTCCTGCACGGCGCCGTTGAAGCGCTCCACGTGTCCCACGTGGAGCACCGCCCTCCGCTGGCGGGCCAGGCGGAACAGCTCCTTGGCCTCCTCCAGGGTCGGAGTCATGGGCTTCTCCACCAACACGTTGATCCCCGCTTCGAGGAGATCCCGCGTCACCGCGAAGTGTTGGTCCGTGGGCACCGCCACGCTCGCCACGTCCACCTTACCGATCAGCTCGCGATGATCCGCGAACGGTTCGGTGCCGTACTGGGCGGCCAGCCGCCGGGCCTTATCGAGGTCCGTGTCCACGATGCCCACGAGGTCCACGTCCCAGAGCTCGGCGAACACCAGAATGTGATACTGGCCCATGTGACCGGCGCCGACCACCCCCGCCCGGATGCGACGATCTGAGCCGGCCATCAGACCACCCGCTCACTCTCGACGTCGGGCGTCACGCTCTCGCCGGCGGCGGGTTCCCCCCGAGGCGGACCACAGATGCCCCGCCGGGACGCCGCGATGAAGTCCACAAGCCGCACGATCGGCTCGCTGGCCGGCAGCTCGCGGCGAATGCGCTCGAGCGCGCCTCCCGGACTCAACCCGCTCCGGTAGAGCAGGCGATAGGCGTCCTGCAGCGCCCGCCGATCGGCCGCCGGCATCCCGGCGCGGCGCAACCCGACGACGTTCACCCCCCGGACAGTCGCAGGCAGCCCGTCGGCGAGCATGTACGGCGGCACGTCCGCCGTCACTTTTCCGCAGCCGCCGATGTAGGCATACGCGCCCACCCGCGTGAACGGAACCACTCCGGTCAGCCCCCCAATGGTCGCCCGCTCGCCGATCTCGCAGTGACCGGTGAGGCCGGCGTAGTTGATCACGATGACTCCGTCGCCGAGACGGCAGTCGTGGGCGACGTGGCTCATCGCCAGCAGGAGGCAGTCCGCGCCGATCTCGGTCCAGCCCTCGGCCTCGGTCGCGCGGTGAATGGTCACGTACTCCCTGATCACGGTTCCGGCGCCGATCCTCACTCCCGACGGCGTGCCCTCCTTGAACTTGAGGTCCTGCGGTGGTCCGCCGAGCACCGAACCGTGCCCGATCCTCACTCGGGGCCCGATGACGAGCCGGCCCTCGAGCACGACGTGATGGCCGATCTCAACGTCCTCGCCGATCGTCACCTCGGGCCCGACGATGGAGAAGGCGCCGATCCGCACCCCCGGGCCGACCGTGGCCCGCGGGTCCACAATCGCCGTCGGATGAATGGACTCAGCCGCCATCGTCGCCTTCCGCTAGCGGGCTCGCCGGCCCGCCCGACCCCTCCAGACGCTCCAGGCGCCGCTCGATCGCACGCAACCGGCGGACGAGATCGGGCAGTTGAGCCTCGGCGAGCCAGATCCGTCTGGCCTGGGTCACGGGCCGTCCCCACGTCCCGAACAGTCTTTCCCCGGCCGCCACGTCCTGAGCCACCCCGCTCTGCGCGCTCAGCATCGCGCCGTCGCCGATCGTGACGTGGTCGGCCACGCCGGCCTGGCCGCCGAGCATCACGCCCCGACCGAGCCGGCATGAACCGGAGATGCCCGCCTGACCGGCAATGATGGAATGCTCACCGATCTCCACGTTGTGCCCGATCTGGACGAGATTGTCAATCTTCGTCCCGCGACGGACCACGGTGTCTCCGAGCATGGCCCGATCGATCGTCGTGTTCGCGCCGATTTCCACGTCGTCCTCGATGATCACACCCCCGACCTGGGGGATCTTCTGGTGCGCGCGCCCGTCAAAGGCGTAGCCGAACCCATCCGCCCCGAGCACGGCGCCCGCGTGGATGATCACCCTGCGGCCGATGCGCACACCTTCACGGATCACCACATTCGGATAAACAGTCGACTCTTCGCCGATCTCCACTCCCTCGCCCACGTACGCAAGCGGGAAGATGCGCGCGCGGGCCCCCACGACGGCGCGGGGCTGGATGACGGCGAACGCCCCGACGAAGGCCCCCGGATGGACCCGGCTATCGGGAGCCACCAGAGCCGAGGGGTGGACGCCTGGTGACAGAGGCGGAGCCGGGTGGAACAGTTTGATGAGCGTGATCAGCGCACTCTGTGGCGACGGGGCTCTCAGCAGCGGTCCGCGCAGGTCCTTCGCGTCGGTGGGCACCAGCAAGGCGCCGGCGCGCGAGGATCTGGCGAGCGGCAGGTATTTCGGATTGGTCACGAATGAGATCTGATCGGGGCCCGCCGCGTCCAGCGAGGCGACGCCGGTGATCACGCGCTGGGCATCCCCTTCCAGGACCGCGCCCAGTGCCCGGGCAAGCTGCCCCAGGGTGTACGGTCCCCCCGTCTCCGCCATGAGGGTTATTTCTTTGCCTTCGCCGCTTCTTGATCGTACGCCTTGATGACCTCGTCCGTCAGGTCCGCCTCCGGCGCGCCGTAGAGGATCCCAGCCCCACGCTTTTCGACGATCAGAAGAAAGCCCCGCTGCTTGCCGACCTTTTCGACCACCCCCGAGATGTCCACGAGGACCTTCTGGAGAAGACCCTGCTCCTTGCGCTCGAGCTCCACCCGGTGATCGTCCACCACGCGGCGGAGATCGCGGACCTTCCGCTCCAGCGTTTCCTGTTTTTCCTTCCGCGCATCCGCGCTCAGGAGCGGGCCCTTCTTTTCCAGCTCGTCACGGAGCTTCTCGACCTCCGTGCGTTTGCCGTCGACATCCTTCTGCATGCCCGTCTTGTCCCTCTCCAGCTGTTCCCGCGCGGCCACCCCGGCCGAGGAGCGGGCCAGGATGCGCTGCACATCGATGTAGGCGATCCGCGTCGCGCTCTGGGCCAGGGCCTCCCCGACCGGGAAAGCGACTCCCCCGGCGAGAACCGCCACAAGCACGAGCATCCGGATCTCGACCACCCATTTCATCATGCCTCCCCCCTCCCTAGAACGGGGCGCCGGCCGTGAATTGGACCTCGCTCGGACTCTCCCTCGCCTTTCGGTCCAATTTGAAGCCCCAGTCCACTCGGATCGGTCCAAAGGGCGATTGCCAGCGGAGGCCCACGCCCGCGTCCTGTCGTAAATCGGTAATGTCGAAGTTCGTGGTGAAGCCGTAGACGTTCCCCACGTCGTAAAACGCCGCGAGCCGAACCCCGTAGATGAGCGGGATGATGTACTCGATGTTGAGGAGCACCTCGGAGGTGCCGCCGATCTTCGCGCCGGTGTCATCCGCGGGGGAGATCGATCGTAACTTGAAACCCCGCATGGAGTTAGGCCCACCCAGATAGAAGCGCTCGAAGAGGGGAAAGTCGTTGTCGCCGAAGCCGAAGCCGTACCCCCCTTCCAGGCGCCCGGCGAGGACGGTCCCCCAAATAACGGGATGGAAGTAGCTGATCTCGCCGACCGTTTTCATGAACTTGTTGTCCCCGCCCAATCCGGCGACGTCAACGGTCAAGGCGGCGCGGCTGCCCTTCGTGGTCACAAACACGTTGTCGCGGGTGTCGCGGGTGACGGCGCCTTCCACGAGCGAAGTCACCGTGGTCCCTTTTTGGCTCTCAAGATCTGCGGAGGCCGTATTTTCGATGTCCGAGATGCGATCCTGCGTCAGCCGATAGGTGAGGTTCCACCGCGAGAAGTCGAAGAAGGGATAGCTGAACCGAATGTCCCCGCCCAGGCTGTCCTGCGTGTACTCGCTGAAGACCCGGCGGTTGCTGAAGAGATCGAACCCGGCAGACAGCGGAGTGTCGAACAGCCACGGCTCCGTGAACCCGATGGTGCCCTGCTGGGTCTCCGCCCCTCCCCGGATCCGGAGGAACAGCTCCCAACCTCTGCCCAGGAAGTTCCGCTGGGAGAGATCAAGGGAGCCGATTAAGCCGGCCCCGGAACTGAACCCAGCGCCAAGACTGAAGAGACCGGTAGCGCGCTCCGTCACCTCGATGTTGACGATAATCTTGTCCTTCGCCGAGCCCGGAGCCGTCGTGGCGTTCACCGTGTCGAAGTACCCCAGGTTCACCAGCCGCTGGCGGGCTCGGTCCAGCTTCTGGCTCGTGAACCGATCCCCCTCGGCCATGGGGATCTCCCGCCTGAGGATTTTCTCGTGGCTCCGCACGTTTCCGGAGATATTGATCCGCTCGACGAAGACCTCCGGGCCTTCGGTGATCTCGAGGGTGAGGTTCACCTTTCGCGCCGCCGCGTCCTGGTTGATTAGCGGGTTGACCTCAGCGGAGGCGCGCCCAATGGTGCTGTAGAGGTTGTTGATGTTTCTCAGCGTGTCGCGGAGCTTCGTCCGCGAATAGACATCGCCGGGCTTGAGCAGGATCTGCCGCCGCACTTCTTCAACCGGGAGGACATGCATGCCGGTCACGTCCACGCTCCCGACGCGGAACTGTGGTCCCTCGACCACCTTGATCTTGATCGTCACGCGGGCCTGGGCCCGATCCACCTGGATGTCCGTGGACTCGACGCGGGCCTGGGTGTATCCGTGATCGTTGTAGAGCTGGATGATCCGATCGACGTCCTGCTCCAGGTGCTGACGCTGGACGACCCCCCGGAGGATGAAATACTGCCGCTCCTGCGTCTGCAGGACCTTCTTGACTTCCTTTTCGGAGAGGCCCTTCGCGCCCTCGACGATGATCCGGTCGATGGTGATCCGACGCCCCTCGGTGATCCGGAAGACCAGTCGCACGTCCCCGTCCGGCAGCCTATCGGCATCGGGCGTGATCTGTACTTCGAAGTGCCCCTGCTCCTCGTAGTAGTCTTTGAGTTTCTCCAGCGCCTTTTGCACGTCCACGGGGTTATACAGGGCGCCGAGCTTGAGGTCCGCCTTTTCCTGGAGGGTTTTAGTGTCCACCTGCTTGTTCCCGGCGAACTCGATGTCCCGGATGAATGGTCGCTCGACGACCACGAAGGTCACCTTGACGCCACCTTCGAAGTCATCCACCTTCAACCGGACATCGTCGAAGAAACCGAGCGCGAAGATCGACCGGATATCCTCGGCCAGCTGCGCCGGCCGGAAGGGAGAGCCGACCGTGGTTTGAACCTTGCCGAGGATCACCGCCTCCTGCACGCGGCGGTTCCCCTCAACCGCGATATCCCTGACGATGATCGGCGGCGGCTGCCCCTGCCCCGACGCGCTGGATGGGAGAACGATCAGGAGGACAAAAAAAATGGAGAGAAACACCCTCCCCACTCCGTTCATAGGCAGAGGCGCGTCCGTCCCCGTCGGCTTGGAAAACGGTAGGTAGGTCCCGCTTTAGTGTTCAGCCAGTTCCAGGGGCGGCTCCGCCGGCTCCCGCTCGCGGAAGACGAAGGATCCCCCTTCACTGTCAATCTCGATCCGCGTCCCGTCCGAGAACTGCCCCCGCACGATGGCTTCCGCCAGGGAGTCCTCGATGTTCTTCTGAATGGTGCGCCGCAGCTGGCGCGCCCCGTAGGTCGCGTCGTACCCTTTCTGGAGCAGCAATTCCTCAGCGGCCGGCGTCAAGAGGATTTGGATCCCCTTCTCGGCGAGTTGCTTGTCGATCCGGTTCATCATGAGCCGAATGATGCCTTTGATGTTATCAACGGAAAGTGGGTGGAAGACGACGATGTCGTCGATACGGTTGAGGAACTCGGGGCGGAATGCGCGCTTGAGCTCCTCCATCACGCGCTCCTTCATCCGCTCGTACGACTCGCCTTGAGAGTCCTGAAGGAACCCCGGCTGCGTGCGCTTGCCGATCAGCTGAGTCCCCAGGTTGGAGGTCAGGATCAGGATGGTGTTCTTGAAGTCCACCACATGGCCGAGCGAGTCGCTGAGCCGCCCGTCGTCGAGCACTTGGAGCAGCATGTTGAACACGTCCGGGTGGGCCTTCTCGATCTCGTCAAACAGCACGACGGAGTACGGCCGTCGCCGCACCTTCTCGGTCAACAGCCCTCCCTCTTCGTAGCCCACGTAGCCGGGTGGGGCGCCCAAGAGACGTGATACGGAAAACTTTTCCATGTACTCGGACATGTCGATCCGGATGAGGGCGTTCTCGTCGCCGAACAGGAATTCCGCCAGGGCGCGCGCGAGTTCCGTCTTCCCAACGCCGGTGGGTCCCAGGAAGATGAAGGACCCGACGGGGCGCTTGACGTCTTTCAGGCCGGCGCGGGAACGCCGAATTGCTCGGGCGACGGCTCTGAGGGCGTCATCCTGGCCGATGATGCGACCGTGAAGCGCTTCCTCCATCCGCGCGAGCTTCTCCGACTCCCTTTCCTCGAGCTTAGAGAGCGGGATGCCGGTCCAGCG
>CAYRZF010000036.1:1300-21034 GCA_964428805.1 uncultured bacterium | reverse complement strand
AGCGATCCAGTGAGGCTTGGCCTCGTGGACAGCGTTGCTCGACCCGGCGGCAACGTCACGGGGATCGCCAACCTGCGGGCCGAGCTGACTGCCAAGCGCCTGGAGCTCTTCAAGGAAACCGTCCCGTCCCTCCGTCGGGTGTTGGTGACGTATGATCCCCGGGAGAAAGACGAACGCGATTCCGTAGCATCCGCTAAGAGCGCGGCAAGCCGTCTCGGACTGACCTTGCTCGAGCGCTCGATCACGGCCCCGCTCCAGATCGAGCCCGGACTGGCCACGCTCAAGGAAGGCGGCCAGGACGGGATCCTCATCGTCCAGTCCGGAACGAACCTCAACATCGCCGGGCGAAGCCTCGAGGTGGCCGCGTCCAATAGGATCCCCACCATGTACCCGGCCTCGTTCTGGTCGAAGTTCGGGGCCCTTGCATCTTATGGGCCCGACCAGTATCTTCAGGGGCGACAGGCAGCACGGCTGGCTCATAAGATCCTGGCGGGGACGCCCCCGCGGGACATCCCCGTGGAATTCCCCGACCGCATCGAGCTCGTCATCAACCTCAAGACCGCGAAGCGGCTCGGCCTCCAGGTACCGCGGCCGATGCTGCTTCGCGCTGACCGCGTCCTCGAATAACAGCGGCGCTGGCCGCAGGAGGGAAAACCATGAAGGCAACTGGCGTATGGCTCATCGTCGCGCTCATGATCCTCGCGGGATCCGTGGCGGCCCTGGCCGTGGACCTGAAGGACAAGGTGAAAGTGGAGATCGAGAGCGTGGGTCTCCATCCCGGGATGGACCCCGGCATGTACGTTTGCGCCTTGGGCCATCTCCACATCAAGGGGACAGTGCGGAACCTGGCCGGCGTCACCCTGGGTCCCATCAAGGTGGCCGGGAAGGCATTCGACGCCGACGGAAAACTTCTCGGGACGGCGACCTCTTCGACCAAGACGGCGAGCCTCGGCCCGAACGAGAAGGCCGAGATCAACCTGGAGTTCCTCACCGTCACCGGGCCACAGATCCAGCAGGTCAAGAAGTACGACGTGGCGGTCATTGAGGCTTCGCCCAAGCAGTAGGCCGGCGCGAGCCTTCTTGTCACTTCCTGCCAGATGTGCACGGGGAAGACTGTGCCTCGTCTGAGGTCTCTGCCCTTATTCTTCAAGTACTTCCGGGCTTGGCATATCCGATGCACAAACCGAGGGCATGACGATCAGATCCAGGCTCCTTCTGATGCTCCTGATGCTGGGGGTCCTCGTGGTGGGGCTGATGACCGTCCTCAACGCCGAAGCGGCGCTCCCAGCCGACAACGTGTTCCAGTCGAGTCCGCCCCTGCGGCTCGACTCCGTTGTCTTCCGAGCACAGGAGGCCGCTCTTCACCTCATGCGGAATGGATGCCTCGAGGTGATGGTCGTGACCGTCCCAGACGGGGATACCGACTTCCAGGTGTACGCCACCTGTGTCGAGTGGATGGAAATCCGCCCCGCCTCGCAGTAACCAAGAAAACGTTTCACCCCGCGCCTCCCCGGCCTATAATGGAGGCGTGACAGGCCTCAGTCTTGACCGCCCCCCACGCACGGAAGGACACCCCGCATGAACGAAGAACGCAAGTTGGCCCTCTTCATCGATTTCGAGAATATCGCCCGCGGCGTCAAGGAAGCGCAGTACAAGGGATTTGAGATCAAGCTCGTCCTTGAGCGCCTGGTCGAGAAGGGCAAGATCATGGTGCGCCGCGCTTACGCGGACTGGAGCCGCTACGCCGAGTACAAGCGCCCGTTCCACGAGAACGCGATCGAGCTGATCGACGTCCCCCAGAGCCGGTACAGCGGGAAAAACTCGGCAGACATCCGGATGGTCGTGGACGCCATGGACCTGGCCTACGCCAAGGGGCACGTGGATACGTTCGCGCTGGTTTCGGGGGATTCGGACTTCTCCCCGCTGGTCTCCAAGCTCCGGGAAAACGATCGATACGTGATCGGCCTCGGCGTCAAATCCTCCTCCTCCGAGCTCCTCGTGTCGAACTGCGACGAGTTCATCTTCTACGAAGACCTCATCCGGGAGGCCAAGAAGACCCACCTCCTGCGCGGGCTGCCGGAGAAGAAGGCGGAAGCGTTCGCCCAGCTCATTGAGGCGATCCAGGCCCTCCGGCGGGAAAACAAGGAGGTTCTCTGGGGCTCCATGGTCAAGCAGACCATGATCCGCAAGAACCCGGCCTTCAACGAGTCCTACTACGGCTACTCGACCTTCTCCAAGCTCCTCGAAGAAGCCGCCAAGCAGAAGATCGTCACGCTCGAACGCGACGCGAAAAGCGGGACCTACATCATTACGTCCGTCGTTGAGGAGGGCCGCGCCGCCTAGGCCGCCCGCCGACCCTCGACCCCGCTCCGCCGTTGCGATCCCCGGCTCATCGATCCTCTGATCCGCGCCCTCTCGCGGGGATCCGCGTCCTGGACCTGACGTGGGTCCTCGGCGGGCCGTTCGCCGCCATGCAGCTCGCCGACCTGGGGGCCGAGGTCATCAAGATCGAGCCCCCGGAGGGAGACTACTCCCGGACGGTTCCACCCCACTTCTTCCACGGCGACTCGGCCTATTACCTCTCCATCAACCGGAACAAACTGAGCCTGGTCCTAGACCTCAAAACTCGCGCCGGTCTCCGCGTGCTCTACGACCTCGCGAAGAAGTCCGACGTCCTCATGTCGGCCTTCTCGCCCGAGGCGACGCGCCGGCTCAGGATCGACTATCCTCGACTCCGGCGCGTGAACCCGCGCCTCATCGTCGCCAACCTCATCGCCTTTGACCACAAGGGACCATGGCGTGACAAACCCGGCTTCGACTCTATCGTCCAGGCCATGAGCGGGGTCATGAGCCTGACAGGGGAAGCAGGCGGTGCTCCGGCGCGCGCCGGGATCCACGTGGGGGACCAGACCGCGGGTCTCTACCTCGCAACGGCGATCCTGGCAGCCCTGATTGGCCGCGAGAGAACCGGCAGCGGCCAGCGCGTCGAGGTCTCCCTCCTGGACTGTCTGGTGGCCTCCTTGACGATGCTGGCGCAGATCTACCTCCAATCAGGAGAGGTCCCCGGCGCGACGGGAAATCGCAATCCGCTCGTCCCCCCGGTCGGGGCCTATCGATCCTCGGACGGAAAATGGCTGATGGTTTCGGTGACCACGGAAAAATTCTGGCAGGGACTCTGCCGGGCGCTCGGGCATCCTGAATGGAGCGTCGATCCAAGGTTCGCCACAGCCCGCAACCGCCTGACCCACGCCGAGACGCTCTACGCGCTCTGCGAGGACGCGGTCGGAAGGTTTACCCAGGTGGAACTCCTCAACCGGCTCCATCGAGAAGAAGTGCCGGCCGGTCCGGTCCAGCGGGTGGACGAGGTCCTGGCCCACCCGCTCACGCGATCGCGAGGGATGCTCGTCACCGTAAAGCATCCGGGTGGCGGCCACCTCAGGCTTCTGGGCAATCCGATGAAATTCTCGGCCGCCCCGCGGCAACGCTTCACGGCCCCGCCGCGGCTCGGCCAGGACACGGCCAAAATCCTCGGCGGCTTCCTGAGCTATTCGCCTCGCCGCATCCGGGAGCTCGGGGACGCGGGCGTGACCCGGCCGGCCTCGGTTGTCTCTTCTTCTTCCCTTGGGATATGCTGACCCTTGGAGGGACGATGAACCCGATTCGATGGCTTGGCGTCGCGTGGCTGGCGGTGATCCTCGCAGGGCCGGCATCGGTCTCAGCTCAAGAGACCGGCCTCAGGTTGACCATCGACCCGACGATGGTCAAGGGGCCGATGACCGCGCGCGTCACCATCGTCGAGTTCTCCGACTACCAGTGACCCTACTGCCGACGGGTCCAGCAGGTGCTGGACCGAATCCTCGCCGACTACCGAGGGAAGGTGCGCCTGGTGTTCAAGGATTTCCCGCTGCGCAACCCCGCCCGCCCGGCTCACGAGGCCGCCCGTTGCGCGGGGACCTTCAAGAAGTACTGGGAGTACCACGACCGGCTGTTCCAGGCTCAACCCGATTTCTCGCGCCCAGACCTCCTGCGTTACGCCGCCGACCTCGGAATCCCCTCTGATTCCTTCGCCCAGTGCCTGGACGGCGGCCGCTTCCGGCCCCTGGTGGAGGCGGACGTGGAGCAGGGCCGGCAGCTGGGCGTTTCGGGGACACCGACCTTCTTCATCAACGGCGTGCGCCTCGCGGGAGCGGCCCCCTACGAGGCATTCAAGGAGGTGATCGACCAGGCGCTGCGGGAGGCCGACAAGCGCTAGGACTGCGCCACCTCGCCGATATCGAGGGCGTCAGCCAGCGTCTTCAACAGCAAGAAGAGGCTGGCCTTCACTTCCTGGTCGTAGTCCACCGACTCCGGATCGCCCCCGTAGAAGACCGTCAGAAGGTACTGAACCAGGTTCGGATGCGGGAACTCTCCCCCGCCCTGAACGCTCCGCAGAAAAATCCGTGGGTCCGCCCCCTCCCACTGCTCGAGCCATTCGGTGGTGGCCTCGTAGGCTTCTCGGATCCGGTGCTCGGCCACTCGCGGGAACGAGGCACCGAGGCTCGCCTCCAGGATCTTGAAGAGGAGGAACGTCAACCCGAGGGCGGCCTTCTGCACCGTGGGGTCGAATTCATTGGTCACCATCTGGCAGAACGCGGCGACGTGAGGCTGCTGCTCGAGGAACGAGCGGGCTTCGTCCCCCGCTCGCCCGGGCGGGTACGCGGTGATGTCCCGCCACACTTCATCCACCAGGGACTGGTCAATTGCCCTCACCGCGCCTCCGAAAGTAGAAATCTTCTTGCGGGACGTCGGAATTCTGAAGTATCGTGAACGCTCGGGCGACAGAAAGTGTAACATACCACTTTTGCGAGGGACACATCGATGAGCGATCCATGTGGGCAACCGGTCGGCTGGGTGCTGCTGGCGTTCGGCTTCCTCGGGCAGGCCTTCTTTTCCATGCGGTTTCTCGTCCAGTGGATCGCATCGGAGCGGAAGAAGGAGAGCGTGATCCCCATCTACTTCTGGTACCTCTCCATCGGGGGCGGGCTCACCCTCCTGATCTACTCCATCCTGCGCGTGGACCCGGTGTTCATCGTGGGACAGGGCACAGGTCTGTTCGTCTATTGCCGGAACCTCTACCTGATCTGGCGGAAGCGGCAGCGGCTGGCCACCTCCCACGGGGCCTGATTGAACCGGAGAAGCATCGTGGCGCCCTCCATGCCGGATCGCGTCCGCATCGTCGTTCCGGACGATTTCCCGTCGGTCTTCAAAGGGACCGACGCCCACAAGCGCGCGGCCGCGCTCGGCGAGGTGGCGCTTTTCAGCGAACGCGGGGCGGATCAAGAAGACGAGCTGATCCGCCGGATCGGCCGGGCCCAGGTCGCCATCAACATCCGAGCCCACGCCAAGTTCACCGATCCCGTGTTCCGCGCCTGCCCGGCGCTCAAACTCATCTCCGTCTGGGGGACCGGCGTGGACAACATCGATCTCCACGCGGCGGGCTGGAACGGCGTGACGGTCTGCAACACGCCCGGCACCAATGCGAACGCGGTGGCCGAGCACGCGCTCACCCTAATGCTGGCGGTCGCGCGCCGGGTGCCCGCGCTGGACAGGGCGATGCGGGGTGGGGAGTGGCCCCGCGAGCTTCTGACCCAGCTGCTGGGGAAAACGCTGGGCGTGTTCGGTCTCGGGGCGATCGGCAGCCGGGTGGCCACAATGGGGAAGGCATTGGGCATGAACGTTCTCGCGTGGAGCGCGCGGGGCGATGCCGGTCGAGCTCACGCCCTAGGGGCGCGGCCGGCCTCGAAGGAGGAGATCCTCCGCCAGGCCGACGTCGTGACCCTTCACGTGAGGCTCGTGACCGAGACGCGGGGCTTCCTCGGACGGAAGGAGCTGGCGCTGATGAAGCCGACCGCCATTCTGGTCAACACGGGGCGCGGAGCCCTGGTGGACCGGGAGGCGCTGCTCGACACGCTACGGGAGCAGAAAATCCTGGGAGCAGGACTCGACGTCTTTCATGAGGAGCCGCTCAAGCCCGACGACCCGATCCTCGCGCTTCCCAACGTCGTGCTCTCCCCGCACATCGCGGGTCAGACGCTCGAGGTGATCCAAGACGGGCTGCTGCGCGCCGTGGAAAACGTCGAGAACTTCCTCAAGGGCGCTCCCAGCGACGTCGTCGTTTCCCCCTCCCCCTCCCCTCTCCCCCGGCGGGGGAGAGGATCAAGGTGAGGGGGCTCCCCTTCTCAGATAGCTCGAATGACGAGCCAGATCCCCAGGATCCCGAGGAAGCCGAGCACCACGCGGTTGAACGTGACCTGATCCACCCGGTCCTGGGTTTTGAGCCCGAGCCAGAACGAACCGAGCCCGAACCCCGTCGCCACCACCGACAGGCCGAAGAGCGGCCACGTCAGGAGGCCGAAGTAAATCACCGAGGCAAACTGGGCGGTCTTGTAGACCAGGAACGACAAGGCGATGGAGCGGATGAACTCGTCCTTGCCCATGCCGAGGGCATAGAAGTAGATGGTCAGAGGGGTGCCGGGCACGTTGGTCACGCCCCCCAGCACCCCGGCGAAGAGTCCGATCGGCGGCGAGAGGTAGCGCTCGAGGCCCGGCGCGACACGGGGCTTAAATCGGCTCATGTTCAGCGCCACGAAGGCCAGCACGAAGACCCCGAGGATCAGCAGGAGCTTCTTCGACGAGACCCAGACGAGAAACTGGGTCCCGAGAACAGTCCCCCCGATGCCGCACAGATACAGGATCCAGTGGCGCCTGAGGGTGTCCAGGAGACCGGGCTTTCGGAAGGCCTGGATCCCGTCAAACACGATGTTGGGGAAGATCAGGATCACGATGGCCGTCCGGACATCCACGAATAGCGCGAGGAACGGCGTGGAAATGGTCGGAAAGCCGAAGCCGATGACGCCCTTGATATAGGACGCCAGCAGGACCGCGAGAAGACTCAGCCCCGCAGGGACTCCCACAACACCTCGGCGGGGTGTTTGGCCCGACGGCCGGCCAGGTGCTCGATCTGCTGGCGGCAGGAGATCCCCGGGGCCACCACCTCGACGTCGGCACCCACCGCCTTGACGGCGGGGACGAGGCGCCGATTTCCGAGGGCGACCGAAATGTCGTAGTGCTCCCGCTCGAAGCCGAAGGATCCGGCCATCCCGCAGCAGCCGGAATCCACTTCCTGCACGTCGAACCCCGCCCACTTGAGAACCGCAACAGTTGGCGCGGTCCCCACCAGAGCCTTCTGATGGCAGTGACCGTGGAGCAGCACCTTCCGGCCGTTCCCACCGAACGGGAGGGACAGCCCCTTTCGTCGCTCACGGTCGAGAAACTCTTCCAAGAGGAAGCTCTGTTTGGCCACCTGTCTTGCCGCGTCGCTTCGCAGGAGGTCCACGTACTCGTCCCGGAGCGTGAGGAGGCACGAAGGCTCCAGCCCCACGATGGCGACGCCGCGGGTCGCGTAAGGGAGGAGACGCTCCACATTCCAGTCCGCGTGGGCTTTGGCCTCGGCGAGCATCCCCTTGGAGATCAGCGGCCTGCCGCAGCACTTCTTGTCCACCAACGTCACGCGATAGCCGGCGCGCTCCAGCAACCCCACCGCCGCCCTCCCGATGTGGGGAGCGTTGTACGTCAGGAAGGTGTCGTGGAAGAGGACGACCTCCGCCCGCGTGGGGGCCGACGGTGTCTGGCGGCGCGTAAACCACTCCGTGAACGTCACCCGCGCGAAGAGCGGCAGCGGCCGGCGGTGGTCGATCCCGACGACGCGCTCGAGCACCCAACGGTGGAGCCGCGAGCCGACGATCCAGTTCGACAACGGCGCCAGGCGGGAGCCGATACGGTTCAGCGATTCGATCCGACCGAAGAGCCGATTCCGGAGGGGAAGGCCATTGGCGCGGTAGTAATGGGCCAGGAACTCGTACTTGAGCTTGGCCATGTCCACGTTGGAGGGGCATTCGGCCTTGCACGCCTTGCACTCGAGACAGAGGTCCATGACTTCGTAGAGCCGGCGCCCGGTGAACTCCGAGGCCGGCACCTGCCCGGACAGGACGGCGCGGAGGGCATTGGCCCGCCCTCGCGTGGAATGCTCCTCGTCGCGGGTCACCATGTAGGAGGGGCACATGGTGCCTTCGAGGTTTTTCCGGCACACCCCCACGCCGTTGCACATCTCAACGGACGCCGCAAAGCCACCCTGCCCCGAGAAATCGAGCAGGGTCGTGGGCTCCCAGGTCTTGTAATTGGGGCCGTAGCGGAGATGCTCCGTGACGCCAGGGCTGTCAACGAGATTGCCCGGGTTCATCAGATTCCTGGGATCGAACGCGTGCTTGAACTCCCGGAACGCCTGGAAGAGTCGGGGCCCGTAGACCCTCTCAAGAAATGGACTTCGAGCGCGACCGTCACCGTGCTCGCTCGAGATGGCGCCACCGAACTCCAGGACGAGGTCGAAGATCTCAGCGGCCATGGCCTGAACCTGCTCGAGGCCCCGGCGCGTTTTCAAGTTGATCAGCGGCCGGATGTGAAGGCACCCCACCGAGCAGTGGCCGTAGTAGGCGCCCTGGGCGCCGTGCTGGGCCATGATCGCGCGGAAGCGCGACACAAAGGCCGGCAGGTGCTTGGGATCCACGGCGGTGTCCTCGATGAAGGCGATGGGCTTGGAGTCTCCCTTCATGCCGAGGAGGAGCCCGAGGCCCGCCTTGCGGAGCTTCCAGATGGACTGCTGTTCGCCGGCGTCGTAGACGATGTGGGAGGCGTAGCCGAAGCGGTTCTGGGCCCGCCGAGCCTCGAGCGCCTCCACCTTGCTCTTCACCTCGGCGTCGCTGTCACCGGCATACTCGACGATGAGGATGGCCGCCGGGTCGCCCTGAACAAAGCCCATGCGCTGGGACTGCTCGATGTTGCCTCGCGCCAGATCGAGGATCATCTTGTCGGTCAGCTCGACGGCGTAGGGACCCGTTTCCAGAATCGTCTGAGACGACTCGAGAGCCTCCTGGATATCGCCGAAGTGGATCACGTCCAGAGCGGTCCTCTTCGGCTTTGGCACCAGGCGTAGCTTGGCCTCGACCACGGTGAGCAGGGTGCCCTCGGAGCCAACCACGAGACGCGCCATGTTGAGCAGACGGTCCTTGACCAGCTCGTCCAGGTTGTACCCGCACACCCGGCGCCAGTATTTTGGATAACGCGCGAGGATCTCCTCGCGGTACTGCTCCCTGAGCCGCGCCACCTCCCGGTAGATCTGCCCCTCCAGCCCGGGCACGTTCATCTTCGCCCTGAAGGTCTCCGGGGTCACCTCCCCGAAGATGACCCGGCTACCGTCGGCCAGGAGCGCGGTCAGCTCCATGACGTGCTCCACCGTCAGGCCATAGACGATGGAGTGGGCGCCGCCCGAGTTGTTGCCCAGCATCCCACCAATCGTGGCGCGATTGGATGTCGAAGTATCGGGCCCGAACAGGAGACCGAGAGGCCTCACGTGGGAGTTCAGCTCGTCCTGCACCAGCCCGGGCTCGACCCGGCACCAGCCTTCCTCCTGGTTGACCTCGAGGACGCGATTCATGTGCGGAGAGAAATCGAGGACGATCGCGCGGTTGACCGTCTGGCCGGTGAGCGACGTCCCGCCGCCGCGCGGGAGGATCGGAACATTCTGGCGGTTCGCGACCTCGATCACCGCCTGCACGTCTCCCGCGTGGCGGGGGACGACCACGCCGATGGGCTCCACCTGGTACATGGAGGCGTCGGTGGCGTAGAGGAGGCGCGTCATCTTGTCGAAGCGCACCTCGCCCTCGACGACGCGTCGGAGATCGTGCTCGAGGTCCGTCACGCGGACATTATACCCGGTGTCCCCGATGGGGGTATACTGACACCGTGCTCCGCGCCTTCGGTATCGCGCTCACCCTTGTTCTCGCCTGGAGTGTCCCCGCCGCCTGGACCTCTCCGGACGCTCCCGCGTTCACGCTCCGGCTCCTCGACAGCAGGAAGACGCTCGATTCCCGCTCGTACCTCGGCAAGAGCGTGCTGGTGGTGCGCTTTCAGGCGTCGTGGTGTCGCCTGTGCGTCCGCGAAGCCGCCGGCTTCGAGAGGGCCTACCGGAAATACAAGCCGCGGGGAGCCGAGTTCGTCGGAATCCAGGTTCAGGACACCGCGGCCGACGCGCGCAAGTTCCTCAAGGCCCACGGGGCCACGTATCCCGCCGGCCTCGACCTCACCCTCACCATCGCCAACCGTTTCGGCTTCAAAGGCACGCCGTACACGGTCGTGATCTCGCAGAAGGGGGAGATGGTGGCGAGGATTCACGGCTCGGCCGATGAGGCCCGCCTCGCCAAGGTGATCGATCCCCTCTTGCCCCCGAAGAAGCGGGGGTAGGTACGGTCATGTTTCTCCTTTGGCTCGAGCGGTCTCATACAGGTAGAGGGCGGCTCCCCCTACCACGGTGGCCCGCTTGTCCAGCGAAAGGAAGGCGATCCGAGTCGTGACCAGGGCGCGCCTGAAGGCGTATTCTGAAACCCACTTCAGGATCGCCGACTCCATCGGGATGAGCGACTCGGCCACGCCTCCCGTGACCAGTACCACCTCCGGATTCAGGGCGTTGACGATGACGGCGAGTCCGGCTCCCAGCGCCTGACAGACCTCCTCGACCAGCGCCTGGGCTCCGGCATGGCCGTCGCGCGCGGCCTGAAACACCGCCGGCGCGCCGATTTCCTCTCCGAGGGCGGGGAACCGCTGCCGCGCTGTCTCCGCAATCTCCCGCCCCGACACGTAGCTGTCGAGCCAGCCGCGGCCGAAGCTCGAGACCTTCGGCGTATCGAAGTTGACCGGGATGCAGCCGAGCTCGCCGCCGTAGCCCCCCGCGCCGCGGACCAGGTGGCCGTCCAGAATGATCCCGCCTCCGACGCCCGTTCCGAGCGCCAGGAGCACCAGCGAGCGAGCACCTTTTCCGGCTCCGAAGCGCCACTGGCCGAGGGCCAGGAGGTTCACGTCGTTGTCCACCCAGACCCGGAGGCCGTACCGAGTCGCGAGACGTTCTCCGAGGGGGCACCCCGCCAGTTCAGGAACGTTCTTGATGTCCTCCCCCACAATGCCGCGCTCGGCATCCACGACACCGGGCACGCCGGCGCCAAGGCCCAGCAGGGTGATCCCCTGCCCCTTCGCCGCCGCCACGAGGCCGTCAGCCAGCTCGAACAGGGTGACCAGCGCGCTTCCGGGGCCCTCGGCGTGCGTGAGGGCTTGGGCGTGGGCCAGCATCTCCCCCTGCGGCGTCACCAGCCCGGCCGCCGTGGTGGTGCCTCCCACATCAATGCTGAGGATCGCCTCACGACCCGAGCCACGTAAAGTGGCTCGGG
Source organism: uncultured bacterium (assembly GCA_964428805.1). Lineage (GTDB taxonomy): Bacteria > Methylomirabilota > Methylomirabilia > Rokubacteriales > CSP1-6 > CAYRZF01. The sequence continues at coordinate 9,722 of CAYRZF010000036.1, read as the reverse complement.
TGCCCGCAGAGGTGGCTCGCCTCCGCTCGCGCATCACGTCATCTCCTCATGCCCCTCACCTCTTCTCCTCTCCCCGGTGGGGAGAGGCAGGGTGAGGGGGAAAAGCAGGGTGAGGGGAATCAAGATCCCCGAAGTGGCAAAGCCGGATCCCGCACGCGCGCACGGCCTCGCGCACCGCCGGGTCGGTGAGCCCGTGGAGCTCCACCTCGCGCTGCTTGCCGTAGCGGCTGTATGCGAGGTCGTCGTCGAAATACCCGGGATGAGTCATGAACTCGGAGACCCCCTCGGGCAGCGCCCGGAGGTGCTCGAGCACCCGCTCGGCAGACCAGTAGGGCTCGGGGCCCGATTCGCCGAAGAAGTGATCCGGCGTGCGCAGCTTGAGCCGCCGCGCGGCTCGCCGCACCCGGTCGTCCTGGCTCCTCACCGGAACTTTGATGGCCTTGGCAAAGTCGAAAAGCAGCTCCTGAATCGGTTCGTGGCTCCCGACATGGTGATGGCTGTCGAGGTGGGTGGGAAAACGCCCTGTGATCCGCCTGAAGGCGTCGATCTGAGCGCCCAGCTCGATCCGCGCTTCCTCGGCCTTGGCGCGCGCCGCCGCCTCCCGAGCGTCCCGGACGAACTTCCCCTCGCCGTCCACGAGCGACGGCACACGCTTGGGGTTGGAGACGGGAGCGCCCAGGGTGAGGTTCAAGTGGAGGCCGACTCCGAGGCCCGAGGAATTCAGCGCCTCCAGCAGCGCGGGATCGATCTCCCGGTTGACGAGCAGCGTGGTGCTCGTCACGATCCCCCCGCGATGCGCCTCGAGGATGCCCCGGCTCACGCTGGCGGTCAGGCCGAAATCATCGGCGTTCACGATCAGCAGCTTCACGCGGGCTTGGTCCCCTGCAGGACGAGGCGCTCGACCGTTTTGGGCAGTCCGGTGCGTGGGAGCACGCCCTCGGTGTCGAGGCTCCGAATGTGATCCAGCCGCTCGTAGCCGATCCGGGGAAAGGCCTGAACCTCGCGCCCGATGATGCGCGGCGCCAGCCCCGCAGCTTCCAGCTTCGACATCGCCGCCTTCTGGCCGAGGAAGGCGAAAATCGTGAAGATGAGCCGCCCGCCGGAAGCCAGGTGGCGCGGCGCGCCCTGGATCGCCCGATCCAGGATCTCCCAGCCGTCCACCCCGCCGTTGTCAGCCGCCGCCACGGGGTCTTCCCGGTCGCGCTCCGGCGGGGTCGGCATCTGGGGTGGGTTGGTACAGATCAGGTCGAAGGTCAGCCCCGCGACCGGGTCGTAACAGTCCCCGAGTCTCACCTCGACCCTGTCGGCGACGCCGTTGAGGGCGGCATTCTCCCGCGCGCATTCGACGGCCTCGGGGACGACGTCCGTGGCCACGACACTGCACCCGGCCCGGGCGGCGAGAACGGCGGCGACGCCAGCCCCGCAGCCCAGCTCCATCACCCGCTCTCCGGGGCGGAACGCCAAGTGCCGGCAGAAGAACAGGGAGCCCGCTTTCGGGACCTGGACGCCGTCGGCGATCTTGAAGAGCGCGCCCTGGTACACGTAGAGAAGGATCCCGTCGTCAGCCGAGGTCATCCCTCACCTACCGTCCGAGGACCTTCCTGAAATAGAGCCGGAGCGCCTCCTTCAGCTGAGCCCGGGCGCCGGCGGAGGTCTTGGCGTCCTCCAGCTGCTCCAGGTCCAGCTGAAGCGGCACGCCCTCTTTCTTCACGCCGTCCAGCTCGGCCGTGAGCCCGCAGCGCTCGTCGGACTCGGTGAACACGACCTTCGCCTTCTTGAAACTGCCATCGTCCTTGGCAATCTGCTGGATCGTCTCGGTCAGCAGTTGCTTGATCGCTTCGGCCTCCCCTGCCGGGACGGTGGAAAAGGCCGCAATCAGGTTGATCTCAGCCATGGTGCGTTACCTCTCCCCATCCCAGACCTTCTGGACATCGGCGTGGGTCTTGGCGGCGTTGGCCCGGATGGCGAAACTGATGGCCTCGCGGATCTCGTCCTCGGTGGCGCCGGCGGCCCTGGCACCTGCCAGGTCTCGCTTCGCTCAGTGCGTGTTGCCCACCGCCAGATTCGCGGCCAGATAGCAGAGGGAAGAGGTCTTCGGATCCAGGACGCCCTTTTTGTAACGCCAGCTCGCGATCACCTTCTCCTCAAGCATGCGTCGTCGCCTCCTTTCGGATCTTGAACGGACAAAGCCGACAAGTCCAGACGCCTCCGCGGTTCTCGATGCTGAGGCGAACCTGGACCACGTTGTCTTGGTGGGTCGTCCAGAGAAAGACGGCGGCGTCTTCGGGCTCCCCGCACTCCTCGCAGATCCAGGTCGTGGCGAACCGGTCCGGCTCTCGCTGGAGGCTCCGGTACGCGTCGGCCGTCACGAACAGGGGATGGGAGTCAGCGGGAAGGAAGGCGTCGATGTCGCTCCGATAGGGCAGGATCTCTCCCGGCGCGTTGTGCCCCCATGCGTCGAGCAGGGGCAGCGGGGGGGCCCGGCGGCGGACCGCGACGAAGTCGAGGTCCTCGGTGAGCCCCCCCTCGCCGACGTCGCAGCCCCCGAGGAAGCGGCGGAGATCCGCCAGCGAAACCTCGGCACGGTAGAGCCGACCGGCAAAGTCGCTCTGCTCGAGCGGCGCGAGCAGGAAATACGGGGACGCCGGCGGAATTTCGAGGACCGGGCCGGCCACCTGGTACACGTACCGGCGGTCGGGGGTTTCAGCCATGCCGTCGTACCAGATGAGGGTCGCGCTGAGGCCGGGTTGAATCCAGGAAAGGGAATCCGCCAATTGCCCGGCCATTGAGCGGTCACTCAGCGTGGAGGAAGGCGCGGTGGTACCGGGTAATGTCCGCCAGCGTGTCCCCGTCGAAATAAAGGGTCCAGCCTACAGGGTAAATCCACGCCTCCTTGGCCTGCGGCTCCACCTCCGGCCAGAACTTGCGCGCCAGAACCTCCATCCAGGCCGGTTCGTTGGTCACCCCCTGGGGCTTGCCCAGGAGCAGCGTGATCTCGTCCTTCGTCATCCCGACCTTGGACTGGCGCAAGAAGCGTAGGTCGCCCACGCGCACAGAATTCGCCACCTGCGGATTCCGGGCGAGGAACTCCCGAACCCGGGCATCCAGTTGCTGTTCGAAGGTCTGCCGTTCGTCGAAGTTCGGGCCTCGGCCGTTGACAGCCCGGAACTTGGCCTTCCACAGATCTTCGGCAGTCGGACCGTTGGTGGTCCGTAGCTCGGTGGTGGTGGCACAGCCGCCCAGCCAGACACCCGCGAGAAGCAGCACCGTCACCGCTTGGCACAATCGCATGGACCCTCCTCCCCTCAAATGAGCGCCGACTCCAGCACAATCCCCCGATCGACAACTCGCGCCGCCTGCCCCAGGAGAGTCGCGAGAGGGCCCGCCACGTGCGGCGAGTCGGCGAGCTGGCGCAGCACATCGATCAGCCGCCGCATGGCCCGGATGAGGTCTCCCTCGTGGCCGCCGAAGGATTCTTCCACGATCCCGGCCCAATCGTCGTCGCCGGAAGCCCACCGGAACACCGCGGGCATGAAGCCGGGCTGCACCCCGCCGGGCAGCGCCAGGTGACGGGCACGCTGCGCCTTCCACACCGCCTCGGCGGCGGCTTCCATCTGATGGAGCTTCTTCCTCAGACCGGGACGTTTTTTCAAAAAAAGACGCCAGGCCGCGTCTTCCCCCGACCGCGCTTCCTCGATCAGGCAGGAGCAGAGGGCGGCCGCCTCCGGCAGCGAGACGTTATCCAGGATGCGGCGATCCACGATTTCAGCCACCAGGAGTTCGTTATCATGGCGGATCCCCGCCACCAGCTGCCCCTTGGCCAGAAGGCACCCGCCCTTCACCGCCCCGAATTCTTCGAGCACCTCCACGACCCGGCAGAACTCCTGCCAGTAGGCATTCTTGAGTGCCTCCAGCACTTCGTCCCGCTGCCGGAACGTCGTCTCGAGCTTTTCGAGATGCTTCCAGGCCGGGTCACATCGGGGCTGGGCCCCCCACGGGCAGCGATGGCACTCGATGGCGGCGAGCTCTGCCTGGCTGCCGTGCCCGCGCTCACGCTCGATGAGATCGGGAAGCGACAGCCGCCGCAGTTGCTCGGCGAGACCGTTCCGGCGCTGCCGCCAGTCACGCGGAACCGGCAGGGGTGGCGTGGCCCAGAAGACCTTTTTGATGTTCCCCGACTTGACCCGGACCACCGCGCCGTGCGGAAGCAGGGTGTCCACGAGCACCCGGGACCCCCGGACGCTGTGAATGGAGAGAATCGCCCCGAGGCTGCCTCCCCCGCGGCGGCGGAGCAGGATGAGGCGGCCGGGCTCGGCCTGGGCGACGGCCTGGCCTCGGCGCGCGGCGCCTCCGGCGAAAGCGCGCCGATGGGCCTCCAACTCGGCCCGCACCTGGCGGTACCGTCCGATGCGGGAGAAGTCCCCGCACGGCGCCGGGAACTCCCGCGCCTCCGCCAGCGCCACCCGGATCCCCTCGACGTCCTGCTCGAGTCCGCGGATCCGCTTCAGGTTCTGATACTGGCCGAAGGATGATTCGACAATGCGCCGGATCGTCTCCTGATCCTTCCCGGTCTCCAGCAGGAGAGCCACCGAGCCGTACCCGAGCCTGAACTGGCTTTCCACCGGCTCGGGAGGGCCGTCCACCGTCCGCAGCGCGTCCTCCAAGCTGTCGCGGCTGTCCAACGCGATGACGCACTTGCCTTCCGGGTCGATCCCCCGCCGCCCCGCCCGCCCGGCCATCTGCGTCAGCTCGTTGTGGGTGAGGCTTCTAAATCCGCGGTCCGTGCGCTTGGTCAGCCCCTGGAGCACGACGCTCCGGGCAGGCATGTGGATCCCGAGGCTCATCGTCTCGGTCGCGAAGACCGCCCGGCACAGGCCGCGCTCGAACAGGAGCTCGGTGAGCCGCTTGAGGCCGGGCAGGATGCCGGCATGATGAAGTCCGACTCCCATCCCGAGCGCCTGGAAGATCGTCTGGTTCAGGGGGGACTCGGCGATCGCGGGACTCTCCTGGCTGGCCTCGGTGATCGCGCTCTCGACCTCGCGCTGCTGCGGGCGCGTCAGGAGCGGCTCCCCCTCCGCCAGGTAGCTCTCCATCGCCCGCTCGCACCCCGCCCGGCTGAAGATGAAGTAGATCGCCGGGAGCCAGCCGCGTTCCGCCAGATCCGCGATCACGAGCGTCGGGTCCGCCACGCGACGGGCAACCCAGCGCCGGCGATCGCCCCGTCGATCCCCGCCGTCCTCCGCGTCTCGGACGAGGCGGACCTTGCCCCGGCGCACCGCCTCGAGGGCGTGGATCTCCCCGGCGAGGTCCACCATGAGGTACTCGAGCGGCACCGGCCGCTCCGGATGGATGACCGGCACGATCGGGCGATGGACGAGGCCGATCCAGTCCGCGATCTCGGCGATGTTGGCGACGGTGGCCGACAGTGCCACCAGGGCCACGTCCTTGGGGGCGTTCACGATGATCTCCTCCCAGACCGTGCCGCGACCCACGTTGCCCATGTAGTGGCATTCGTCAAGGACGACCGCGGCGAGTCCGGGCAGCCCACCGGCGTAGAACATGTTCCGGAGAATCTCGGTGGTCATGACCAGGACCGGGGCGCGCGGGTTGACCTTGACGTCGCCGGTGAGGATCCCGACCTCGGCGACCCCGAACTGGCGGGAGAAGTCGGCGTATTTCTGGTTGGAGAGGGCCTTGAGCGGGGTCGTGTAGGCGATCCGCTGGCGCCGGAGCAAGGCCTGGTGGATCGCGAACTCGGCGATCAGCGTTTTCCCCGACCCCGTGGGGGCGGAGACGATGACCGAGTCACCCTCCAAGATCGCCGTGATCGCGCGCGTCTGAAACCCGTCCAGCGCGAACGGATAGCGGGCCCGGAACGTGCGGTAAAGGTCGAGGTGGGTCGCGCCGAGGCGACCCGCGCGGTAAGCGTCCTCGAGCTCTTTCGGGAGAATGTCGGTGAGAATCGGCTGCCTCCTCTTCCGCCTCAGCGTACCACGGGCTTGCCGGAGGAGAAAATCGGGTGCTAAGCTTCACGGAACATGCTCGTCTATCACGGACTGATCGTGGCGGCGGAGGATTATCTCGAGCGGCGGACCCCGCACCGTCAGGCTCACCTCGAGCGGCTTCTCGGACTTCGCGCCCAGGGGTTCCTGATCGGGGGCGGCCCGGCCCCCGACGGCCGCACGGCCGACCTCTTCTACCGGGTCGCTCAACCCGCTGACGTGGTCCGACTCATCGAGGAGGACCCTTACTTCCTGGCCAAGGTCTGGACGAACTATGCGCTCCGAACCTTCTCGCAGTTCATTGAGCCCTGGGAGTCGCCGCCGGTGGTCACTGACGGCTCACGGCAAGCGACGGTCGTGGAGGGGATCGCCCTGGAGGCGGACATGGCAACCTTCGCGCTGATCGAGTTGCGCGGCTCCGGACGGTTGGCCTTCGGGGGATTCTTCGAGGACGGCGCGACGCTCGCGCTGCTGAGGACGCCCGATCCCGACGCCGCCCTCGGGTGGCTCGGGGAGACGGGCTTCTGGCAGGGTGGAAGCCTGAGGGCCCGCCCGCTGCTCCACGTCCTGTAATCCCGGGAGCCCTGAGGGATGGCGAAGCGGGCGCACACGGTCGGCATCGTCGGGCTAGGATTTGGCCGCGCCCATATCCCGGCCTTCCAGGCCAACGGCTGCCAGGTCGTCGCCCTCTGCCAGCGCAATCAGGCTCAGGCTAAAGCCATCGCGGACAAGTACGGAGTCCCCAGAATCTTCGACCGCTGGGAGGCGATGCTCGCCGAGGCCCAGCCTGAGATCGTGGTGATCGCCACACCACCGCATCTGCATCGTCCGATCGCGCTCGGGGCCCTGGAGGCCGGAGCCCACGTCCTGTGCGAGAAACCGCTCGCGCTGAACCGCGCGGAAGCTCGGGAGATGGTCGAGGCCGCGGCCCGGGCCAAGCGCGTGGCGATGACCGGCTTCAACTGGCGCTTCTCCGCGGCCATGCAGCGGTTTCACGCCATGGTGGAGGAAGGGTTCCTCGGCAGGCTCTTCCACGCGAGCGCGCGCTACCTGGTCCCGCGATGGGCGGATGAAGCGACGCCCCCCACGTGGCGAATGGACCGGGCCCAGGCGGGCCACGGCGCCATGGGCGATCTCGGGGTACACCTCGTGGATCTCACCCGGTGGAACTTCGGAGAGATCGCCCGGGTCTCGGCGCGGTCCGGCATCGCGTATCCCTCACGAACAGTGCCGGGGGGAGACAGGCCCGCGGACGCCGAGGACTTCTGTGCGGTGACGGCAGAACTGAAGTCGGGCGCCCTGGTCACGCTCCTGGCGAGCCGCGTCGCCCGCGCCGGCAACGAGCAGACGCTGGAGGCCTACGGCAGCCGGGGCGCTCTCTCCTACCGGCTCACCCGCCAGGGACCGCGCTGGTATCTAGGCGAGCTGCGGGCCGCCTCCGGGACCAGCGGGCTTGAGCCCGTGAAGGTTCGGTCCGGGCTCCCGCGTTCCCCGGGTGAGGGGGATCAGCTTGAGATTACCGGCAAAGCGACGATCGCGCTCCTGGTGAAACAGCTCCTGGCAGGGATCCGACGGGGCGAGAACCCGTCGCCGTCGTTTGAGGATGGGATGTGGGCTCAGGCGGTGCTCGACGCCGTGTTGGAATCAGCGTCGCGGGGCGGCTGGGTCGAGGTCCATTGGGCCTAGCCGCCCTTGATCAGTCTGAGGGCGGCGTCGTGAAGCCTGCCGTTGCTGGCCAGGGCAGTGCCTGAATAAATCGAGGGAACCCCGGCGAAGTCGGTGAATCGCCCCCCCGCCTCCTCCACCATGAGCTTCACGGGGGCGACATCCCAGGGCTTCAGGTCCGACTCCATGGCCAGCTCGGCCTTCCCCTCGGCCAGGACCGTATAGCACATGTAGTCGCCGAAACCGCGCTGTCGCTCCGTGGCGTCCACCAGGCGGATGAACCCCTCCCAGTGACCACTGCTTCGAAGGAAGCCGACACTCGCGTGAATCAGAGTGGCCCGGTCGAGCGAGGAAATGTCCGACACCCGGAGCCGCGCTCCCCCGAGGAACGCTCCCTGCCCTCTCCGGGCAGTGTAGAGCTCGCCGGTCACGGGGTTATGGATCACGCCGGCGGTGATCTCACCGCGCTCTTCGAGGGCAATCAGCACGGCCCAGATCGGGATCCCGCGGACGAAGTTTCGCGTCCCATCAATGGGGTCCATGATCCAGCGCATCTCCTTCGAGCCTCGCTCACCCAGCTCCTCGCCGAGGAAACCGGACTCCGGAAAGGCGCCGCCGAGAATCTCGACGATGACCTGCTCGGCTTCGCGATCCGCCCGGGTCACCGGAGACCCATCCGGCTTCAGCGTCACCTCCACGCCCCGCCGGTAGTATTTCAGCGCGATCTCCCCGGCAGCCCGCGCCGCCTCGGTCAT
>CAYRZF010000036.1:0-1200 GCA_964428805.1 uncultured bacterium | reverse complement strand
AGCATGCGCTCGCCGATGATGTTCTTCTGGATCTCGGTGGTGCCGCCGGCGATCCCGAAGCGAAGCGCGAAAAGAGCCTGAAAAGCCCAGCGCCCGCCGTCCGGCGCTCCCGGGGTGCCGCGCCAGAGCTGGTGCCAGGGGCCGAGGATCTGGACCGCCGCCTCGGCCATCTTCTTGTAGGTATCGGTGAACGCCACCTTCAACACCGACCCCTCGGGTCCCGGCGCCTCCCCTCGAAGCTGGCGGGTGACGTAGCGGAGACCCGTCAGGCGCAACGCCCGCCCCTCGATGTACACCTGCGCCAGGCTCTGACGGAGAACGGGATCGGCCGAGGCCACTCCCTCGCCGCGGGGCCAGCGCCGCGCCAGCTCGAGCACCCGATCAATATACTGGTGGAGGAAGATCGTGTTCCCGATGGCCATCCGCTCGTACATCAGGACCGTGATCGCGACGTCCCACCCGCCGTTCGCCGTGCCGAGAAGGTGGGCCCTGGGCACCCGGACCTGATCGAAGAACACCTCGTTGAACTCGGCATCGCCCGTGATCTGGACCAGCGGCCGGATCGTGATGCCGGGACTTTTCATGTCCACCAGGAGGCACGAGATCCCCTTGTGCTTCGGCGCCTGGGGGTCAGTGCGGACCAGGAGGATGCAGTAATGGGAGCGATGAGCGTTGGAGGTCCAGACTTTCTGGCCGGAGACGACGAAGTGGTCCCCGTCCTCCAGCGCGCGCGTCGAGAGGTTGGCCAGATCGCTTCCCGCCCCCGGCTCGGAGAAGCCCTGGCACCAGATCTCGTCGGCGGAAAGGATCGGCCGGAGCCAGCGCCCCTTCTGCGCGTCGGTTCCATGGTGGATGACGGCCGGCCCCACCATGGTGAGGCCGATCATGTTGACGCCCGGCGGAGCGCCCGCGGCGATCATCTCTTCGGCGAAGATCATCTGCTCCACGAGGCTGGCGCCGCGCCCCCCGAACTCCTTCGGCCAGTGGATCCCCACCCAGCCGCCGGCATAGAGACGCTTGTGCCAGGCTAGGCTCGAGTCGAACGATTTGTCCGGGTGGTAAGTCAGCTCGTCGTCGGAGGGGGGAAACTGCTTCCGATGCTCGGGCAGGTTTCGCTGGAGCCACTCGCGGAGCTCCCGGCGGAACCCCTCCTCCCTCTCGCTGTAGGAGAAGTCCATGGCAAGGCTATTCTAAACGACC